>NZ_JAMPXE010000157.1 GCF_023701345.1 Rhodoferax sp. | reverse complement strand
TGATTGCGCAAAATTTGCACTTCGGTGCTGCGCTTGAGCTGCAACTCTGTGGCCGAGCGCGCGGGCAGGCTGTGGATCAGCGTCAGTGCATCCTCCAGCTGGCCTTGCTGGGCCAGCAGACTGGCGCGCCGGAGTTGGGCGGGCAACAGGTCGTCCGGATTGTCCACGCGTTGCAACCAGTCCTGGGCTTGTGACAGGTCCTGGCGTTGCAACGCAATTTGCGCCAGCGACAGGTAGGCTTGCGACAGGCCACGGGGAGCCGGTGCCGTGGCTTGTCCCGCTGTTTCGGCCTGCATCAGTTCCAGGTAGTGCAAAAAATTGGTTTGCGCGCTGTCCCATTGGCGCATTTCCATGTGCACCGCACCTTGCAGCAGCGAGGCCGGGGCATAGGCGGGATGCAGCTTACTGATGTGTTGCAGTGCGGCAATGGCTTCCGTATGGCGTTTGGCCAGCAGCAGCGTTTGTACATAAGCCATGCGAAATTCTGTGCTGGGCTGATTCGCCAAATGGTTTTTCACCAGATCTTCGGCCTTGGGCACATCGACGCGCATCAGGCTCAGGGCCAACCAGGCCGGATGATCCTGGTGCTCACGAAAATTCTGGCCCTTTTTGGCCGCATCAAGGGCCGCCACCGGATTGCCCGCACTGAGCCACAAGCGCCCCAGCGTCGCCCAAACTGTGGCGCCAAGGGCCGGCTCATTCAGCAGGGGCGCCAGGGCTTTTTGAACGACCGTCACGGCGAGTTTTTTGTCGCTGGCGCGTTCATACAGCGACGGGATGGCCCAGATGGTGGCAGCACGTTCCTGCCTGGGTGTCAGCGCCAGCATGCGTTTGAGCGGCTCCTGGGTGTCAGCCAGGCGGTTCAGGCTCAATAAAATCTGCAGCACATAACGGACTGCCTCCTGCGAGGCCGGAACGTTTTGTTGCCAGGCTTTGGCAGCCTGCAATGCCGATTCCCCCGAGCGCGCAAGCAAGGCGATTTGTACCGACCGCCTGAAAAGGGCTTCGTCACCGGTTTTGCGCGCCGCATCCAGCAGCAAGGAAAAAGCCACAGCGGGTTCTTGCGCCTGGACGTTGAGTTCGCCGAGCAAAAGTTGGTAGAAGAGCGCACTGTCCATGGCCGAACTTTGGGCTGGAGTTTCGGTCGGGACGGGTGTCTGCGCATGAACGTTGACCCAGCAGGCGGTCAGCAGGGAAAAGAGGAGGCGATAGGAATGACGCATGTGGTCATAATAATTCATGTCCGTCAGATAAGAAGAAGGCCATGCCTGAATTACCCGAAGTAGAAGTGACCCGGCGCAGTTTTGCCCATGCCATAGAAAACGCCACCGTGCAGGCGGTGCGGCTTGGCAAACCCCTGCGCTGGCCGCTGGGCTGCGACCCGGATCGCTTGCCGGGCCGGCGTGTGCGCTCGGTGGGCAGGCGCGGCAAGTATTTGTTGCTTCAGTTTGACCAGGGCGTTTTGCTGGTGCATCTGGGCATGTCGGGCAGTCTGCGCTTTGCCCCGGTGCTGCCGGCGGCGGGTGCGCATGACCACTTTGATCTGGTCACCACGCAAGGCACATTGCGTTTGCATGATCCACGCCGTTTTGGTGCCGTGGTTTACGTTGACAGTCTGGCTGATCCGGTGGCGCACAAGCTGCTGGGGCGCCTGGGGCCGGAACCCTTGTCGGATGCTTTTGATGTGACCGGGTTTCAGGCCCGGCTCAAACGCCACCAATCCGCCATCAAATCGGTGCTGCTGGCCGGTGAAGCGGTGGTGGGGGTCGGCAATATTTATGCGTCCGAGGCGCTGTTTCTGGCGGGGATTCGCCCCACCGTGGCCGCCGCACGGCTGAGCCGGACCAGGGTCGCGCGGCTGCATGCCGCCATCGTGAAAGTGCTGGGGCAAGCCGTTGAGTTGGGTGGCAGCACGCTGCGCGATTTCTCCAGCGCCAGTGGCCAGGCGGGCTATTTCCAGCTTCAGACCATGGTCTATGGGCGCGCCGGCCTGCCCTGCCATGTGTGCGCCAGCCCGGTGCGCCTGATCAAGCAGGGCCAGCGCTCCACTTTTTACTGTGCCACCTGTCAAAAGCCCTGAGATGATTTTTGTGAGGAATTTCTGATGGACGGTTTTTTGGCATCGCAAGTGGTGCATTGGCAGGCGCAATCGGGCCGCCACGATTTGCCCTGGCAAAACACGCGTGATCCGTACCGTGTCTGGCTCTCGGAAATCATGCTGCAACAAACGCAAGTGGTCACAGTACAAGCCTACTTTGCCCGCTTTGTGGCACGCTTTGCTGACGTGCAGGCGCTGGCCTGGGCGCCACTTGATGAGGTGCTGCATTTGTGGGCCGGGTTGGGCTACTACAGCCGCGCTCGCAATCTGCACCGTTGCGCGCAGGACGTGGTGGCCTTGCATGGCGGTGTGTTTCCGCGCTCGGCCCAGCAATTGCAAACCCTGCCGGGCATTGGGCGCTCCACCGCCGCCGCCATTGCCGCCCTGTGTTTTGGCGAGCGGGTGGCCATTCTGGATGGCAATGTCAAAAGGGTGCTGACCCGCTACCTGGGGTTTGCCGATGATCTGGCACTGGCCGCGAACGAGCGCCGCTTGTGGGACCTGGCGACCGGGTTACTGCCGAAAGACCATTTGTTGCGCAACATGGCACGCTACACCCAGGGCATGATGGACCTCGGGGCTACGTTGTGTTCCAGCAAAAATCCGGCTTGCCCGGTTTGCCCTCTTTCTGAACGTTGTGTTGCTCAGGCTTTGGGAACCCCTGAAAAATTTCCGCTGAAAACCCGCAAACTCAAACGCAGTGCCCAGTCGATCTGGTTGTTATGGGCGATGACGGACGATGGCGCGGTCTGGCTGAGCCAGCGGCCCACCCCCGGCGTTTGGGCCGGTTTGTATTGCCTGCCCTTGTTCGAGGACCGGCAAACCCTGCAGGCCGTGGTGGATCAGCAGAGGGTGCATTCGCTGCGGGATGCGCCGTCGTTCAAGCATGTGCTGACGCACAAGGATCTGTACCTGCACCCGGTGCTGCTCAGGCTGGCGGGACGCCAGGCGCTGCCGCTGGACGGGCAATGGGTGGATGTTGCACAGATGGCGCAACTGGGCTTGCCCGCACCCATCAAGAAAATGCTGAAAACGTCTTAGGATGTCTGGTGCGCAGCCATTTCGCGGTGCCGCTTGAGGGTGCTCCAGCGTGGCGCGAACAAGGCATTCAACTGCTCCACCAGGTAGACCGAGCGGTGCTGGCCGCCGGTGCAGCCAATGGCGACCGTCACATAACTGCGGTGGTTGTGCACCATGGCCTCCAGCCAGTGAGCCAGGAAATCGTGGATCTGCTCCAGCATGGTTTGCACATCGGCCTGTTGCTGCAAAAAATCGATCACCGGGCGGTCGCATCCGGTGAGATCACGCAGGCCCGGTTCATAGTGCGGATTGGGCAGCATGCGCACATCAAAGACAAAGTCGGCATCGTTGGGAACGCCGCGTTTGAAGGCAAACGACTCAAACACCAGGGTCAGCTGCTCGCCGGGGGCATCGATGAAGGATTTGACGTAACTTTGCAGCTGAGTGGGGCGGATGATGCTGGAGTCGATCACATGGGCATCGGCACGCAATTCGCTGAGCAGTTCACGTTCAAGCTCAATGGCTTCGGCGAGTGCCCGGTGCTGGTCGTTTTTGTGCTGCTGGGTGTCTGTTTTGGACAGGGGATGGCGCCGTCTCGTTTCCGAGAAACGGCGCATCAGCGTGTCGGTGCTGGCATCCAGAAACAGGCAGTCGACCTGCAGGCCCTGGGTCTTGAGTTGCGCCAGTTGACTGGGAACCAGCGGCAGCGACGCTGCGCTGCGCACGTCCATGGCAATGGCCAATTGGCCGGCTTCATTGGCCCGTTCCAGCTTGATCAGCGGCATCAGGAGTTCAGGGGGCAAATTGTCAACACAGTAAAAACCCAGGTCTTCCAGCGCATTGAGAGCCACCGATTTGCCTGAGCCCGACATGCCCGTGATCAACACCAGATGCATTTTTTTGTAGGGTAATGGCATGTTGCTTCAGCTCCCCTGCGTCTGCAGCATTTCCCGGGCATGGGCCAGCGTGCTGCTCAACAGGCGCTCTCCGCCCAGCATGCGGGCCAGCTCGGCCACTCGCGCGTCAGTGTCCACGCGGGTGACCGAGCTCAGGGTGACGTCGCCCTGAAGCTGTTTGCGTACCACCAAATGGTGGTCGGCGCAGGCGGCTACCTGCGGCAGATGCGTGACTGCCAGCACCTGGCGGTCCTGGCCCAGCTGTTTCATGAGTAGTCCCACTGTTTCGGCCACCGCCCCGCCCACGCCGGCATCCACCTCGTCAAAAATCAGCGTTTGGGCGGTTCCCAGCTGGCTGGTGGTGACCGCGATGGCCAGCGCAATGCGTGACAGCTCGCCCCCGGAGGCCACCTTGTTGACGGCGCGCGGCGTGCTGCCCGCGTGGCCTGCGACCAAAAATGTCACCTCCTCGAGCCCGCTTTGCAGCGGCTGCTCGGCGGTCTGCAAACAGACTTCAAATTGCCCGCCCTGCATACCCAGTCCCTGCATGGCCTGGGTGATGGCACGGGCCAGTGCTGGCGCGCTTTTTTTGCGCGCCCGGGTCAGCAGGCCGGCCTCTTGCGCATAGCCTTGCCAGGCCGATGCCACGGCTTTTTCCAGCGCCTGCACGTCGGCGCTGGCGTCGAGCTGAGCCAGGGTTTGCTGCCAACTCGCCAACAACTCCGGCAATTCGTGCGGGCTGCGCTTGTAACGGCGTGCCAGCGACAGCCACAGGCCCATGCGCTCATCCAGCGCGGCGAGTCGCTGGGGGTCCAGTTCGGTTTTGCGCAAATAACTGCGCAATGCGTGCGCCGTGTCCTGCACTTGCGCCAGGCTTGAGCTCAGCACCTCGGTCAGGTTTTTGAAAAAGGGTTCCAGGTGTTCCTGCTGCTGCAGCAACTGGCAGGCCCGGCTCAGGCGCCCCAGTGCGTTACCTTCGTCTTCGTCAAGGGTCAGCGCGGCAGCCTGGGCGGCATCGAGCAAGGCCTGTGCGTGGGACAGCCGGGTGTGCTCGGTGTTGAGCTCGGGCCACTCGTCTGGCATGGGCGCCAGCTTGTCGAGCTCGCCAATTTGCCAGCTCAGACGTTCGCGCTCACGCAGCAGCGAATCCTGTGACTGCAGGGCCTGCGCCAGTTGGTTTTGTGCGGCGCGCCAAAGGTGCCATTTTTCTGCTGTGCCTGCACTGGATATCTGCGCATAGGCATCAAGCAGGCTGCGCACCGCCTCCGGGCGCGTCAGGCTTTGCCAGGCGTGCTGGCCGTGGATGTCGAGCAATTGTTCGCCCAGGCTGCGCAGTTGTGTGGCGGTGGCCGGGCTGCCGTTGATCCAGGCCCGGTTTTTGCCCTGCGCATCGAGCGTGCGGCGCAGCAACAGCGTGGCGTCGGCCTCGAAACCGGCTTCTTCCAGCCATTGCGCCACACTGGGTAGGCTGTCAAATTCAGCGCTCACCTCACAGCGGCCGGCTCCTTCGCGGATCAGGGTGGCATCGGCGCGGCCCCCGGTCACCAGTTGCAGGGCATCGATCAAAATGGATTTGCCGGCACCGGTTTCACCCGTCAAGACGGTGAATCGGGTGCCGAATTCAAGCTCAAGTTCGCTGACGATGACAAAGTCTCGCAGCACCATGCGTTTCAGGCTCACGTTGCAGCCACTCCTTCGTTCCAATGCAGTTTTTCACGCAGCGTGTCAAAGTAGGACCAGCCCTGCGGGTGCAAAAAGCGCACATGGTGCTCCGAGCGCGTGACCTCAATGCGGTCACCATGCAGCAGGGCCGCAAGTGATTGCGTGTCAAAGCTGGCGCTGGCATCCCGGCCAGAGACGATCTCTATTGCGATTTTTGACGTGTTGGCCAGCACGATGGGCCGATTGGACAAGGTGTGCGGCGCAATTGGCACCATCACCCAACCCGGAACGGACGGGTGGATCAGCGGGCCGCCCGCTGACAGGGCGTAAGCGGTCGAGCCGGTGGGCGTGGCAATGATCAAACCGTCGGCGCGCTGATTGGCCACGAAGTGACCGTCCACCTCGACCCGCAACTCCACCATGCCCGCGGTGGCACCGCGATTCACCACCACGTCGTTCATGGCCATGGCCTGGTAAACGCAATGACCGTCGCGCATCACCTGGGCACTCATCAGGCTGCGGTGGTCTTCCACATAGGCCCCGCTCAGCATTTGCGCCAGGCTGGTGGCAAAGCTGCCGTAGGGCACATCGGTAATAAAGCCAAGTCGACCCTGGTTGATGCCGATCAATGGCACGCCGTAAGGCGCCATCTGCCGGCCAATCCCGAGCATGGTGCCATCGCCCCCCACTACCAGACCCAGATCACATTGCCTGCCAATCTGTGCCACACTCAAAGCCGGGTAGTCAGAGATGCCCATGTTGAGCGCGGTATCCTGCTCCATGGCGACATCGCAGCCCAGGTCATCCAGAAAATGGGCCACGGCCACAAGGGCGGCGCGCGACTTGGCGCCGCTGGCACCCGCAGGAGTGGTCTGGTATTTGCCGACCAGGGCAACATGCTGGAATTTGGACTTCATTTGCAAATTACATCACTAAAATGAAATCATGCTCGACGATCGTGCCAAGTTATTACTCAAAGCGCTGGTAGAACGCTACATTGCCGACGGTCAACCCGTGGGTTCGCGCACCTTGTCGCGCGCCTCGGGCCTGGATTTGTCACCGGCGACCATTCG
>NZ_JAMPXE010000156.1 GCF_023701345.1 Rhodoferax sp. | reverse complement strand
TCCTCGCTCGGTGGCTTTTATGCCACCTGGCTGGCCGAGCGCCTGGGCTGCAAGGCGGTGCTGCTCAATCCGGCGGTGCACCCTGCGCGCGACCTGGCCGCCTCTGTCGGTGACAACGCCCTGTGGCACGACCCGGCGCAAAGCTTCAGCTTTGATCCGGCGTATGTGGCTGAACTGCTGGCGCAGGAAGTTGCCTGCATCAGCCGCCCGGAGCGCTACTTTGCCGTGATTGCCCGGGGTGACGAGGTGCTGGACTGGCGCGAGATGAGCGGCCATTACCCGGGCGTGACCATCAAGCTGCTGCCCGCTGGCGACCATGCCCTGAGCGACTTTGAGCAACATCTGGCTGACATTCTGGGTTTTCTGGCGCTGGCTTGAGGCCCGCTGGCCTGGTTCAAAGCAGGAATGGGAATTGTCACGACACTGTCATGAAATCAACAAATAATTGAAACAATCGTTTTCAAAAAAATTGGTGCAGCTCATCATGACCTCACTGTCGCGTCAGGTAAAAGTTTTAAAAAATTCAGAGGATGTGGTGCTGCTGGACCGCGACCACAGCATTCTGGCGTTCAATGCGCGGGTGCTGGATTGGGCTTACCGCCCGGAGGTGCCGCTGCTTGAGCGCCTGCGTTTTTTGTGCATTGTGTCGTCCAATCTCGATGAGTTTTTTGAGGTTCGGGCCGAGCCCCATTTGTCTGCCTTTAAAAACCAGGGCGACAAGGGCAATTACACCCAGGAATCCTTTGTCAAACTGGCCGAAGCAGCCCATGCCCTGGTGGCACGTCAGTACGCGCTGTACAACGATGTGTTGACGACGACGCTGGCCCAAAATGGCATTCGCATCATCTCGCACGGCGAACGCAATGCCGAGCAGCGGCGCTGGGTCAAACAATACTTCGAGCGCGAAGTGCGCCCGCTGCTGATTCCGGTGGGGCTGGACCCGTCGCACCCGTTTCCCCAGGTGGCCAATAAATCGCTCAATTTCATCGTGCGCCTGGGTGGCAAGGACGTCTTTGGCCGAGCCAACGAAATTGCCATTGTCAAAGTGCCCCGGGTGCTGCCGCGCATGATCCGCATGGCGCCCAGGGTGGCGGGCCCGGGCGATGTGTTTGTCTCCTTGTCGAGCGTGATCCGGGCGCATTTGTCCGAGCTCTTTCCCGGGCGTTCAGTGGGCCAGTTCTCGCAGTTCCGGGTGACGCGCCATTCCGACCTGGCGGTGGACGAAGACGATGTCAGCAACTTGCGCACGGCGTTGCGCCAGGGCCTGGAATACCGGCACTACGGTGAGGCCGTGCGCCTTGAAGTGTCGGCCGGGTGTTCGAATTTTTTATCGTCCTTTTTGCTGCAGCAGTTTGACTTGCCGGAGCCGGCGCTGTACCGGGTGGCGGGTCCGGTGAACCTGGTTCGGCTGACCCAGTTGGTGGACTTGCTGCGCCGCCCCGAACTGTGTTTTCCCTCCTACCAGGGCAGCTACCCGACGCAACTGGTGCCGGGCGAGTCTTTTTTTGAGCGTCTCAAGCAAGGCGATGTGGTCATTCACCAGCCGTTTGAGAGTTTTGGCGGGGTGCTCGACTTTTTGCGCGAGGCGGTATATGACCCGCAGGTGCTGGCGATCAAGCAGACGATTTACCGCACCGGCAGTGATTCGCAGTTGATGGACCTGTTACGTGAAGCGGTCCGGCGTGGCAAAGAGGTGACGGTGGTGGTGGAACTGAAGGCGCGCTTTGACGAAGAGGCCAACATCAACTGGGCCGAGATGCTGGAGTCGATTGGCGCCCAGGTGGTGTACGGTGTGATTGGCCTCAAGACCCACGCCAAGATGATGCTCATCACCCGCCGTGAAGGCCGCCGCCTGGCGCGCTACGGCCATTTGTCGACCGGCAACTACAACCCCAAAACGGCGCGCCTGTACACCGACATCAGCCACCTGAGCGCCGGCCGGGCGCTGACACTGGACATGGAGCGGGTGTTTGTGCACCTGGCCAGCCACAGCCGTCTGCCCAGGCTCAGCCAGGTGCTGCTGGCGCCGTTTGATTTGCAGCGCAAATTCATCGTCATGATCAATGGCCTGGCCGCCCGCGCCGCTGCGGGGGAGGATTGCCGCATTGTGGCCAAAATGAACGCACTGACCGATGAGGACTTGATTCATGCGCTGATCCGGGCGGGCCGGGCGGGGGTCAAGGTCGATTTGATCGTGCGCGGCGCCTGCATGCTGCCGGCACAGGTACCGGGGGTCACCGACAACATTCGTGTGCGTTCGGTGATCGGGCGCTTTCTGGAGCATTCGCGGGTGTTTTATTTTCGCTACGGCAGCGAAGATGCGCTGTACCTGTCCAGCGCCGACTGGATGAACCGCAACATGATGCGCCGGGTCGAACTGGCCTGGCCCATTGTTGACTCGCAGCAACGCCAGCGCTTGGTCGATGAATGTCTGGTGGCCTACCTGCATGACGGTGTCGATGCCTGGGATCTGCAGCCCGATGGCCATTACGTCCGGGTTTCGCCGGACGCCGCCAGCGTGCCGCATGGCGCGCAAGCCGCGCTGATGGCGCGTTATGACGGCTCAGTCTTCGACCACGCGCAATGACCAGGGCGTTTTTTGCCAGGCCACGCATTCCTCGTTGAGCAAGTAGGCGGATTGCGGAAACAGGCGGGCCCAGTCGCTGCCCACCGTCAGGACGAATTGACGAACATTCCTGGCATCCTGGCGCAGGCTGACGCTGGTCAGGTCAGGGTCGCGCCGGGCATGGCACAGCGCGACCGCCAGGCGCAGCGTCAGGAGTTGCTGGATGAACAGCTGGTCTTCAAAATCGGTATCCAGCTTGCGCAGTTTGCCTCGGTGCCCGAGCACCAGCAGGCTGAGCTTGTGCAATTCGGTGAGTGCAAAGCCCATGACATCGGTGTTGTCCAGGATGTAGGCACCGTGCTTGTGGTAATCGCTGTGTGAAATGTGGCCGCCAATTTCGTGGAGTTGCGCCGCCCAGGTGAGTTTGCGGCTGACGCGTTCCTGCACCGCGCTGCCTGCGGCGATTTGGATGAACAGTGCATTGGCAATGCGGCCAACGCGATTGCCATGCACCGGATCGGCGCCAAATTTGGCGGCCAGGCGTTCCACGGCATGGTCGCGTAAATCGGTGTGTTGCTGCTGGCCAGCCCCCAGCATGTCCTGCAACAGCCCATGGCGCAAGCCGCCGCTGGCCTGCTCCAGGCGTTCGATGCCGAGCAGATCGAACAGTGCCCGCAGCACGCTCAGGCCACCGCCGATGATGGGTTTGCGGTCGTCGCGCATGCCTGCCAGGCGCAGCCGGTCGGTGCTTTGCGCGGCCAGCAGTTTGTCCTGCAGCCAGTCCAGGCCTTCGCGTGTCACTGTGCCTGCCGGCCAGCCTGCCGCCACCAGCACATCGGCCACGGCGTTGATGGTGCCGGCCGAGCCGTAAGCTATGTCCCATTGGTCGGGGGGATACAGGGTCAGCGCTTCATCAAGCACCGCCTTGGCGGCAATTTCGGCGGTCTGGAAGGCGCGCCTGGTAAACAGGCCGTCGGCAAAATAGCGCATCGACCAGGCAATGCTGCCGACCCGGTAGGACTCCATCTGCAGCGGCTCGCGACCCTGGCCCAGAATGATCTCGGTGGAGCGCCCGCCAATGTCAATCACCAGACGGCGCTCCTGCGTGCGCGGCAGCGCCTGGGCCACGCCCTGGTAGATCAACCGGGCCTCTTCACGGCCCGAAATGACGTCGATCGGGAAGCCCAGTTTTTGCATGCCGATGGCCAGAAATTCGTCGCGGTTGCGCGCCTCGCGCAGGGTTTGCGTGGCCACGGCACACACTTCGCCCTCGGTAAATCCTGCCAGGCGTTCGCCAAAGCGCGCCAGGCAGTCCCAGCCGCGCTGCATCGCCGGCAATGTCAGGTTGCGGTTGTCGTCCAGGCCACTGCCCTGGCGCACGGTTTCCTTGAGGTATTCGGTACGGTAAAACTGGCCGTGTTCGATGCGTCCAATTTCCAGTCTGTAGCTGTTCGAACCCAGGTCAACAGCTGCCAGACGCGTTGAGTTTTGCATGGTCGTCGTTCAATGTTTTCAAAGCTGTCAGCATAGCATCAGAAGCCATGTTGCCAGCGCTATCCCAGGCTTTCAGCGCGCGCAGCAGCGGGCGCTTTTTGGCCTGATGACCAAGCATTCGTTTCAGGATGTCATCAAGCGTGCGAATGGCCTGGGTAATGTAGGGGCCCTTGTTGAGCATGACGCACTCGGCGCGCACACCCAGGCCGGCATCCGAGATCTCGGCGCGTGACGGCAAGCCGGTCCTGGCCATGAATTCCAACACCTGGGTGGCCCAGATCACGGGCATATGGGCGGCCTGCGCGCACCACAGGATTTCTTCTTGTACATCAGCCAGGCGCTCATAGCCACATTCGACAGCCAGATCGCCGCGCGCAATCATCACCCCCGCCAGCCGGGACGCCATGGCAGACAGCATGAGATCGGGCAGGTTTTCAAAGCCCTGCAGGGTTTCGATCTTCAGCACAATGCCCATGTCTTGCCGGCCGAGGCGCTGCAGATGCTCGCGCAACAGCGCGATGTCAGCGGGTTTCTGGACAAACGACAGGCCCACCATATCGGCTTCTGCCGCCACCGTCGTCAAGTCCTCAATGTCCTTGTCGCTGAGCGCCGGCAAATTCAACTGGCTGTCGGGCAGGTTGATGCCTTTGTCGCCGCCGAGTTTTTCGCCCTCCGGACGGGCCTGGGTAATCTCGATGTCAATCCAGGCGTCGGCCTTGTGGCGAATCACACCGCCAATACGGCCATCGTCAAACCAGATGTGTTCACCCACCTTGACCTGGTCTATTACCTGGGGCAAGGTCACCGCCACCTGCGCCATCTCTGAACGGGGCTCGGCGCTGTCGTCTTCAAACTCTTCTGTTGGTCCGGTTTCTTCTTTCGTCAGTCGCAAGCTATCGCCAACACGCAGCAGCAGGGTGCCGGGCTGGCTGTTGATCTGGCAAACCAGGGTGGAATGCTTTTTCTTGCCACCCGTGCCACCGATCGTCAGTGTGGTTTCCGGGGTCAGATACGCGGTTTGCAGGCTCTCTGCAATCGCACCTTTTTCGTCGATCTGGATCACCAGAAGATGGCGTTTGGCACCCCGGGCATCAGAGAAATTAATGCTGGTGCCAAGCTTCAGGCGCGCCAGCCAGACATCCCAGACGCCAATGCTGGCATCTGTCTGCGGCATCAGCTCGGCGCTGTTGATGGGGCGCAGGTGCAGGCGAGCCGGGCGATAGACACGCCCCAGCTCGTCCTTGCCCGGTTTGAGTTTCAATACCGGTGGCCTAACCGCAAGTTGGCCGGTCCTGATTTTTGGGCCGCCCAGATCCATCAGCAATTTGACGGGACGCTGCGCCGCCCTGGCGGCCCGGCGCACATTGGTGGCCATGCGCTGCCAGTCAGTGGCGCTGTCGTGCGCACAATTGATCCTGGCAATGTCCATGCCGGCGTCCACCAGATCGCGCACCATGTTGAGGTCAGTCGCTGCCTCGGTGGGCAGGGTGACCATGATGCGTACCGGCCGTTTGGCAGGCGCCGGACCCAGCAAGCTGAAGGTGTGTTTTTTAAGAAGTTCACGGCTGCTGACGCTGCCGGCGGGTTCTTCAGCAGACTTGTCCTGCCAGGGCTGGTTCGTGAGCCGGTGCAGCAAGCCAAGCACCTTGTCAAGGTTGGCAATGACATGGGACTCGGAACGCCCGAGGGAAGACAGGCCCAGCCAGGCAAGTTGTTCCTGTTGCGGACGTAAATCAACCTGGCGCAGGGTCAGGTAGTGAATCAGGTTGCGCGCACTGTCCCGGTATTCGGGCCGAACCTTTTCAAGCTCCTGGGCCATGGCCTGTTCCCGGCCCAGCATGCCCTGGCGCAGTGCCCCAAGCTGGTCAATGAGCTTCAGGCAGAGCGCAAGGTCCTGCGGGTTGCCACCGCCAGCAATGGCTGAAGGGGCAGGGCTCGGAGCGGCGTTCGGGTTAGGAATTGAATGGCGCATGTGGCATTTATAAATGCCAATCGTGACAAGGTGATGAAAACTGCCGCGCTGTGTATCCGCCCTGTCTTCACGCGCGTCAGGTTAGCGGCTTCAAAGCACTTCGGGTGATTGCACGGTGACCACCAGGGTTTGCACGAGTTCTTCCCGCTGGCGGTTGCGCAGCCACCAGACGGCGCCTTTTTTGACCGAGCATTCGGTGACGTTCAGCCCGATCAACTGGGCTATGGTTTGGCCCAGGGTGGGTTGATGCCCCACCACCAGCACGCACCCCCTGGCGTCTGGCCATTGCGCCAACTCAAGCAATTGCGCCACCGTGCCACCCGGTGCCAGCTCGGGCCGGATCTTGAATTTTCGACCCAGGGCGCTGGCGGTTTGCTCGGTGCGGCGCGCCGGACTGACCAGAATGCGGGTATTGTCAGGCAACTGTCGGTCGAGCCAGCCGGCCATGCGCGCCGCCTGTTTTTCGCCGCGCGAGGTCAGGCGCCGGGCCATGTCATCACAGCCTGGCGTCCATTCCTGCGCCTCTGCGTGGCGCCACAAAATCAGGTCCATGGCCACAATATAGTCGCCAAAAATGACAGTTTAAAGACGGGCCGAATCGGCTTGCAACGCGGCCAGGCGTCCGCGCTGCATATTCACCGGAATCAGCAGCAACAGGCCCAGCACAAACAGCACTGAGGTGCTCAGGATGGCGGTGCGCTGGTCACCATCGGTGGCCCAGGTGATGAGGCCGTAGCTTAAAGGCCCGACGATGCTGGCCAGCCGGATGGCAAAAGTCCACAGGCCGTAAAACTCGGCAATCTGGCGCTGCGGCGCAAACAGGCCGGCCATGGCGCGCCCG
>NZ_JAMPXE010000155.1 GCF_023701345.1 Rhodoferax sp. | reverse complement strand
TACCCTCCACCGCGCGCCGGTAAGCCAGGTACTGCTCGTCCTCGTTGGGCAGTTTGCCGTGGCGCCCCATGAACAAAAACTCGCTGCGGAACAGGCCCACGCCAACCGCACCCGCCTTCAACGCCGAACTTGCATCTTCCGGCATTTCGATATTGGCCAGGAGTTCAATTTTCTGCCCATCCAGCGTCACTGCCGGGGTATGCAGCAGTCGCGCCAGGCGGCCGCGCTGAAGTTCAACCTGGCGCTGCTTGAAGCCATACTCAGCCAGAATGATCGGCGAGGGGTCCACCACCACCACACCCGCGTTGCCGTCGATCACCACCCAGTCGTCCTGCTGAATCAGGTGGCTGCTCAAACGCGCGCCCACCACCGCTGGTATGTCCAGACTGCGCGCCACAATGGCGGTATGTGAAGTCTTGCCACCCACATCGGTGATGAACCCGGCAAAAACACTTTGCTTGAATTGCAGCATGTCCGCAGGCGAAAGATCATGCGCCACCAGAATCAGCGGCACATCCACGGTGTCATCGAGCAACAAATCCTGTTGTGCGTTGTGTCGCCCGGCGCGCCCCTGGGGCTGGATCAGGGGCGATGACACGCCGCGCATGGCGCGCAGGATTTTTTCGGTGATCTGCTCCAGATCTGCCTTGCGCTCGCGCAAGTAGTCGTCTTCCATTTCGTCAAACTGGCGCGCCACGACATCGAGCTGGGAAGTCAGGGCCCACTCCGCGTTGTAAAGCCGGTCCTTGATCCAGTGCTGCACGCCTGCCGCCAGCTCCTGGTCCTGCAACAGCATCAGGTGGACATCGAGCAGCGCCGACAACTCCTGTGGCGTTTCTTTGGGCCCCATGTGGCCAATGCTGGTCTGCAGACGGCGAATTTCTGCCACCACCGCATCACGGGCATCGCGTACCCGGTTAATTTCAGCGCCGACCTGCGCTGGCTCGATAAAGTAATGTGCAACATCCAGTCTGCTGGAAGCCACCAGCACCGCCCGCCCGATGGCGATACCACGGGCCACAGCCAGACCGTGAATGGCAAAGGTCATTCACCCTCTCCAAATTTGTCTGCCACCAGATACAACAAGGCCTCCATGGCCTGTTGTTCCTGCTCGCCACTGGTTTCTATTTCAATCTCCGAGCCCATTCCGGCGGCCAGCATCATCACACCCATGATGCTTTTGGCATTGACGCGACGTTCGCCGCGCATCATCCAGACCTCACACGGAAAACTGCCTGCCAGTTTGGTCAACTTGGCAGAAGCACGCGCATGGAGTCCCAATTTATTGCTGATGGTGGTCGTGGTTTTGATCATTGTGTTTTCGTTGCTGATTTTGCGGTGCCGTGACAGCCACCTGCATCACGCCCTGGGTGCCGCCGGCAAGCACCCGGGCCACCAGGGCGTCCATGGCTTCGTTGCGGTAGGTGATGGCCCGCAGCAGCATGGGCAGGTTCACGCCAGCCACCAGTCGGGAGTTCAGTCCATCGACCAGTTTTTGCGCCACATTGCAGGGAGTGGCGCCAAACATGTCGGTCAGGATCAGCGTGTGCTCGGTATTGAGCAGTGCCATGGTCATGCGTGCCGTGGCCAGGGATTCATCAGCTGGCATGTTGGGCTGAACATCCAGCACGGCCAGCGATGCAGCAGCATCCGGAAAAACATGCAGCACACACTGACGCAAGGCGGTTGCCAGCGGCGCATGCGCAATGATGAAAATTCCGTTGGATTGGTCGTTCACGGGTGCTGTATTTTTTAGTGGTTGTGGTGATGACTCACGGTTCAACTCGTTGCCTGATTATGACTTTTTGTTGCCACAAAGTACGCATAGGAAGCAACGGTGCAAAGCAAATAGACCGTCATTGCCATCTGAAAAGCTGAAACCTCTTGCCAACCCAGGGCGCGAAATCCATCGATGGCCAGACCAATGCCCCACTGCACGGCAAACACGCCAGCAAATATCAACAAGTTGTAAGACGACATGGCCCGCCCCGCCAGGTTTGCAGGAAAAGCCATCGCCACAGCGGGTTGAGCCAGGGAGATGAACGTACAGCTCACACAATACAAAGCCCAGGCGACACCTGCCCAAACGCCGATGGCCGGGCCCGCAGCAATAATGATGGTCAGCAGGATAAAGCTCACGGGCATGCCGTAGCCAATCAGGCGGTCGGCGGTGTAGCCCCGGCGGGCGAACCCGGGATAGACCATACCCCAAGTCCAGAAAGTGATCAGCATGGCCATATTGATCCAGAACAGGCCCATGGCTGCTTGCAATGGGGTAAAGCCCGCCACGCGAATCATCCACGGCGAGACCCACAGGGTCTGCATGGCCACCAGCCCGCCATAAATGAAAAACGCCATAGGCGCCATACTTCTGAAATAGGGGTGACGCCAGACGGCACCATAGCTGGGCTTGGCGGCAGCCTGGGAATCAGCAGCCGGTACGGCATTCTGCCAGTGAGGTGCCTGCCAGGAGATCAGAAGCATGGCCAAAAACACCAATGCGGCCAGCCCCCAGAACAAGGCACGCCAGCCCACCAGGGGTATCAACCATTGCACCGGCATGGTGGAGGCCACCATGCCAAAGGAGCCAGTCATCAACATCCAGGAGTTGGCACGCATTTGTGAAGCGGCTTCGAACCAGCGCCGGTAGCCCGTCAGCGGCGCCATCAGACAGGCGCTGACGCCAACCCCCGTGAGGACGCGCGCTAGCAGCAGGCCCTTAAAACTGTCAGCCATGGCAAAGGCCGCGCAGCCCAGCACGGCGACCAGCAAGAAATACACAATCACTTTTTTGGGACCATACCGATCCAACCAGGCCCCAAGGGGCAACTGGGTCGCCGCAAAACCCAAAAAATAACCGCCAGCCAGCAGCCCCAGATCCTGCGCGTCCAGGACAAATTCCTGCGTCAACGTCGGCGACAGCGTGGCCGTGATGGCCCGAATCAGCGCCGAGAGAAAGTAGGCAAAGGCAAAGGCAATAAACACCAAAATGGCATTGCGTCGGGACAACCGGTTGGTCACAGAAGAATCAGCCATCAGGATCGCAAGGCACCAAACACTTTTTGCAGCACGGCATTGCCGGTACCCACCGGGTCCTGCCGTAT
Organism: Rhodoferax sp.; assembly: GCF_023701345.1. Taxonomy (GTDB): domain Bacteria; phylum Pseudomonadota; class Gammaproteobacteria; order Burkholderiales; family Burkholderiaceae_C; genus Rhodoferax. The sequence continues at coordinate 3,804 of NZ_JAMPXE010000155.1, read as the reverse complement.
TTTTTTCTCCTCTTCACCAATCATGAGGTAAAGGCCATCGAGTGATTTGGCAGTCACGTACTGCTCTATCGACACCTGGTCCTTTTTGAGCCAACCCATGCCTGCAGCCTTGCCGGCAATCTGGTTGTATTTGTCTGCCAGATTGACGCGAGAGGTGACTTTAGTGACCACAGGTAAAAATTTGATGCTCAAGGCCTGGCGTGTTTTCTCGGCAAAAAATTCGGTGACCGACGTTTCTCCACCAGTGAGAATTTTCTTGGCGTCCTGCACGCTCATGGTTTTGACAGCACCAACCAGCATGTCGCGCGCCAGCGGCACGGCGGTCTCCGCAGCCTGGTTCATGGCCACAACCAATTCATCGAGGCGGGCACCCTGGCCCAGGCCACGCAATAGTTTGGCGACATCGTCCAGAACGCCCGGCAGCGGAATACGGACCTTGTCGTTACCGGCAAAGCCATTGGGCTGGCCCAACAATTTGACGGCCGCAACGGCGCCCTTTTCCAACGCCAGTTTGAGCCCCTGCGAGGCTTGGGCGTTGGTGATGTCGTTGAGCGACAGTGCGTAAGCTGTTGCATGCAGGCCCATACAGGAACCTGCCAGCATGGCGGCGGATAGGGCACTAAAACGGCGTCGTTTCATAAAAGCGAGCTGGAGCATATGAAATCCTGACATCTTAACGACGAGCGGGCTGAGGTCATGCCCTTGGGGCAAGCGCACACCCAAACGCTGGTCCTGGTTTAATTTTCCTGGAAATCGTCGTGGCACGATTCGCAAGCAGCACCCGTGGCTTTCACTGCGAGCTTGATGCTGTCGAGATTACCCGACTTGGCTGCCACTGCCAACTGGCCCATTTCTGCCTGCATTTTTCTAGCGTAGTCGTCAAATTTGGCCTTGTTGGTCCAGATTTCAGGCCTGGCCTTGGTTTTGCCCAAGTCAGTGCCTGGGCCAAAACCCGCCCAGGGTAATTTAGACATGAGTTCAGCAACCGCCGCACTGTCTGCTGCCACCTTGGCGTCAAACGGAATTCGGCCTGACGCCATGCCAGCCACTCGACCAAAATCTTGCGCCATCATGAACATGGCACTTTGACGGTATTTGATGGCATTTTCAGGTTTGGAGAATTGAGCCAATGCGGGTACGGCCATGGTGAGCGCTGTGGCTGCCAGAAGACAAGCCGTGAGTGTTTTCATGGGAGACCTTTCGTCGTTAAACTAAACCAGATTGGGATGCAAAGTGTATGAGAATTCAACAAAGTGTTTATCCGTTTCTAAATAGGACATCATGGCTGTGATTGTTCGTGTCTGGGATGCGCCAACGCGCCTGTTTCACTGGACGTTGTCGCTGTGTGTTGTTGGCTTGTTTGTCACCAGTCAGGTGGGCGGCGCGGCCATGGACTGGCATTTTCGCTTTGGCTATGGTGTGCTGACTTTGTTGCTATTTCGTTTTGTCTGGGGCGTGTATGGTGGCCACTGGTCGCGTTTTTCCACGTTCGTGGTCGGGCCCCGCAAGATCTGGCGTTACCTGCAAGGCCAAGGCAAACCGCAAGACAGCGTCGGTCATAACCCACTGGGCGCCCTGTCCGTAGTGACCATGCTGGCCTTACTGAGCCTGCAAGTTGCCTCAGGCTTGATAAGCGATGATGAAATTGCCGCTGCGGGTCCATTGGTTCGTTTCGTGTCCTCGACCTGGATCGGCAACGCCACTTTTTATCATACAGAGATCGGCAAATTCATCCTGCTGGGACTGGTGGCCTTGCACCTTGGTGCGATTGCTTTTTACTATTTTCGAAAACATGACGACCTCATCATCTCCATGATCACGGGGGACAAGTCAGTTCCCATTCAAGCACCCAGCACCCATGATGGCGCGCCTGAGCGACGCCGGGCCGGACTGATTTTCCTGGCTTGCGCAGCACTGGTCAGCAGCCTTGTCATCGGCCTCAATGGCTAATGACCGACACGTCTATTTGCCCACATGACTTCTGAACCCATTCAAATCCAGCCATTGACTGATATGTCGGAGCTGGCCTCAGTGCGATCACTGTTCACGGAATATGCCAACAGTCTGGCCATTGACCTGTGCTTCCAGAATTTTGACGCTGAGCTGGCTGCGCTGCCTGGCGACTATGCCCCCCCACGGGGCGCACTCATGCTGGCCCGCTCGCAACATGAATTGGTAGGCTGCTGCGCGCTGCGACCGCTGGACGCGGCCGATTATCCCAACGCCTGCGAAATGAAACGCCTGTATGTGCGCCCGACCTTGCGCGGCAGCGGCTTGGGCCGACGTCTGGCTGAAGCCGTCATGGGGGCAGCGCAGCAAGCGGGCTACGCCACCATGCTGCTGGACACCTTGAGTGAAATGGAAACAGCGCGCGCCATGTACCAGGATCTGGGGTTCATCGAAGTTCCCCCTTATTACTACAACCCCATCGAAGGGGCCCACTACCTGATGGCGCGACTTTGATCAGGCCTTGGCTTGCGCCAGCATGGTTGCTGCATCGCTGACTTCGAATTTGCCAGGACCTTCAATATTGAGCGTGGCCACCTTGCCGTTTTTAACGAGCATCGAGTAACGGGCACTGCGCAGTCCCATGCCTTTGCCGGTCAGATCGAGCGTCAAGCCGGTGGCCTTGGCAAAAACAGCATCGCCGTCGGCGAGCATGCGGACCATGTCGCCAGTCTTCTGGTCACGTGCCCAGGCACCCATCACGAAAGCATCGTTGACGCTGATACACCAGATTTCATCAACGCCAGCGGCTTTAAGCGCATCATGGTTCGCGATGTAGCCCGGCACATGTTTGGCTGAACAAGTGGGGGTGAAGGCACCCGGCAAGGCAAACAGCGCAATGGTTTTGCCAGCACTGGCCGCCACCACATCGACTGGGTTCGGGCCCAGACTACAGCCACCCCCTTCGGTTTCATGAAACTCCATCAGCGTTGCGGCTGGTAACTGGTCACCTACTTGAATCATGGCTAACTCCTGAATTAAAAACAACCGAAAAAACAAAAACGGCCCACCATTGTGAGCCGTTTTCTAATGTGCTGACATGCAGCTTATGCAAAGACTTAGACCAGAGAGGCCTTTTGCACCAGGCGCGTGGCAACCCAGTTCTTGGTCTTGGAAATAGGGCGGCTTTCCGTGATTTCGATCATGTCGCCCATTTTGTACTCGCCCTTTTCGTCATGGGCGTGGTACTTGCTGGACTTGCCAACGATCTTGCCGTAGAGCTCGTGCTTGACACGACGCTCAATGAGCACCGTGACCGTTTTTGCACGCTTGTCACTGACCACCTTGCCGATCAAGGTGCGCTTGAGGGATGTTTTAGCTTCCGTCATGTTTCGCTCCTTATTTGGCGGATGGAACAGCGGCTTGCTTTTCGACCAGAATGGTCTTGGCGCGAGCGATGTCACGACGTGCTGAACGCAGTGTGGCTGTATTGTTGAGTTGTTGGGTCGCTTTTTGCATGCGCAAACCAAAGTGTGCTTTTTGCAGCGCTTTGACTTCTGCCTGCAAACCGGCGACGTCTTTTTGGCGTAATTCAGTCGTTTTCATATCATTTTCTCCTGATTACTGACCGATCATGCGCGACACGAAGGTGGTACGCAACGGCAATTTGGCAGCTGCCAAACGGAACGCTTCACGAGCCAGCTCTTCGGAGACACCCACGATTTCAAACACGATCTTGCCGGGCTGGATTTCAGCCACGTAGTACTCGGGGTTACCTTTACCGTTACCCATACGCACTTCTGCGGGTTTTTGGGATATTGGCTTGTCAGGGAACACGCGAATCCAGATACGACCACC
>NZ_JAMPXE010000023.1 GCF_023701345.1 Rhodoferax sp. | reverse complement strand
AGGCGCTGCAAAACGCCGACCTGGAGCGCTTGATGGCATGCTGGGCAGATGAAGACGAGGTGGTGTGCGTGCATCCCGGTGGCCCGCGCATGGTTGGCCTGGGCGCGATCCGTTCGGCGTTTGAGGCCATGTTCAATAACGGCAGCATCCGTGTGCGTCCCGAGGGCGTGCGCAAGATTGAGGCGCTGGGCAGTGCCGTGCACAGTGTGCGCGAACGCATTGAGCTGCTCACCCCCGAGGGGCCGATGGATGCGGTGGTGATTACCACCAATGTGTACCACAAGACGGCGCAAGGCTGGCGCCTGGTGGCGCACCACGCCAGCCCCGGCAATGCCCGTGAGCCCCATGACGTCACCGAGATATCTCCGGTCTTGCATTGAAGCCCTCTTCACGCTCAAGCCGGGCCGCCCCAGCCGCCATGCACTACCAGGCACCCTGGTGGCTGCCCGGTGGCCATGCCCAAACCATCTGGCCAGCCTTGCCTTGCTGCACCGGCCGCATGCCGGTGTCGCTGTACCGGCGCGAGCGCTGGCCCACGCCCGATGACGATTTTGTCGATGTGGACTGGCTGGATGCCCCCGCCACGGCGCCCTTGCTGGTGCTCTTTCATGGGCTGGAAGGCTCCTCCAGCAGCCACTATGCGCTGGCGCTTGCCCAATGGGCGGCACCGCAAGGCTGGGGCTTTGCGGTGCCGCATTTTCGCGGTTGCAGTGGCGAGATCAACCGCGCCCCGCGCGCCTACCACTCGGGAGATTTTGCAGAAATCGGCTGGATGCTGGCGCGCCTGCGCGCCCGCCACGCCGGGCCGCTCTACGCGGTGGGCGTGTCCCTGGGCGGCAACGCCTTGTTGCGCTGGGCGCAGGAGGCGGGCGGTACGGCGGCCACGGTGCTGCAGGCGCTGGCCAGCATCTCGGCCCCGGTTGACCTGACGGCCAGCGGCCAGGCCATGGGCCGGGGCCTGAACCGGCAGGTCTATACCCGGCTGTTCCTGCAAACCATGAAACCCAAGGCGCTGCAAAAGCTGGCCCAGTTCCCGGGCCTGTTTGATGCCCGGGCGCTGCACGCCGCGCAGGATTTGTACGACTTTGACAACGTCTTCACCGCACCGCTGCACGGCTTCAAAGACACGCGTGATTACTGGCAGCGCGCCTCGGCCAAGCCGCGCCTGGCCGACATCCGCCTGCCAGCCCTGGTCGTCAATGCCTTGAATGATCCTTTTGTACCCGCCAGCAGCCTGCCCCGGCAAGCTGACGTCGGCGCAATGGTGACCTTGTGGCAGCCCGACCAGGGTGGCCATGCCGGTTTTATGGCAGGGCCGCCGCCGGGCCAGCTGCAAACGCTGCCGCAGACCGTGGGCGGCTGGTTGATGGCGCACACTTGATTGGAGAAAAAATGGACGACATTGTCAAACAAGCCATGGCCAAATGGCCCAACGTGCCCAACTGTTATGGCTGGCTGGGGCTCGATGCGCGCGGCAACTGGTACCTGCGCGACGACCGTGCGCAAGCCGCAGGGTCATTTCAGAGCGGCCTGGCGGGCAGCAAGGGCGCCTTGCTGACGCACGAGAAGCTGATCGACTTCATCGCCCGCAACTACCTGCCCGATGCGCAAGGCCTATGGTTTTTTCAGAACGGTCCGCAGCGCGTTTATGTGGAACTGCAAGCGACGCCGCTGGTCTGGCGCGTGCAGCCCGACCATGGTGTCAAGGACCACATGGGGCGGGCCGCCGAGGTGCAGGGCGTCTGGCTGGATGAACAGGGCTTGTTGTACCTGGAATCGACAGCCGGCCTGGGACTGGTGCACACCCAGGACGTGGGCCTGGCTGCCGAGGCCGTGGAATTAGGCCTGTGGCAGCCGCAGGCCCTGTTGCAAGGCGACTTGCCCGGTCAATTCGGCTTTGTCAAAAGCCCGCAGGCCGGGCAAAAAAAGTAGAACCGGCGTTTATTTGGCTACTGACGCTGCCGCTTCAGGTGCAGCGGCGGCCTCGGGCGCGGCGGGTGCTTCAAACTTGGCACCGGCGGCATTGGCCAGGTAAGCCACGGCGCGGCCCACTTCAAAGTCGGCAAAAGCGCCGCCGCCCTGGGCTGCCATGTTGCCCTTGCCTTTGAGGGCCGAGTTCAGCAGCGCGCTGTAGCCAGTGCCAATGCGCGGTGCCCAGGCAGCCGCATCGCCAAATTTGGGCGCACCCACCAGGCCTGCTGCATGGCAGGTGGTGCATTGGGCCTGGTACACCTCTTCACCGGTTTTGGGTTCGCGCTTGGACTCGCCCAAGCGCAGAATGCCGACCTTTTGAATGCGCCTGGCGACGGCTTCTTCAGACATGCTGGCCGCCACCTGGCCACCGCTTGGGGTCTTGTAATAAGCCACCATAGAGCCAATGACCAGCAGCGGTAGACCCACCAATATGAGAATCTTTGTTGTTTTTTTGATCCCGCTGGCGCTGGGAGCAGCGTGTGCATCGTGGTCTGCAGTGTGATGGTGGTCGCTCATGATGGCCTTGATTGGATGAAAGCAACTCCGAATTATAGGGTTGGGGGTGTTGTCAGCCCCCTTAGCTGCGCACGCCATTCATCTGGCGTCGGTCCAGGCGCAGCACCGGGTTGGGCGCAGTCCGGCTCACCTCTTGGGACGTCACCGTGTAATGCAGGGCATAGGTCGCCATTGCAATTTCGGGTGAAATGCCATGCTTTACCAAGGTCTGGACTTCAAGATGCCCGGTGACGGCCCTGTTCAGGGCTGCTGCGTCGTAGGCCGTGGCCAGCACGAGCCAGGTCATGGGTGAATCCAGTCCTCGAAGTGCCTGCTCTTTGGTCATGGGGGGCGGCGCGACGGGCGCCATGAGGTGGATGCCTGCCATGCCGCGTCGGGATGACATGGCCGGGAGAACGGCCTGCGCGAACCAGTCTTTCACATTCGATTCCTGGCCTGTCACCGGTGTAAATTTCAGCGCAACCGCCGCATTGCCGATGCCGAATCCAGAACTGGCGACACACGAACAGAATCCCCGGACCATGCCGCGAAAACGGCTCATCATCGATGCGGTCCATGGCGTTGGATGGTTTAACCGCTCCAGGTAAGCAGAGGACGTGGCCACATGGGTGTCAGCCACCTCGTAGATCACCATGTACTTCGGCTCGCCACTTTCCGTTACCCAGCGTGTTGCACGCAGGAAGCCCGGAATCGAAAGCCTTTCGTGCAGGTGCTCGTAGGTGTGCCAATCGTCATGATCGGCGTTGTCTCCCGCTATGTCGTAATACAAGACCATAGCCGCGTCGCTACAAAGTGCCATGCGCTGATTCTCCCTGGCGTGTTGAATTCTGTTGGAGGTCGCTAAATCTTGTGGTCAGTTGGTGACATCGGTATCGTCATAAACGAGGTGCTCTTGCGCAGCAAAAACGAGACTTCCCTGCCCCGTGGGCCGCGCCCCATGGCTGGCAAAGTCCTCGCCAAAGGTGGCGCTTGTGGTCACGCGGCGCAGGGTGTTCAGGTCATGAAAGAATAATTCTTCCACCAAGTCGAAGGGTTGCCGACAGGGCACACCATCCGCCATGCCACGGGCTGCATCTTGCATCACATGGTGATGCACCACGCCGCACAAGGACGGCTCTCTCAACACCAGCGTTTGGGCGCGTTCCAGCCACGTTTTCAGGAAGTTAACCCGGCTCGTTTCAGTCTGGCGACGCACGAGAATGAGCGCCTTTAGTCCGGCCTGGCCCGGGGCCACCGCCTGGATGGGGCGACGTTCACAGTAGAGAACCTGGCAGGACGGAACGTCAAGAAACAGCAGTTCGTCGGGTCGAACAAATTGTTGGTAAAGCGGGTCCTCCTGGAAACCATGTTGAAGAACCTGCACGGATTGGGGAATCATTTGGGCCGCGCCGTCGAAGGAGGCGTCGTTGAAGCCCTCGACATCCAGGAAGCGGTCCTGCACATAGCGTTGGTTGTAGTGTTTGTGCCCAGCCTGGTTAACAAGCACATTGGCATGCACTGTTGTCCAGTGCTGGACAAAGGCCTCGCGTGTCAGGCCGACGCGGCGCTTGAGCAAAGAGAACTTGGTTAGCTGCAAGGCAGCTTTTTTGACCAGCCCTGGTGATTTCGTCGACACCCATGGATGCTGCACACACGCCGTCATTTCAACCGCCCACGGGCTTGAGGTCATCCGACCCGAGCGATGCCAGCAGCGCGTCAAGCGCTGCCCGACCACGTTTGGCGCGGTCCAGCGCGGTCATGCCTGCGGCGGCATGGCGGGTTGGCGCCTCCAGACTCAAGGGCGTGTTGGGCGGCAGGGCGCGGACCATGCTGGCGAGGTCAATGTTGCCCTCGCCAGGGAAAGCGCGTTCATTGCGGGCCTGAAAAATCATGGTTTCAAAGTCTGACGGACGTGGTCCGTGGCCGTCGCAAAGCTGGGCGTAGGCGATGAGCGGTGTTGGTATGGCAGCGATGTCGGCCGCAGAACCCCCGGCCCGGTCAAGATGCAGCGTGTCAATCATCACCCGGCCATTGGGCTGCGCGGCCGACTGCACGACCCGCGTCGCTTGCGCCAGGTTCTGCACACCGGTCCACGGCGTGGGTTCCAGGTTCAGGGTCAGTCCGTAGCCTTGCCCGAGTTCGCACAACTGGGCGAACAGGTCAGCCAGCCGCTGCGGATCGGGCTCGTCGCCATTGACCACCGCGTGCCCGGCACGCAGTGTTGCAGCGGCCTCCAGCACCGGCTCGAAATCCGCAACCCGGGTGTTGCCCTTCAGGCGCAACACGCCGAAGTCGAACACGCTGACGCCGGTGTCCTGCAGCAGGGCCAGAGTCTCGCGCAGCATCGGGCTGTTGCCGGTCATCGGATGTTGCTGTTCTGCCGGCGCCGCCGGATGGAGCCGCATGCCGACGTGCGTGAAGCCGGCCCGTGCTGCCGTTCGAACCAGCTCGGGCGGGGTGAGTTCGAAGACAGTCAGATGGTCTAATGAAATGAGGCGCATGACGTTGCCCGTTTCAGTAGGTTGCGCGGCCGCCCGAGATATCGAATACCGCGCCCGTCGTGAACGAGCATTCTTCAGAGGCAAGCCAGGCGACCAGATCGGCAATTTCTTCGGCGCGACCGAGTCGTCCCATGGGAATCTTCGACTTCACATAATTCAGGAATTCGGGCGAGAGTTGTTTCAGGATGTCGGTGTCGATGGCCGCCGGGGTCACGCAGTTGACCCGGATATCGGTGAGCGCGAGTTCCTTGCCCAGTGACTTGGTCAGGCCGATGACGCCGGCCTTGGCCGCCGAATAGGCGCCCAGGTTTGGATTGCCTTCCTTGCCGGCAATCGAACTCATGTTCACGATGCGGCCTTTTGAAGTCTTCAGCATTTCTCTGGTCGCCGCGCGGCAGCAGAAGAAAACCGCGTCCAGGTTCAGCGCGATGGTCTTTCTCCAGCCGTCAAGCGGATAGTCGGCAATCGGCACGTTGGGCCCGTTGTGGCCGGCCGAGGTGACGAGGATGTCGAGCCGGCCAAAGTCGCTGACCACCTGGGCGGTCGCCTGCTCGACCGCTGCTGCGTCGGTCACGTCCACCGCATAGCTGCGCGCGTCCGGCAGAGTGCGCGCGGCGGCTTCGGCACGCTGCGCATCAATGTCCCACACGGCGACGCGCACGCCGTTGCGAGACAGTCGTTCGGCAATCGACAGGCCCAGGCCGCCGGCGCCGCCGGTGATGATGGCAACCTTGCCACGTTCGCGTTGAACCATGTTATTCATTTGAAAACCTTTCTGAAAATAATGTGCGCATCATTCATGCGCGAATGTTTGTTGTGATCTGAAGATGCCGAGGGGTTCGCTTCGTCATGTGGTCCGAGCGCGTGGTTTGCCGGGTATGTTTCCGAGCTTGTGATCGCACAGGCCACCGTCCAGTCGCATGTCAATGCCGGTCACATAGCCCGAGCCTGGTCCGCAGAGGTAAACGATGGCACTGGCCACGTCCTCGGGCGTGCCAATGCGCCCCAGTGGGACTGCCTCGATGCGGCGCTGCAGGACTTCCTCATCACGGTAGACCGGCTCTGTCAGGGGGGTGCGAACCAGGCCCGGCGAGACGGTATTCACCCGGATGCCGTCGCCAGCCCATTCCTGCGCCAGTTGCCTGCACAACATGATCAGCGCCGCTTTGGCCGGGGAATAGGCGCCCAGACCCGGAAACGGGAACAACCCGGAGATGGACCCCACCGCCACAATCACGCCCCGGCTTTTGGCCAGTGCCTGGTAGGCCGATCGCGCGAGCAGCCAGGTGGCGCGGGTATCGACCTCGAAAACGAGGTTCCAGTCGGTGAGGGTCAGCGTCGCCAGTGCTTGAGGCCGGACGACGCCCGCGTTCGAAATGAGCACGTCAAGCCCGCCGCAGACGGCAATGGCCTGGTTCGCAAGTTGCTCGCAGGCGGCGGCATCCGCCAGATCTGCAGCCAGTCCGGTCGCCTGCGCCCCGGCCGCCTGAAGCTCCGCGACCAGTGCATCGAGCGTCGGCCCCGGCCTGGACGCAGCGACTGCAATCTTCAGTTGCTGGCCGTGCGCGCGTGCAGATGCCAGCAAGGCCAGGCAGGTAGCCCGGCCGATACCACCTGTGGCGCCGGTAACCAACGCGCGGAGTGAAACTGGGTTCTTCATTTTGATTCGCGCGTTTAGCGGTTATCCTTTGTAGCCAAATACGCGCGGCAGCCAGAGCACCACTTGCGGAATGAAAGTAATGATCGCCAGCGCTATCACCAGGGCGATGATGAACGGCACAGCGTCGCTCACGATCCGGCGCAAGGGAGCTTTCGTGATATTTGACACGACGAAGAGCAGCAGCCCGTAAGGCGGTGTGATGAGTCCGATCATCAGGTTCACCACGACCACCAAGCCGAAGTGAACCATGTCGATGCCCAGCGCCCTGGCGGCAGGAATCAGGATCGGCACGATCACCAGCAACACCGTGCTGGCATCGAGCAGACAGCCCAGAATCAGCAAAATGACATTGACTGCCAGCAGAAAGCCAACGTCCGTGAGGTGGTAGCTGGCGAGCAGCAGGCTCAGCGAGTTCGGCAGATCCTCGCGCGTCACCACATAATTGAATACCAGCGCGCCAGCAATCAGCATCCCGACCGCGGCAGTCGAGCGTGCGCTCGACAGCAGGCAGTCGTAGGTCTGGCGCAACGAAACTGACCGGTAGACCACCAGGGAGATGATGTAGGCATAGAGCGCGGCAAGCGCGGCCGCCTCGGTGGGCGTCATCACGCCGCCGTAGATGCCGCCGAGCAGTACCACCGGCATCATCAGGGCAGGGAATGCCTTCAGCGTGATTTTTGGCAAGTCGCGCACCGGCACTGCTTGCTCGACCGGGAAGTTATGCACGCGGGCGAGGACCGCGTTCATGGCCATCAGCACGGCGCCCATCACGAGCCCTGGCAAAATGCCGCCGAGGAACAGGTAGCCCACTGACGCATCGGACACCAGCGCATAGAGAACCAGCGGAATCGAGGGCGGAATGATGGGGCCGATCGTCGCGGCGGCCGCGGTGATGGCCGCCGCGTAACTCGGCGTGTACTTGCCATCGCGCGTCATCATGTTGATGATGATCCGGCCCAGGCCCGCCGCGTCCGCGACGGCCGAGCCCGACATGCCCGACAGAATCACATTGGCCACGATGTTGACGTGTCCGAGTCCGCCGCGAAAGCGGCCGACCAGCGCGTCGCAGAACTTGAGCAAGCGCTCGCTCAACGAGCCGACGTTCATCAGCTCGGCGGCAAAGATGAACAACGGAATCGCGAGCAGCGTGTAACTGGCAAAAAGTCCCTGCAGGAGCTGTTCTGCGGCGATACCCATGTCCTGCTTCATGATCAGCAGGTAGACGATCGAGGCGGAAATCATCGACAGGCCGATCGGCAGGCCAAAGAGGCTCAGCCCAATGATGAGCCAAATCGTGATGGCGAAGGGGCTAAAGAGGTTCATCAGTCAGTCTCCAACCGGGTCTCTGACGGCGCTGGCTGGTCATGGCCGGTGAGTGCATCCCGGAGTATCAACAGGTGCCGCACAATCATCGCGACGGCAAACAGGATGTAGACCGAGAACACCAGGTCGTAACGAATGTGCAGGGCGGCCGTGGACTCGACTTTCATGAACTGCACATAGCTCCAAGCAGATGGAAAGCCGACGACGAAGATGATGATCAGTGCGAGGCTTGCCACCATGTCGAAAATGCGACGGGTGTTTGGCGAGACGCTGCCATAGATCATGTCGAAGCGGATATTGTCCGATTCGCGGGTGACGAAGCCGGTGCCCCAAAGGATGATCCAGATGCCTGCGATGACGGAGAGTTCGTGTGCCCAACTCACCGGGCTATTGAATACATACCGTGCGACGACCTGGATGAGGAACGCGACAAACAGGACTGCCATCAGCAGTGCCGACACGTTCTCCGCGCGACGGTTTAACCAGCGCCATATTTTTGGCATTTTCGTTCTCCTCAGTCAGTCAATTCTGGTGAAGTCAATGGGCGGCGGGTACAGGTGACCCGCACGCCGTCCGACTGGCGCGATGCCAGTCGGAACGCAACGAAAACAAGCGCCTGTCTTAAAGCGCGTTGATGCGCTCCAGCATGCCCGGGATCCATTCGTTGACGTACTTCGACTTCCGGGTCGTCTCCAGCGCGTAGTCGCGGAAGGCTTTGACATTGGGCGTATAGACGTCAAGCCCCTGTCCTTTGAAGAATGCAATGAGATCTTCCTCTTCTTTTTTCGACGCTGCGGTCACGCCCGTTCCGAAGGCGTTCGCTGCTTTCTGCACCCGTTCCTTCTGCGCTGCCGTGAGCGTGTCCCACTTCGACTTGCGGATCGAAAGCAGGTTGAAGTTCACCATGTGACCGGTCAGCACAATCTGCGTGGTCACCTCGTGAAACTTCATGTCCTTGTTGTTGGGCAGGGGGTTGTCCTGCGCGTCGATGGCGCCGGTCTGCAGGGCGGTGTAGACCTCGGTGTAGGCGATCGGCGTCGGATTTGCGCCAAGCGCGGTACCGACGAACTGCCAGCCCTCGCCTGCAGGCATGCGCAACTTGATGCCTGCCAGATCGGCCGGCGTCATGACCTTCTTCTTCGGTTTGAGGTTGACGTGCCGCATGCCGATGTAGTTCACGTTCAGCACCTTGATACCAAGCTGGTCTTCGGCCAGCTTGAACAGTTGCTGGCCGACGTCGCTCGCGAACACTTTTTGCATGTGTTCGATGTCACGGAAAATGTAAGGTGCGCCGACGATGCCCCAGGCCGGAATCTGGCGTTGGAAATCTGCAACCGACAGGTTTCCCATATCGAGGTTGCCGCGCTGCATGGCGAGAAGCTCGGTGCCTTGTTTGAACAGGCTCGCGCTCCAATAGGCCTTGAGATCAAACTCAGGACCAATGCCCGGTCCAAACTCCTGCATCAGCAGCTTGGCGCGGCGATCCTGCTCCGGAATCGTATCCGAGTAAATCAGTTGAATTTTTGATTGGGCCAGGCTCATGGTGCTTGCTGCGGCGACTGCGATTGAGGCAGCGCCCTTGAGTACCGAGCGACGGTTAAGGTTCATCATTGCGAGTTTCTCCTTCAGGTCCTGCAATCCAGCGCAGGTGTTAAAAAACGGGACAACACCGGGACCGCGCCGTTCGCCCGCTGAGGGTCTCGTATGGCGCGTCTGGTACCTCAGTGTATCGGTGCACATCCGGCTTGCCCTGTATTACTGGGCGCCTGCCGCCCCGTTTTGCAAAAACTGGTTTTGTTCGGGTAAACCCTTATTTTTATTGATATTTTTGCCTCTTTATCGAAGCCCAATGGCGCGGGTAAAAAGGGGCGACAGGCGCCCGTTAACGAGTCGCAGACAGGGGTTGATCTTATAGACTGAGGTACCAATCTGCACAAAACAAAGATTGTTTGATTCACACCAGATGGCATTGACGTCATGTGGCTTTATTTCCTGCGCTGGTTCGCAGGTACCGAAGGAGAAAGTCAAGATGAGATTCCCGAAACTCTTCCAGCCAGGACTAGTCGGTTCGATGGAAGTCAGAAACCGGATCATCGGTTCGCCGATGGAGCGTAACTACTGCACCGCCGAGGGGCGCATCACGCAGCGCTACATTGACTATATGGAAGCCCGGGCACGCGGTGGTGTCGGCATGATGTACACCGAGGCAACCTATGTCGATCCGCGCGGCAAGGGGCGTGAATTCCAGATGGGCCTGTACGACGATGACCTGATCCCGCAGCTGGAGCGCTTGGTCGCTGCGGTGCACAAGCACGGCGGCCGGGTCGGTCCTGAGCTCAACTTTGGCGGGCGGGTCGTGCATCCGGAGGTCAGCGGCCTGGAATCGCGCGCGCCCTCGGCAGTTCCCTACGAGGGCGCCGGCGGCTGGTCGCCGCGTCCGCTGGATCACGCATCGATCGCCGAACTCGTTGAACGTTTTGGTTCGGCGGCGCGCCGGGCCGCGGAGGCGGGTTGCGATTTCATCGGCATTCATGGCGCCCATGGCTACCTGCTCAGTCAGTTCATGTCACCTTACTGCAACAAGCGGGACGACGGGTATGGCGGCGACCTGGCAGGCCGGATGCGGTTTCCGCTGGAAGTCATCGCCGCGATCCGCCGCTCGATCGACAAAGACATGCCGGTGGTCTTCCGCATCAGTGGCGACGAGCATCAGAACAATGGCCTGACGCTGGCCGATGTCTGTGCCATTGCGCCGCATCTGGTGGCAGCGGGTGTGAACCTGATTGACGTTTCAGCAGGCATGTACGAAACCAACTGGTGGATCACCCAGCCGATGGAAATGAAGCAGGGCGTCCTTGCGCCGCTGGCTGAAGAAGTACGCAAGCATGTCGATGTGCCGGTGAGCGTTTCCGGGCGCATCACCGATCCCAGCGTAGCCGAACACCTGTTGGAGTCGGGTGTCTCCGACTTTGTGACGCTGGGCCGCGCCCTGCACGCCGACCCCGAGTTTCCGAACAAGGCGCGCGCCGGCCGCCTGGCGGATATCTGCACCTGCATCGCGTGCAATCAGGGTTGCAGCGACATGCATGCGCGCGGTTTGCCCATCGTCTGCCTGGTCAACACCACCACCGGGCGGGAGCGCGAATATGCGATCAGGCCGGCAGCGGCCAAGAAACGGATCGTTGTCATTGGTGGCGGTCCCGCCGGGCTGGAGAGCGCGCGCGTGCTCGCGCTGCGCGGGCACCAGGTGACCGTCTTCGAGCGCGACCATGAGCCTGGCGGGCAGCTGCTGCTGAGCCGCCTGGTGCCGGGACGCGAAGAACTGGCAGGACACCTTCCGTGGCTGGTCAACGAAGCCATGCGAGCCGGTGTGCGCCTTGAACTCGGGGTTGATGCGACAGCAGAGATTGCTTTGGCGGAACGTCCCGATCTCATCATCGTCGCCACCGGTTCGGCGCCGGGCCTGCCGGCCATTCCCGGCATCATGGACAGCCCGGTGGTCGATCCCTACGAGATTCTGCGGCGTCCGGTCGGTGGCATCGGTCGCGCGCTGGTCATCGGCGGCGGCATACGGGGCGTGGGTGTTGCGCGCGTCCTTGCTGAAAAAGGAATCGAAGTCGTCTTGGTCGATGTGGCCAGGGAACTTGCGACAGACATTGCCAGCCGCTCGCGTCGCTTCCAGGTCGCTGCGCTGCGCGAACGCGCCAATGTGACAGTGCATCTGGGGACGACAGTCGAAGCGCTGGGGGAGCGCGAAGCCGTGTTGTGGAACGGTCAGGAGCTCACGACACTTACAGCGATCGATATCGTGGTTCCGACGCGCACACTGTTGCCTGTGACCAAGGTTGCGGACGAGCTTTACAGTCGCGACGGTATGCCGGAGATTTTCCTGCTTGGTGATTGCGTGCAGCCCAGAACGGCGCTTGAGGCCATCCATGACGCGGCGGCGTTGGGCCACAGACTCTAGTATCCTTCGCTGGAATTGTTCGTGCACGCGAGAGGTTGCCAAACGGAGTCGAAATGATTGCAAGTCCTGCCAAAACCGTGAAGAAAACGCCAGCGCAAGCTACTGGCGTGGCGACGTCCCTCACCGCGCGTGTCACCGAGCAAATTCGCGAGGCCATCCAGAATGGCGAATTCAAGCTCGGCGAAGGGCTGTCGGAGCTCAAGCTGGCGGCTGCGCTGGGTGTCAGCCGGACGCCTGTGCGCGAAGCCTTCAATGCATTGCAACTTCAGGGCTTGATAGATATCCGGCCCCAGTCTGGCAGCTTTGTCTTCATGCCGACAGAGGAAAACGTGGGTGCCTTGTGCGAATTTCGCCGGGTCATGGAGGTGACCGCGCTGCGTTTGTGTTTTGAGTACCGGCGTGAGGACGCGCTGCAGCAAATGCGCGTGGCAAGTGATGCCATGGAACTAGCGAGGCAAACCGGCGACCGTCTCGCCATCTCCCATGCCGATACCGATTTCCATCAGGCCATCATGAACCACTGCAACAACCCGTACTTGATTGAGGCCTACAAACTTGTTTCAGGGCGCGTGGCGACACTGCGAACGCATAACCTGGTTGGCCTGGACACCCTGCTCAACAAATCCATTTCAGAACATCGCCTGATCATCGCCGCCTTGTCCGCGGGAAAGCTGGATCGCGCCGAAACCATTCTCGACGAGCATATCTCCCGCATGGGCGTTGGTTATCGCGCAGCAAATCGCCACCAGAAGAAATCCATCAGCTGAAATGATGGGGTGAAGTCAGTTCTTGTGTGCAACGACTCAAGGGGTCAACAAGGCACCCAGTTCCCTCGCGGCATTCTGCAAGGGCACGAGAAAACGCGCAGTCATTTCATCGACCTCCAACAACTGGCCTTGCCGAATCACGTTGATTGCCGCAACATGGTTGCCGCTGGTGTCAGACACCGGGACCGCCAGGGAGCACAGCAGCAGTACGGTTTGTTGACTCATGAACGAATAGCCAACTTCGCGCACTTTATCCAGCAGCACGCGCAGTTTCGCAACCGTGTCTATGGCGTAAGGTGTGAACGGAAGAATGTGCACCCGGTTCAGGTAAGCGTCCAATTCCTGCTGCGGCAACAAAGACAGCAAAATGTTCCCAAGCGACGTGCAATAGGCCGGCTGGCGTCGGCCGACGTTCAAGATCGGGGACATGATGCGAGAGGAGGTGGATCGGCACAGGTAAACGATATCGTCGCCATCCATCACCGCCAGCGAACACGCCTCGCCAATGGATTCGCTGAGGCGATCCAGCACCGGTTGCGCCAGCATTGAAATCGGCGACGCCGATAGGTAGGCATGGCTGAATGACAACACCCTCGGGCGCAAATAAAATTGGTGTGTGTCATCGCAGGCGGCAAAACCGAGCTTGGCCAAAGTAAGCAGGCTTCTTCGCACGGCAGCGCGCGGGATACCGGTGCAGTAACTGACTTGCGCAATCGACAGGTGCCGTTTTTTGTCAGAGAGCGCGAGCAACACCGCGAGTCCACGCGCCAAGGAAGTCACAAAATCCGGATCATCACAAAACTCGTCGATCTTTGCAATCGGCAAGGTATTGGGGTCGGGAAAAATGGCTGGCCCCCCCGCTACCCTGCTATGACCGGTTGGCTCAATCGGACGTTGTGTCATGGCTGCGTTTCTGGCCAATTGCTTGAATAATCTGGCATCGTGAAATAGGCCGCTATTGTTTCACTTTCCATCTGCGTTTGATGAAAGCGCACACCAGGAACGGCAAGCAGCCGATTCAAACAGTGCTTCAATCGTGCGGAGCGTCCCCAGTGCATCCTCAATCGGCCAATTGGGGACATCATCGCCGAGGAGGAAGCGCGAAAAGCGTTCTACCTGAAGGGTGTACTGATTGACCGGATCAAATGTATAAGTCGTAGTTGGGAAAGAGCCAACGCTCGACTCGTTGCCAAGTTCGATATGGCAAGTACTCGGCCGTGCATGTGCGAACGGAAAATCCAGACGCAGCCAGCCCTTGGCACCTAACACGGACAGTTGTTGGTGGGTACCCCAAGCAGAAGGCCCGGACTGGGTGGCGACGGTGAACATCGCATGGCGGCCGCCGTAGTCGAGCATGGCGCTGGAAAGCCGGTCAATGCCGAAGGCCGGGTCGTAGTCGAGCGCCGCAACGACATGCGTTGGCGGGCGCTTGAAAATCAGGTTGCAGGCGCTGATCGCATAAGACCCCAGATCGAAAAGCGCACCACCACCCGCTGCCGGGTTGTTGCGGATGTCAGCCGGATCAAGAAACTGTTTGGCCAGCACGGCATGTACCGTGCGAACAGGCCCGATGCTATGGTCAGCGAGCAGCGTGTCCAGTTTTTCCCATTGTGGATGATTGCGAAATCCAAAACCCTCTTCAATGTGTCTGCCGGTGCGATCGCGCACCGCGCAGAGCTGCGCGACCTGCTCTGCAGTCAGGCAAAGGGGCTTTTCGCACAGCACATGCTTGCCCGCTTCGAGCGCCCGCACCGACCACTCAAAATGCAATTGGTTTGGCAGCGGAATGTAGACCGCATCAATGTCCGGGTCTGCCAGCAATTCCGCATAACTTGTGTAGACGCGTGGTACCTTATGCAACTGTGCCATGGCGCGGCCTTTCGACTCATCGCGGGAGGCGAGGGCAAACAACGTTGCGCTTTGGGCTTCGTTCATTGCCGGCATCGTGCGCTCGGTCGCAATCGCGGCGGCGCCAAGAACGCCCCACTTGATGGTTCGATTCATGTCGTGTCCTTTGATCACACTGTGAAAATACCATTTTGACTTGCTTCGGCAGCCGACTCAGTATCATTCCGAATGACTGTTTGCTGAATTTGCATCACGCAGTCAGCATGGAAGGGACAGAGGATGAGAGTTTTATTGACGGGAGCTACAGGCTATATCGGCGGAACGGTCGCGATGGCGTTGCGTACGGCAACCCGGCCGAGAGCCTGACGGTCTCGCAATCGATCGTGGAATACGGCGAATTGATGACCAACTTAAGTTTTGGCTCCAACAGCCGCATGCGCCTGATTCCGCTGCCAGACGACCATCCGTGCCAAACCAGCCCGGTATCGTCGGCGGATAACACGCCAAGCTTTGGTTTGAATTTCATGCCAATCTGCTCATGTGCGAGAATAGCTCTCTTGCAGTTTTTCAGAAAAATGCGGCTGTAGCTCAGTGGATAGAGTATCGGCCTCCGAAGCCGAGGGTCGTGGGTTCGATCCCCGCCAGCCGCACCATGTCTCGATAACGTATTGATTTAATTAATAAAAATCAGCATTTCGGCGCCCTCTACAGCACCCTCATACAAAGGGTGTCTCGATGGAGAATTTGCAGCGCCGCGCAAGCGGCATCTATTTTGTGCGTCTGACGGTTCCAGCTCGCCTGCGTGGAATCGTATGTAAGCGAGAATTCGTTGCAACTACGGGCACTCAGCATTTGCCAATAGCCAAGATTGTGGCGGCAACCATGTTGGTCCGCTGGCGACAACAACTCATGGACCTTGAGCGGCTCGCTCTTGGCAACAACGATATGCACCACGACAGCGTCATCAAGATTGCAGACGGTCACCCCCTCATTGCCGGAGGCAGCTTTTTGCCCATAGAGCAGGCGGCTTCGGTGTTGGGTCTTGCTGTGAATGACATTCTTCGCAGCGTGTCAGAAGGACGCTTGGGTATTTTTCATAAATTTGCCGGAACAATAGGTTATCTTTTACCGTTTTCGGACTTGGTACCGGACGACAGGGAGCTGGGAACTATGATCGTTCCGAAAAATGCCGAGCAGCGCCTGTGCCTTCGTCGCCAATGGTGTTTTGGCAGTGCCCAAGAACAGTGTCGTGGCTATCGCAGCCAGCTTGTTGGTGACTGGAGAGGCGGTAATGACAATGTTTGCAGCCCCAGATGGGGACAACGCCTTAGGTTTTGTGCCAGACGAACCTGTGAAGCTAGCACTGGCCAGCATCGAAGTCAGCGCCCGCGAAATGGAGGCGCTACGCCGCTCACTTGCTGCGGTACTCGAACCAGAGCGCGTTGAGGCTGCAAGAGCAAGCCAAAAGGCTGCATTGGGCACCACTACATCTTCAGCAGGAAAGAATGCCGTGTGCAAAGATGTCCGGCATGCCGGCCTGGCGGGCAAAGTCCGAATCGATGTGCAGCGGGTTGTAGTCCCCGGAGGTACCGGCATACACACCCAGGGTAAGTCGTGTGATAGGGCCCGCTACCAGGCCTGGCAAGGCGTCGCCCAGCTGGATGTCAGTGAAATTCGCGACTTTCATGCGATACCTTCCGGTTTTGACTGACGGACCACCATGACGCTGCGCAGATCGGCCACGGCCGAACCCGTCGCCGCCCTTCTTTTCGTAGCCCTCGGCTTGCGGTCTGCGAGATGACCGCCACGATCTGGCCTCGTTAATTTGGGGCCGTGGCCGGAGTCGCCACGTCACCCTTGTTGCTCACCCCTTGAATGCGGCGGTATCACCGGGACGACGCATCATCTTGTTGACCTCGTCCAAATGCATTTCCTCGTTGACGATCATCTCGCGGGCGTACTCTTCCAAGAGCACGGATTGCCCTTCAACGATCTTCAGCAAGTCATAGTAGGCGGTCAAGGCATTTTTTTCATGCTCCAGGCTCTCACGCAGGATGTCGCCAATGTCGTGCTTTTCGGTTTCCAGCAGAGAGCCGATTTTCAGGGAGGGGTGCCCGCCGAGCAGTGTCACCAGTTCACCTGCCTTGTGGGCATGGGTCAGGCTTTCGTCGGCGTTGCCCTTCATCCAGGACACGATCGGGATGCGGTTGTACCCGTAAACCATAAGTGAGTAGTGGGTGTATTTCACTACGCCCGCAAGTTCGAGTTCCATAATGCAATTCAGGGCATTGATGGCAGCTTTGTTTGTCGAGTCTTCCATGAGGTGTCCTTTCTGTGAATTGACTAACGTGATGACGTAAAACGTTAATCATTAAGAGGCGATTTGATTTTCCTCCCTTTTGATAGCCGTGTCACCCCCGCATCAGCGCCTCAATCTCGGCCACCCGCACTGGCACGTCGCGGGTGAGCAGCTCGCAGCCGGTGTCCGTGACGATGGCGTCGTCTTCAATGCGGATGCCGATGTTGTGAAAGTGCTCGGGCACGCCCTCGGCCGCTCGCACGTAAATGCCGGGCTCGATGGTGAGCGCCATGCCGCTGCGCAAAATGCGCGCCGGGCGGTCCTTGATGGTGTCGCCGGTGAGCGCGTCCTTGCGTGTGCTGACCTGGCCAATTTCGCCGGGCTCGGTGTAGTCGCCGCAGTCGTGCACGTCCATGCCGATCCAGTGGCCGGTGCGGTGCATGTAAAACTGGAAGTAGGCCCGTTTCTCGATCACGTCGTCCAGACTGCCGACCTTGTTGCCGTCGAGCAGGCCCACATCGAGCATGCCTTGCGCCAGCACTTTGACCGCCGCGTCGTGCGGGTCGGTAAAGCGCGCCCCCGCCCGGGTGGCGGCTACCGCTGCGTCCTGCGCGGCCAGCACCAGCTCGTAGAGCGTGCGTTGCGGGCCGGTGAATCTGCCATTGGCCGGGAAGGTGCGCGTGATGTCGCTGGCGTAACCGTCGAGTTCGCAGGCGGCATCGATCAGCACCAGCTCGCCGTTGCGAACCAGGCCGCGGTCGGCGCGGTAGTGCAGCACGCAGGCGTTGGCGCCAGCGGCCACGATCGAGCCGTAGGCCGGGAACTGGGAGCCGTGGCGGCGAAACTCGTGCAGCAGTTCGGCCTCCAGGTGGTATTCACGCACCTCCTGCCCGGCGCGCAGCATGTTGGCGGACACTTGCATGGCGCGAATATGGGCGCTGGCACTGATCCGCCCGGCGCGCTGCATGGTGGCCTGCTCATGCGCATCTTTCAGCAGGCGCATTTCATCGAGCACGCCGCACAGGTCGCGCTGGGTTTGCGGGCACAGCGTGCCATAACGCACACGCGCGCGCAGACCGCCGAGCCAGCCGTCAATGCGCGTCTCCAGCCCCTTGTGGGTGGCAAACGGGTACCAGACGGCATCGCGGCCGTCGATCAGGGCGGGCAACTGGGTATCCAGTTCGGCCACTGAATAAGCTGCATCCAGCGCCAGCTGGACCGGGGCGGCCGTGGGGCCGAGCCGGTAGCCATCCCAAATTTCGCGTTCCATGTCCTTGGGCTGGCAAAACAGCGTGCTGCGGCCGTCACCGGTCAGCACCAACCAGGCCTTGGGTTCGGTAAACCCCGTCAGGTAATAAAAATAGCTGTCAGCGCGGTACGGAAAGTCGCTGTCGCGGTTGCGTTGCTGCTCGGGCGCGGTCGGGATGATGGCAATGCCATTGGTGCCGATTTTCTGAGCCAGAATGGCGCGGCGCTGGGCGTGTGGCTGGGTGTTGATGTGAGAGGTGGGCATGGTTTAGTTCCAGTCAGCAGGTAGGGTAGCCAGATCGTTCAACGGGATGGCTTCAATGGGGGCATTGATGGCGGCGCTTGTCGGGTGCAAGTGATAACGGCGCTGGCCGGGGTACACCACGTAGAGGGCATCCAGGTGCAGGTCCTGGATGGCGATCAGCATGGAAGGCGTGATTTTTGGGGCATCCACGCGCTTGAACTCCACCCCCACGCGCAGCCCCCGCTTGAACATCAACAGATCGAGTTCTGCGCCCGAATGGGTGGCCCAGAAATAAGCTTCATCAGGTTGTGCTACGTGCAGCACCTGTTCCAGGGCAAAACCCTCCCAGCTGGCACCGCTCTTGGGGTGAAGCCAGAGCGCGTCATCCTCCTCCACTCCCCACAAATAATGCAGCAAGCCGCTGTCGCGGACATAAATTTTGGGCGCCTTGACCTGGCGTTTGGCCAAATTTTCGTGCCACGGTGGCAGTTGACGCACGAGTTGCAGGCCGACCAAAAAGTCCAGGTATTTGCGCACCGTCGGCTCGCTCACGCCCAGGCTGCGAGCCGGCTCAGCCGCATTCCAGGTCTGGCCATGGTAGTGCGCCAGCAGACGCCAGAATCGCTGCATGGTCGGCGCCGGTACGTTCAAACCCATTTGGGGCATGTCGCGCTCAATGACCAGTGACAGGTAGTCGCGCAACCAGCGCATGGCAGCTCGGGCAGAGGGCGCCAGCAGCGCCCGTGGGAACCCGCCGCGTAGCCAGAGTTGGTTCATGCGAACGGGAGACAAGCCTTTGGCGCCGCTGTTGTTGTCGGTATTTGCCCACTCCGAAAGTGCCACGCCGCTCATGTACAACAAGCCCAGACGCCCCGCCAGCGACTCGCCAGACTGTTGCAACAGCAGCGGTGATGCGCTTCCCAACAATAAAAACTGACTGTTGCGGGCGTGCCGGTCGATCAGTGTGCGCAGTACCGGAAACAGTTCTGCCCGCCGTTGCACCTCATCGATCACGATGGTGCGTCCAGCGCTCAGGGCCGCATCCAGGGTCACCATGGGCTGGCTCAGGTGCTCAAGCGACTGCGGGTCCTCCAGATCAAAGTAAACGCAGTTGTGATGCGTGGCGTACAGCTGTGCCAGTGTGGTCTTGCCAACTTGCCTGGCACCAAGCAGGGCCAGCGCACGCGACTCGGTCAGCCGCTGTGTGAGCACTTCAAAAAGCAGGCTTCGATCAATCATGATGCGATATTAACACCTTGAAAATCGAAACGTTTACTTTGGATTTTCAAGGTATTTTGAAGACGCATCTCATGGATGTTCAACAAATGCATTGAGTTCGGCCAGCCGTTGTGGCGTGCCCACGTCGGTCCAGGGACCGTGGTACAACTCGGCAGACACCCGGCCCTGATCCATGGCACGGCGCAACAGCGGTGCCAGCGCGGCCTTGATGCCCTGCGGGTTGCCGGCAGCGATGTCGCACCAGGGCGCCTCGAACAGCGCGCGCCGGTACAGGCCGATGGTGGAAAAGGTGTGGCGCGGGCGCGGGTCGTCTTTGGCCAGGTTGAGCGCCAGCGCCGGGCCTTGTGATACCGCTTGCAGGCCAAAGTCGCCGCCCGGGTTGTGCGCCGGGTTGGGTACCAGCCACAGGTGCGCCAGCAGACCGCTGGCGGCAAAGCGTTCAACGGCCGACTGGGTGAATGCAAAGCCGGGCGTGAACACATCGGCCGCCAGCACCCAGAACACCTCGTCGAGCAGCGGCAGGGCACGCGCAATGCCACCGGCGGTTTCCAGCGCGCCGCCAAAGTCGCGACCTTCGTGCGAGTAGTGCATGGTCAGACCGGGGGGGTGCTCTGCCCGCAGGATCTGCTCGCCCAGCCAATCGGTATTGACCAGCACCCGCTCGCAGCCGTCCCGTTGCAGTGCTTCCAGGTGCCATTGCAGCAGCGGCTTGCCCTGCACTTTCAGCAGCGGTTTGGGGCAGCGGTCGGTGAGCGGACGCATGCGTTCGCCCCGGCCGGCGGCCAGCAGCATGGCGGTGGCCGGGCTGCTCATTGTGGTCTGGACTGCGCTTTGGCCTCGCTGTAGCCAGCGAACAACTGGGCATACACCGGGCCGGGCTTGCCGTTGCCGATCGCCTGGTCGTCCAATAGGGTCACCGGCAGCACTTCTTTGGTCGCGGACGACAACAGCAGTTCATCGGCGTGCCGTACTTCCTCGCGGCTGATGCGGCGCAGCTCAAAAGGGATGCCGCGGGCGCGGCAGATTTCTTCAATCAGGCCGTAACGGATGCCTTCGAGCACCAGGTGGTCTTTGGGTGTACCCAGCACCTGGCCGTCCTTGACGACCCAGACGTTGCTGGCGGCGGCCTCGCTCAAGAAACCATCGCGGAACATCACGGTTTCGATGGCGCCGGCATCAAAGCTGATCTGGCGTGCAAACACCGCACCCAGCAGACTGGTGCTCTTGATGTGGGCTTTTTCCCAGCGGAAGTCGTCGGCCGTGACACAGGCCACGCCCTGGCTGCGCTGCGCCTCGGTGGGCAGCTTCATGGCGTTGGTCAGGACAAACACGGTGGGGGTGATGTCGGTGGGCATGACATGGTCGCGCATGGCCACGCCGCGGGTGACCTGGATGTAGATCAACTGGTCAAGATCCTTGACGCCAGCGCCTTGTGAGGTGGCGTAACTGGTCATCAATTGCAGCGCCAGGTCGGCCCACTGGCCGCGCGTCAGCGGGTTGGCCATGCGCAACTCGGCCAGACTGCGGTCCAGTCGCGCCATGTGTTGTTCAAAACGGAACAACTGGCCGCCATAGGCCGGCACCACTTCATAGACACCGTCGCCAAAAATGAAGCCGCGGTCCATGACGCTGATTTTGGCATCGGGCAGGGTGGTGAACTCACCGTTGAGGTAGCAAGGCAGGGAGGGTAAGGTATTCATGTCTGAATTATGCGTGGGCTGACATTCTGGGCAATACATTTGCTGGACTTGAAACAAATGTTTCTATATTATCCAAATAATTCATTTGTTTCAATTCCGGATTTTGCCTTATTCCCATCTGACCCAATTGCTGGACAGTCGTTTTGAGCGTCTGAGCCCTGAACTGCAGCGCGCGGCGCGCTGGGTGCAGGCGCATCCGGCCGAGTTGGGGTTGCAATCCATGCGGCAGTCGGCGCTGGCGGCGGGTGTGGCGCCCGCCACCATGACGCGGCTGGCCCGGGCCTTGGGGCTGGATGGCTTTGAGGCCATGCGGCGGCCGTCGATGCAGGCTTTTGCCGCATCGGTGGGGCAGGCCAACCCGGCCGCCAGCGCCCTGGCGAGCCACCCGCTGACTGAAAACGTAGACCGCCTGGCGCAGGCGCAGGTGGCGAACCTTCAGTCCGTGCGCAGCCGCAACAGCACTGAGCAGTTGCAGGCGGCGGCGCAGGCCATGCTGGCGGCACACGAGGTGCTGTTTCTCGGCTTGCGCGCCAGCTTCAGTATTGCCTATCACCTGTACTACACCTGTGACTGGCTGCGCGCCAACACCCGGCTGGCCACCGATGCGGGTGGTGCCTGGGCCGACCAGTTGCTGGCCTTGCGCGCCAGCGACCTGCTGGTGGTGGTCAGCCAGGCCCCTTACACGCGACAGACCGTCGAGGCAGCGCAGCAAGCCCATGGTCGCGGTGTGCCGGTGCTGGCGCTGACCGACAGCAGCTTGTCGCCACTGGCGCGACTGGCGCAGCACGCCCTGTTGTTTGATACCGCATCGCCCTCGTTTTTTCACTCGATGACCGGGGCCCTGGCACTGGCAGAAGCGCTGGTGGAATGTGTAGCCGAGCAGGGCGGTGCTGCCGTGCTGCAACGGCTGACGCAGCGCCAGCAGGGTCTGCAGAAAGCCAAAGCGTACTGGGACAAAAAACCACCACGGCAAGAGTGACAACATCAACTTTTATTGATCTTTTTGCGAAGGAATTCACCATGCAGCCATCCCACCCCGCACCCCAGTCAACCGTGATCAGCCCGGAGGGCACCCATGTGTTCCACCGCCAGTTGCAGCACGAATTGCCGCTGGCGGTGTCAGGCCGGGGCATCACCCTGCTTGATGCGAGCGGCAAAACTTACCTGGATGCCTGCGGCGGTGCCGCCGTGTCCTGCCTGGGCCATGGTCACCCCGAGGTGCTGGCGGCCATGCACGCCCAGATTGACCGGCTGGCCTATGCCCACACCAGCTTTTTCACCACCGAAGTGGCCGAGGAACTGGCCGACGTGCTGATCGCGTCGGCACCGGCCGGCATGAGCCATGCCTACTTTGTCAGTGGCGGCTCGGAAGCGATGGAGGCCGCGCTCAAAATGGCGCGGCAGTATTTCGTCGAGATCGGCCAGCCGCAACGGCGCCATTTTGTCGCGCGTCGTCAAAGCTACCATGGCAACACCCTGGGCGCGCTGGCCGTGGGGGGCAACGCATGGCGGCGCGCCCAGTTTCAGCCGCTGCTGATCGACGTCGCCCATGTGGCGCCCTGCTACGAATACCGCGACCGCGCGCCCGATGAAACGCCAGAAGCCTATGGCCAGCGGCTGGTGGCTGAGCTTGAGCAGACCTTTGAGCGCCTTGGGCCGGAAAACGTCATGGCCTTTGTGGCCGAAACCGTGGGTGGCGCCACGGCCGGCGTGCTGACCGCCGTGCCGGGCTATTTCAAGGCCATCCGGGAGCTCTGCGACCGCCACGGCATTTTGCTGATTCTGGACGAGGTGATGTGCGGCATGGGCCGCACCGGCTCGCTGCACGCCTGCGAGCAGGAGGGCGTGGTGCCTGACCTGCTGGCCATCGCCAAGGGCCTGGGTGGCGGCTACCAGCCGATTGGCGCGGTGCTGGCGCAGAAGAAGCTGGTGGAAGTATTCAGGGCAGGCAGCGGCATGTTCCAGCACGGCCATACCTACCTCGGCCATGCAGTGGCATGTGCTGCCGCCCTCGCGGTGCAGCGGGTGATTCAGCGCGACGGCCTGGTGGCACAGGTGCGGGCACGGGGCCAGACCCTGCTTGGCTTGCTCAAACAGACGTTTGCCGATCACCCCCATGTGGGCGACATCCGCGGCCGCGGCTTGTTCTGGGGGCTGGAGCTGGTGGCGGACCGGGCGTCGCGCCAGTGGTTTGACCCGGCGCTTAAATTACATGCCCGCATCAAGCGTGAGGCGATGGCGCTGGGCCTGATGGTTTACCCGATGGGCGGCACGGTGGACGGGCGTTGCGGCGACCACATTTTGCTGGCCCCGCCCTTCATTGCCAGCGAAGACGAACTGGTGCAGATTGTGGAGCGCCTGGCCCGGGCCGTCGATGCCGCTATGCCGGCCTGATGCGGCAATATGCGCAAATTGCATAAAAAAACAGGGTAACTATTTACTTATTCAACCGAAGGGGGGTCTATCTTTGATCTAAGATGCCACATTCTGTAAACAGATCGTTTTTTAAGTCAGTCGAAATTTTTAATACTGGAGATCCCATGAAGAAATTGTCCTTCTATGTCAGCGCCGTTGCCGCTGCTGCCGCCATGCTGGCCCCCGTGAGCAGCGTGCAGGCGCAGCAAAAATTCATGACCATTGGCACCGGGGGTGTCACGGGTGTGTACTACGCGGCTGGTGGCGCCATTTGCCGCCTGGTCAACAAGGACCGCGCCAAGCATGGCTACCGTTGCTCGGTGGAGTCCACCGGTGGTTCAGTGGTGAACATCAACACCATCAAGGCGGGCGAGCTTGACTTTGGCGTGTCCCAGTCCGATGTGCAGTACAACGCCTTCAACGGCGCCAAGCAGTTCGAGAAAGACGGCAAGCACACCGACTTGCGTGCCGTGTTCTCGATTCACCCCGAGCCTTTCACGGTGCTGGCCCGCAAGGAAGCCAACGTGGCCAAGTTTGAAGACCTCAAGGGCAAACGCATGAACGTCGGTAACCCCGGCTCGGGCAGCCGCGCCGCCATGGACGAATTGTTGACTGGTATGAACTGGAAGACTTCAGACTTTGGTCTGGCTGCCGAACTCAAGGCCGACGAGCACGGTGCAGCCCTGTGTGACAACAAGATCGATGCCTTCTTCTAC
Source organism: Rhodoferax sp. (assembly GCF_023701345.1). Taxonomy (GTDB): domain Bacteria; phylum Pseudomonadota; class Gammaproteobacteria; order Burkholderiales; family Burkholderiaceae_C; genus Rhodoferax. The sequence goes on along the minus strand of NZ_JAMPXE010000023.1, from coordinate 8,732 downwards.
GGCGTGGGTCACCCGAGCGCCAACATTCAGGACCCGATCACCACCTGCGGCGCCAAGCTGGTGCCGATCACCGGCCCGGCCGTGGACAAACTGGTCAAGGCCAACAGCTATTACGCTGCGGTGGACATTCCTGGCGGCTTGTATGCGGGCCATCCGAACCCGACCCGCACCTATGGTGTGCTGGCCTCGTTTGTGAGCTCGGCCAAGGTACCTGATGCCACCGTGTACGAGTTGGTCAAGGCGGTGTTCGAGAATTTTGACGAGTTCAAGAAATTGCACCCCGCCTTCATCGGCCTGAATCCCAAGAACATGATCAAGGATGGCCTGTCGGCACCGCTGCACCCCGGCGCTGTCAAGTACTACAAGGAAAAAGGCTGGATGTAATCTGATCACGTCCAGCTGCCACAGGCTGAAACCGCAAAAAAAGCTCTGACGCGTCAGAGCTTTTTTGTTGACAAAAACATCACTAATTATTAGAGAGATCCGTATGACAACAGCAACCGCAACGGACAAGGTGCCTGAGATTGACGTCCAGAAGTTCGTCGCCGACAACGACACCGGTGCGCGCAACCCCGGCCCGGCAATGAAGCGTTTCTTACTCTATGTGGCGCTGGCCTGGTCCTTGTTTCAATTATGGATCGCATCGCCGCTGCCGTTCAGTACCGGTGTGCTGGTCTTCAACGACACCGAAACGCGGGCCATCCACCTGTCCTTTGCGGTGTTCCTGTCTTTCATGTCTTACCCGGCTTTCAAGCGCTCACAAAGCGACCGCGTGCCGGTGACAGACTGGATCTTTGCCATCGTGGGCACTTTTTGTGCCGCCTACCTGTTCCTGTTTTACCGTGAGTTGGCGACCCGTCCGGGGCAACCGACCTCGATGGACGTTTACACCGGTTTGGTCGGTATCGCGCTGCTGCTGGAGGCCACGCGCCGGGTGCTGGGCCTGCCGATGGTGATTGTGGCGCTGGTTTTTCTGGGTTATACCTTTGGCGGCCCCTTCATGCCCGACATGATTGCCCACCGCGGTTTTTCGCTGAGCCGAGCCATGAGCCACCAGTGGCTCACCACAGAGGGCGTGTTTGGCGTGGCGCTGGGTGTTTCCAGTAGCTTCATCTTCTTGTTTGTGCTGTTTGGCTCCTTGCTGGACAAGGCCGGTGCCGGCAACTATTTCATCAAGTCGGCCTTTGCGCTGCTCGGCCACATGCGGGGTGGCCCGGCCAAGGCGGCGGTGCTGTCGTCAGCGGCCACCGGCATCATTTCGGGCTCGTCGATTGCCAATGTGGTGACCACCGGCACCTTCACCATTCCGCTCATGAAGCGCGTGGGTTACCGCCCTGACCAGGCGGCGGCCGTCGAGGTGTCGAGCTCGGTCAACGGCCAATTGATGCCGCCGGTGATGGGCGCTGCTGCTTTCCTGATGGTGGAATATGTGGGTATTCCATATATCGAGGTGATGAAGCATGCCTTTTTGCCGGCCATCATTTCCTACATTGCCTTGCTCTACATCGTCCACATTGAGGCCCTTAAAAACAACATGGTGGGATTGCCGCGGCGCAATACCGGCTCGGCCGGCTCGCGCCTGCTGTCATTGGGCCTGACCCTGGCTGGTTTTGTCGTGCTGTCGGGCGCAGTCTACTGGGGCATTGGCTGGATCAAGACACTGATGGGTGACTCGGCCGTCTGGGTAATCGGCGTGGGACTGCTGGCGGCCTATGTCGGCTTGCTGTGGTTTGGCGCCCGGCAGCCCGAACTGGAACTCGATGACCCGAATGCACCCGTGTTCGAACTGCCAGAAACCGGTCCCACCGTCAAATCGGGCCTGCATTACCTGCTGGCCGTGGTGGTGCTGATCTGGTGCCTGATGGTCGAGCAGATGTCACCGGGCCTGTCGGCCTTCTGGGCCACGATGTTCATGATTTTTGTCATGCTGACGCAAAAACCCATCATCTCCTGGTTTCGTGGCCGGAGCGATTTTGGCCAAGCGGCACGCCAGGGGGTGCTTGACCTGATCGACGGCCTGGCTATCGGGGCCCGCAACATGATCGGCATTGGTGTGGCCACGGCGGCGGCCGGCATCATTGTCGGCACGGTGTCGTTGACCGGCATTGGCCTGGTCATGACCGAGATTGTCGAGCTGCTGTCGGGCGGCAACCTGATGCTGATGCTGGTGCTGGTGGCTGTCATCAGCCTGATTTTGGGCATGGGCCTGCCGACCACGGCCAACTACATCGTGGTGTCCACGCTGATGGCGCCGGTGGTGGTCGAGCTGGGTGCACAAAGCGGCCTGATCGTGCCGCTGATTGCGGTGCACCTGTTCGTCTTCTACTTTGGCTTGATGGCCGACGTCACGCCGCCGGTGGGTCTGGCCTCATTTGCTGCGGCAGCCATTGCGCGCTGCGACCCGATCAAGGCCGGCATCACGGCATTTTTCTACAGCATGCGCACCGCCATCCTGCCCTTTTTGTTCATTTTCAATACCCAGTTGCTGATGATCGGTGTGGACGGGCCGTTCCACCTGATTTTGACGGTGCTCAGCGCCACCGTGGCCATGCTGGTGTTTGCGGCGGCGACACAGGGCCATTTCTTGATCAAGTCGCGTTGGTATGAAACCATCGCCTTGCTGTTGATCACGTTCACGCTGTTCCGTCCGGGTTACTGGTGGGACATGGTTTATCCGCCCTACACCGAGGTGCCGGCGTCGCAAATCAGCCAGTTGATTGAAGCGCAACCTGCCAATGCCAGCAAGCGCATCTGGATTGAAGGCACCAATATCGACGCCAAGGACATCCGCAAGGGGGTGCTGCTGCCGCTGGGCCCCCAAGGCACGGCGCGCGAGCGCTTTGCCAGTGCCGGTGTCAATGTGATGGCACAGGGCGATGACTTGTTGATCACGCAGGTGCGTTTTGGCAGTCGCGCTGAAAAACTCGGCATGGAGCAGGGCTTCCGTATCGTCTCGGCGGAAATACCGGCCGATCGACCCGCCAAGGAATGGATGTTCCCGCCCGCCATGGCCTTGCTGCTGCTGGTCATTGCCTTGCAGCGCGCCCGTGCCCGCAAAACCAAGCCATGACCCGTGTCGCGCTGATCCATGCGCTGGCGCACTCGGTGGCGCCGATCAACGCCGAGATGGCGCGCGCCTGGCCAGCCTGTGAACGCATGAACCTGATTGACGACAGCCTCTCAAGCGACCTGGCGCGCAGTGGCCGCGGGCTCGATGCGGCCATGCACCAGCGCTTCGAGGCGCTGGCAGCCTATGCCGAGGGCACCGGCGCCCAGGCCGTTCTGTTCACCTGCTCGGCCTTTGGGCCGTGTATTGACGTCGTGGCCGCGCGGCGCCCGCACATGCCGGTACTCAAGCCCAACGAGGCCATGGTGGCCGAGGCTGTGGCAACGGGCAAACGCGTCGGGCTGATTGCCTCATTTGCGCCGACATTGGTCTCGATGCCGGCCGAGTTCCCGCCTGGCATGGCGCTGCGGACCCGCTTGGCCGAAGGCGCCCTGGAAGCACTCAACCAGGGCGACACCGCTGGTCACGATGCCTTGGTGGTCGACGCCGCGCGCTGGCTGCAGCAACAGGGCTGTGAGGTGATTGCACTGGCCCAGTTCAGCATGGCGCGGGCCGAAGCAGCGGTGCGCCAGGCGCTGGATCTGCCAGTGCTGAGCACACCCGCCAGTGCCGTGCGCGTGTTGCGCCAGCGCCTCGGGGCGTGATTGCAGCTTATTTTTGCAGTGCTTCGTCGAGCACTTCAATCCAGTGCCGCACCGGCGTGTCGGTGCCGCTTTGCAGGTGCGTGATGCAGCCGATGTTGGCTGACACGATTTGCTCGGGCGCCTGGTCGCCAAAGGTGGTGGCCAGTTTGCCCAGTTTGCGGTCTCTTAGCTGGTAAGACAGTGTCGGGTTGAGCACGCTGTAGGTGCCCGCCGAGCCGCAGCACAGGTGGGCCTCGCAGCCGGTGGTCTTGACGTTGAAACCCAACTCGCCCATGTATTTCTCGACGCCGCCGCGCAATTGCATGCCGTGTTGCATCGAGCAGGGTGGATGAAAGGCGATGCGGCTGGCGCTGCCTGCCACCCGATTTTTGAGTTTGTCCACCAGCTCGGGCAGCCATTCGCTGACGTCCTGGGTGAGTTCGCTCACGCGCCGCGCCTTGGCGGCGTAAGCGGGGTCATCCCGCAGGATGTGGCCGTAGTCCTTGACGGTGACGCCGCAGCCCGACGCGTTGATGACGATGCCCTCCACGCCGGCTTCAATCGATGGCCACCAGGCGTCGATGTTGGCGCGCATCTGCGCCATGCCACCCTCCTGGTCGTTGAGATGAAACTTGACGGCGCCGCAACAACCCGCCTTGGGCGCCACCACGCACTGGATGCCGGCGGCATCAAAGACCCGGGCCGTGGCGCTGTTGATGTTGGGGCTCATGGCGGGTTGCACGCAACCGGCCAGCACCAGTACCTTGCGGCTGAGCGTGCGTGTGGGCGTGAGGCCGGCGTGCTGTTTGGCCGGCACCTTGTTCTGTAGCGTCTTGGGCAGCAGCGACCGCACCAGTTGGCCCACGGCCATGGCCGGGCCAAAAGCGGGTGACGGCAGGCCTTCCTTGAGCGCCCAGCGCAGCGCGCGCTCGCCCGCCGGGCGCGGTACCTGGGCGTCGACCAGCTTGCGGCCAATGTCAAGCAAATGGCCGTATTGGACACCGCTGGGGCAGGTGGTTTCACAGTTGCGACAGGTCAGGCAGCGGTCCAGGTGCATTTGGGTCTTGCGGGTTGGCACCGCGCCTTCGAGCACCTGTTTCATCAGGTAAATGCGCCCGCGCGGGCCATCCAGCTCGTCGCCGAGCAACTGGTAGGTGGGGCAGGTGGCGGTGCAAAAACCGCAGTGCACGCATTTGCGCAGAATGGCTTCGGCCGCCAGGCCATCGGGCGTGCCCTGGTATTGGGCGCTGAGTTGAGTTTGCATAGGCTTTTGTTTTTACATGCCGGCGTACACGCGACCCGGATTAAAGATGCCTGCCGGGTCAAATTCGGCCTTGAGGCGGCGGTGGATTTGCGCGATGGCGGGGCTCAAGGGACTGAAGCAGTTTTTAGCGCCCGTTGTGGTGTCGCTGGCAGCTATGAAGACGCTGGCGGAACCGCCTGCCGCGGCGACGGCTTGGCGCAACTGTTCCCGCGCCGATGCCGGGGCCCAGAGCCAGCGCTGGCCGCCATGCCACTCCACCAACTGGGGCCAGGGCAGGTCCAGCACCGGCGCAGTTTGCGGCACGCTCAAGCGCCACAGCGCCAGCGGCTCGGCGGGCGCGACAGGTGCCGTAAAGAAAGGCAGTTTCAGGTCGCGGCAGGCGGTCCAGTCGGGCCCGGCCTGGGCGTTGTCCATGCGGTTGCCGGGCACGTCGGCCAGCATCCTGGTGCAGGCCGACTCCACTGCCGCCACGGCACCACGCAAGCGCACAAACAACAATTCGGGGGTGTTGGGGGCGGTGTCGTCGCGCACCCAGCAACTGGCATTGAGCGGCAGCGGCTGTGCACCCCAGCGGTGCAGTTGCGCCAGGGCGTTGACCTGGTCGAGCTCAAACACCAGCGTGGCCTCGGCCGGTGCCACCGGCAGCACCTTGAGCGAGATCTCGGTGAGCAGACCCAGCGTGCCCATGGCCCCCACCATCAGCCGTGACACGTCATAACCGGCCACGTTTTTCATGACCTGGCCGCCAAAGGTGAGGTGTTCGCCACGGCCATTGACGAACTGCACGCCCAGCACATAGTCACGCACGCCGCCCATGCTGGCCCGCGCCGGGCCGCTCAAGCCCGCCGCCACCATGCCGCCGCAGGTGCCGTTGGCCCTGCCAAAGCGGGGCGGCTCGAACGCCAGGCACTGGCCTTTTTCAGCCAAGGCGCCTTCGAGTTCGGCCAGCGGGGTGCCGGCGCGCACCGTGACCACCAGTTCGCTGGGCTCGTAACTCACAATGCCACGGTAAGCCGTGGTGTCGAGCAGTACGCCTTGCAACGTTTCGCCGTAGAAGTCTTTGCTGCCGCCACCGCGAATGCGCAAGGGGGTGCGCTGCGCCGCAGCGGTGTTAATTTGGTCAGTGAGGTGTTGCAGGGCGGTGTCCATGGGTGTTCACAGGTGAGGCGACGAACCCGATGGTAGAACACAAGTCATGGGAAACTGATTGAATTTTTTGAACACCCTGTGTTCGAAAAATTGCGCCGCTGGCGAGCTTGTTTTCTTTAGCGCTGCGCCAAATATGCCAGCAGGTTTTCGCGCCAATGACGCAACAGACGGGCAGATTTCCAGAACCACCAGAGTTTGCCCGTCCACACCAGCGCCCGGCGGGGTTTGAGGATCAACAACAACGCCAGCACAGCGGCGGGCCATTGCGGATGCTGGTAAAGCCAGAGCAGGCTGGTCTTGACCTGGTCGGCCATGGCGGCCGGGCGTTGCAGGCTGTGCAACTGGCCATGCAGCTGCAGGCGCAGCTCGGTGCTGCGAATCAGCAGGCGCTGCTGGCGCAACTGGAGTTCATTGGGGCTCATGCGGCGCGCTTGAGGTGACGCTGGCGCGATCGCGTTCCAGCTCTGCCAGGCTGGTGCTGAACAGGTTGGACTCGGCGCCGAGCCTGCGCTGGGCCGCTTGCAGCAACAGCAGCCCGCCTGCCAAAAAGAGCAGGGCCAGAACGCCCACGGCGGCCAGGCGGTAGCTGTCCCACAATAGCAAAATCACAAAGCCGCAAAACAGCACCGCCGCCACCGTCAAACACATGAAAGCAGTGGCACCCCAAAACAGCCCGGCGCCCAGGCGCTGTTTTTCCAGCCCAAGCTCGGTGCCCAGCAGGGCCAGTCGAACCCGCAAGAGTTCAATGACGGTGCCCAAGGACTGCTGCAACTGGCCGAACAGACCGGTGTTGTCGCCTGGCATGGGCGCTAGCGGCGACTGATCAACAGACCGACCACCAGACCCACGCCGGCTGCGATGCCGATGGATTTCCACGGATTTTCATGGACAAACACGTCGGTGGCGTGACCGGCTGCCTTGGCCTTTTCTACCGTGGCCTGTTGCAGATGGAGCAATTCGACCTTGGCTTTGCTCATGCGAGCACGGACGCGCTCACGCAATTGGACGGCACTTTCGCCGGCCTGGTTGGCCGTGAGTTTCAGCAACTCCTCTGCATCGGCAATGCCCTGGTGCAGATCGTCCATGAGTTTTTCTTTGCTGTTTTGCAGGGCGTCTGACATGATGAATCTCCTGTGAGGTTGAAAACTGGAATTTTCAGTTTAATCCCGGTCAGGACTGAATGCACGTTTTTAGACGATTAGTTGTAACAAGCATGAGAAATATCATGCTGATCAATCCTGGAAAAAGTTGACCGGCATACCCGCCACCTCAACCCGCATCGACAACACCGAACCGGACAACGGATACGCCGCCAGTTCAGCTGCGCTGCGGTGGTGGCGGGCGCTGGTCAGGTACAGGGTTTTGCGGTCTGCGCCGCCAAAACACGGCATGGTGGGGCATTGCAGCGGCACGGCAAACTCGGCCAGCAGGCTGCCATCGGGTGCAAACTGGCACACCCGGCGGCCCTCGAACATGGCGACCCAGTAGTTGCCCTGCACATCGACCGCGGCGCCGTCCGGGCGACCCCGGTAACCGCCGTTGTTGGCATCCAAAGCAGCGGCTGACCAGCCCTCGGGTTTGGCCCTGAAGTCGGCAAAGACGCGTTGGCCACTCAGGCGGTTGGTGCTTTGGTCATGGTCCCAGGCCCACACGGCGTGGCTGGGCGTGTCGGCCCAATACAGGGTGCTGCCGTCCGGGCTCCAGGCCAGACCGTTGGCGGTGGTGGCGGGCCGATCCGTCGGGTTGATCATGCAGCGCACTTGCGCGACGCCGGTGCTGCCTGAGTTTCGGGCGTCAATGCAAAACAGGGCGGCATTGTGCAAGGTCCGCGTTTCGTCAATGGTGCCCACCCAGAAGCGCCCCAGCGCGTCGCACTTGCCGTCGTTGGCGCGCATGTGCGTGGGGTCATAGCCAAGCGTGGTCAAAAGCTGCAGCGGGCCGCCCCAGGTCTGCGCCCTGAAAACACCGTGGCGCAGCGCCATCACCAGCCCGCCGCTGGCCGCCGGGGCGATGCAGCCGGGTTCGCTGGGCAGGTCCCAGGTTTCCAGCGTGCCCATGTCCATGTTGGCCCGCAGAATCTGTTTGCCTGAAATGTCCACCCAGTACAGCATCTGTTCATGCGGGTGCCAAAACGGCGATTCGCCCAGGGCGGCGATGTGCGGGGTCACGGTTTGCCAGGCTTCTGGCGCGTAGGCGGGGTTGGGGATCATTGTTTATTCTCGTGGTGGGCGATGGTGCAGGGTGCCAAGGTGGCGTCGGTGCATCTTATGCGAGGAACTTAGGTAACACGCATGACTGGCCAATAGGCTGCTGCCAGCGGGAGGGGCTGGCAGGATAAGGGCTGGGGCGGCGGCCTCATACTGTCAAACGCCCAGAAATCGGCCGCCACCCCAGCCCTTATCCTGCCGGTGAGCGTGGTTAGTGGTTGAGCAAGAAAACAAGAACTTTGGAAATTCGTGCCAGCTTTGTTGGCCGTTCTGCAGCGTAACCTGACAACCGCCATTGCCCGCTTCAGGGCAATCCAATTGCAACTTTCTGTCACCCGTAGCTGTGGTTTGAAGTCAGAAACAAGCGTCGTTTAGGTTTTGTTTGTTGGCCCTGTAATCGGCGTACCATCAAAGGCCTAGCT
>NZ_JAMPXE010000022.1 GCF_023701345.1 Rhodoferax sp. | reverse complement strand
TCGCGCACCTTGTCGCGCGCCTCGGGCCTGGATTTGTCACCGGCGACCATTCGTAACGTGATGTCCGACCTGGAAGAACTGGGCCTGATTGCCAGCCCCCACACCTCGGCCGGACGCATTCCCACGGCGCGCGGCTACCGTCTGTTTGTCGACACCATGCTCACGGTGCAGCGCGGCCACATCGGCACGCCCAGCCTGGCGCATGACCAGCCGCAAAAAGTGATCTCCAACGCGGCCAATCTGCTGTCGAGCCTGTCCCAGTTTGTCGGCGTGGTCATTGCGCCGAAGCGCACCTCGGTGTTCCGGCATATCGAGTTCTTGCGGCTGTCCGAGCGGCGCCTGCTGGTCATCATCGTGTCACCCGAGGGCGACGTGCAAAACCGGGTCATTTTTACCGAGGTCGATTACACCCAGTCGCAACTGGTGGAAGCCGCCAACTACCTCAACACCAACTATGTCGGCCTGGCGATTGAGCAGGTGCGCGAGCGGCTCAAGAACGAGGTGGATTCCTTGCGCAGCGAAATTGCCAGCCTGATGAACGCCGCCGTGGCGGCCAATACCGAGGCCATGACCGAAGCGCAGGACGAAGTGATCATTTCCGGCGAGAGAAATCTGCTGTCGGTCAGTGATTTCTCCAACGACATGAGCCATCTGCGCCGCGCCTTTGACCTGTTCGAGCAAAAAGCCCAGCTCATGCGTTTGCTCGATGTGACCGGCCAGGCCGAAGGGGTGCGCATTTTCATTGGGGGCGAAAGCCAGGTGGTGCCATTTGAAGACCTCTCCATCGTCAGCGCACCCTACGAGGTGGATGGTCAGGTGGTGGGCACGCTGGGCGTCGTCGGCCCCACCCGCATGGCTTATGACCGCATGATCCAGATTGTGGATATCACGTCCAAATTGGTCAGCAACGCGCTGAGTCATCATAAGTAGCCCATTACAATCCGCAACTCGGTCGGGCCGTTAGCTCAGTTGGTTAGAGCAGAGGACTCATAATCCTTTGGTCGTAGGTTCAAGTCCTACACGGCCCACCATTCTGTCTGAATCTCAAACAGATCAGCGGCATGACAACGATTGATCCGCGTTCATTATTTCAGCCGTATGAAGGACCACACAATGCGTCGTTGGTTTCATTTGAGCTTGAGCATACTGATGCCATTGTTGGCCGTCGGTATCGGTGCCGCCCTTCTGCTGATTGATCCGCCCTTGATGCAAACCTTGCGTCAGGCGGTGTTTGATCAATACCAAAGAGTTCACCCGCGTGTCTACCAGCCGGTACCGGTAAGAATCATTGACATCGATGAGGAAAGTCTGACCAAAGTTGGTCAATGGCCCTGGCCCCGCAGCAGGATTGCAGAGCTGGTGGAACGCTTGCGCAAGGCCGGGGTGGCGGCGGTTGGCTTTGACGTGTTGTTTGCCGAACCCGACCGGACCTCGCCCAAGGCCATGCTCAATATCTGGAGCCTGCCCACCTCAGCACAGCACAGTATTGCCGGCCTGCCGGACCATGATGATCTGTTTGCAGCTGCGCTGGAACCCGGCGGCGTGGTGCTGGGTTTCTCGGTTGAACGCGAAGGCACCGGTCTGGCTTTGCCAGCCCAGAAGTACCGGTACGTCAGCATGGGTGAGTCGGCCTTGCCCTTTGCCCATGCCTTCAGCCGGGCGGTACCGTCCTTGCCGTTGTTGAGTGCGGCCGCCGCAGGTAACGGCGTGTTGACGTTTGTGCCTGACAACGATGGCGTGGTGCGCCGCGTGCCGCTGCTGTTGCGGTTGGGCGACACCCTGGTGCCATCGCTGGTGGCGGAAGTTTTGCGGGTGGGGCAGGGGGCGCAAAACTACATGCTGCGCACCTCAGAAACCCCGGGTGTTGGCATGACCGAGGTGAAAATTGGCCAGTTTGTCGTGCCGACCACTGCGGCGGGCGAGGCCTGGGTTCACTTTACCGGACCCGTCAAGGAGCGCACCATCCCGGCCTGGAAAATTCTGGCGGGAGAAATTCCGGATGCCGAATTACAGGGATCCCTGCTGCTGGTGGGCACATCTGCCCAGGGCCTGATGGATCTGCGCTTCAGTCCGCTTGGCGGTGTCATGCCAGGGGTTGAGGCCCATGCGCAGTTGCTCGAACAGGTGCTCACAGGCAGTCATCTCTATCGTCCGGCCTGGGCCAATTCGATCGAAGCCCTGACCATCGTCATTGGTGGTCTGGCGCTTGGCACGCTGGCACTGATGACAGGCGCGCTGGTCTCTGCCCTTGTGACCTTACTGGTGATCGGTGGCGTCATCTGGGCTGGTTGGTTGGCCTTTATCGACCACCGCTTGCTGCTCGACCCGGTCACGCCTGCCCTGGGCATTTTTGTAGCCTTTTCGCTGTCCAGTGTCATGCACCATCTTTCAACCGAACGCCGCCAGCGCTTTGTTCGTGAGGCCTTTTCGCGCTACGTGTCGCCCAATCTGGTGACCTACATTGTTGAGCATCCGGATCAACTTGAACTGGGGGGAAAACGTCAGGAATGCAGCTTCATTTTTACCGATCTGGCGGGTTTTACCAGTTTGATGGAAAAGATCGATCCAGCCGAAGTGGTGGCGCTGCTGAATGCCTACCTGGATCAAATGATCAGTATTGCGTTTTCCTTCAATGGCACGCTGGAGCGCATCATTGGTGATGCCGTGGTGATCATGTTTTCGGCGCCCGTGCAGCAGCCCGACCACCGCCAGCGTGCCTTGAGTTGCGCGATTGCCATGCAGCGCTTTGCCTCGCGTTACGCGGATGACATAAGGGGGGCCAAGGGACTTGCTTTTGGCCAGACCCGCATCGGGGTGCATTCGGGAACTGTCATCGTCGGCAATTTTGGTGGTTCGCACATGTTTGACTACCGTGCCCTCGGGGATACGATCAACACGGCGTCGCGCCTGGAAAGTGTCAATAAGCATCTCGGTACGCGAATCTGTGTCTCCGAGAACACCTTGTCAGGCTGTACCGGCGTTGTTACCCGTCCTGTGGGTCGCCTGGTGCTCAAGGGCAAGACGGAGCCATTGATGGTGTTTCAGCCTATTCACAATGGACTGGAAGTTCCTGGCGCGCCGCTGGATGATCCAGAGTACGCAGCCGCTTACGCGCTGCTCACACAAGACCCGGTGGCAGCCCGGGTCGCGTTTGAGCAGTTGGCCCGGGAGCGGCCCGAGGATCCGCTGGTTCGGCTGCACTTGCAGCGACTGCAAGAGAACCAGACCGGCGATTTGATCGTGATGTCAGAGAAGTAGCAAGCGCACCGGGGGGTGTTAACGCAAAGTCACTTCACCACGACGGTTGCGCGGCTCGTTGGTTTCGTCCGGGGTTGCAACCTGCGGGCTGCGCTCGCCATAAGATTCGATGGTCATGGCGATATCTTTCAAACCCAGTTTTTGAAACTGTCTGGCAATGGTCTGTGCGCGTTTGAGCCCCAGTGCATGGTTGCGGTTTGGCTCGCCAACGGTGTCGGTGTGACCCACCAGCCAGACATCGAGCATTTTGCGTTCTTTGGCGCGCGCCAGCATTTTGGGCAACAAGGCCTGAGACTCTTGGGTGAGTCGCGTACCACCCCGGAGGAAGTACAGCACAAACTGTTCAGGAACTGGCGGCCGGGCAGCCATTGCCGCGCCAAAATCCTGCTGCATTTTTTTCTTGTCCACCTCAAAGCTTGCGCCGCCAGCCAGGGGCACAGCCTGCCCCGATTGGATCAGCACCTGCTCGCCCTGTTTGCTTTGCACGGTGATCCGTCCAATGCTGCCGTCAGGACTCGGGATCAACACAACGTAGGAACCGGCTGAGGCAGTTGGCGTTGTAAACCTGGCCTTGATGGCGTCGACACTGTCCACCTCGGTCACTTCAAATGCGCATAAGTCCGTTGTGTCCATGCGGCTGCGGTCCTGCCCGGCCGCTTCTGCTGCAGGCACGTCGGCGCGTTTCGCCCCCAGTGCCGTCACCAGTTGGCCCATGCCAGCCAGTGTGCGCGCCTGCGCAGCAGCCTGGTTGTGACGGGCGTTGATGTAGGAGCGGGTGGCCTCAAAATATTCGCTTTGGCTGTCCAGCACATCCAGCAAGGTACGCTGGCCGATGTCAAACTGCTGGCGATAGGCCTCGCGTGATTTTTCTGTCGACAGGCGGTGCTGGTCCATGTAGCGCAACTGCTCGTTCAGGCGGAGCACATCACTGTAGGCAATGGTCAGGGTCTGGCGTACATCGCGGCAGGCTTTGTCCTGCAGGTCGCGCGCCTGCGCTTGTTGGTCTGCTGCCTGGTTTTTTCTGGCGCCGTCGGCACCACCACGGTAAAGGTTGTAGTTCAGCGCCAGTTCCATGCCACTGACTTTGGTATTGCCCGCGATGCCATCCAGATTCTTGTCGCGGTTTTGATAGGCGCGAAAGTCCAGTCGCGGCATGAAGGCGGCTTGCCGCGATGCACGCGCCTGTTGGTAGGCGCGGGCGTTTTCCAAAGCGGCGTTCAGGGTCGGACTGGCTGGCAACCCCTCCTGCAGCAAGGCGTCAGTGGAACTGGGCATCTTGCCCAGCGTGAAAGGTTCGGGCAGGCCCGGCAGACTGGCCGGGGGCTTTTCTCCGATGACCCGCAGGTAGCGCGCACTGGCGTCATGCAGGCTGGTCAGCTCGGTCAGCAGGCTGGATTCCGCCAGCGCCAGGCGGCCGTTGGCCTGCTCGACATCGGCGCCGCGGCTCACGCCGGAGGAGGCGCGCTCTTCGACCAGTTGTGCCGCCTGTTTGTGCTCGACGTAATTTTGCGTGGCGGCATCGACCAGTTCGCGGTAGCGTGTCACGTCAATGTAGGCGCGAACTGCCTCCATGGCGGTGGTCTCGGAAATTTCGGCCAGTTCGTAGTAACGCGTCAGTTTGGCATAGCCGAGGCGTTTTGCCTCGCTGGCGGTAAACATGCCGTCAAACAGCATCTGGTTCAGCGTGATCCCGGACGATTTGGCGTTGTATTTGCCGTAATCGGTGGATGGGGTTTTGCGACTTTCTCTGCCTGCCGAAGCTTGTACATCAAGCCGGGGCAGAAAACCTGCGCGTGTGATGTCCTGTTCGTTGCCGGCAGCCTTGAACCCATTCCAGCGCGCCTGTACATCAGGGTTGGTCAGTACCGCCTGGCGCGCTGCCTGCACGAGTGTTTCTGGCAGGGCTTGTGCCTGGGCGCCCCAAGCGGTCACCAGGGCCAGCATCAGGCCTGTCAATTTTGTATTTGATGTCATGCGAGCCCCTGAAAATAATAGTTTGATGGGTGAGAAATCAATGGCTCGATGCAGGTGCTTGCACGTTGACCAGGAATTGCGTGCCCCGCACACCAATGGTCCCGGTGGGCGTTTTGACCGAGACCGCGTCAGGTTTGAGCTTGGCGATCACACCGGAGAGGTAGTTCAGGCTGCCCTTGTCCAGCCTGGCCCCCAGTTTGAACTGGCCTTGTGCCGGTGCAAACAGGTATTCATCCACCGTCAATTCAGTGTCGGGCCCAAACGACATCAAGGTGTTGTCCTTGAAGGTCACACCCATGCTGGCGGCCTTGGCGGTCTTGAGTTGGCTTCCGAGGAGGACGTTGGTGCCAACCTGGGCCTTGACGCTTTGCCCGCCCGTAATGACCCAGGCGTCTCCGCTCACGGTTTTGACCGTTCCGACTTTCTCGGCCTGGGCATGTGACAGCTGCATGGTCCCTGTGAGTATGAACAAGACGCCTGCAGTCAGATAGTGGTGGATGGTGGTTTTCATTTTTATCTCTTCCTTTAAGAACGTACTTATAACAATAAACACACTTTTTTACAAAAAAATTTAACAAAGGCGGATTCATCTCAAAAGTAATCTGGCAAGACGGTCAATGCTGACGCTGGCCGTGTAATGTCCCTGGGCCTAAATAGGCATGCTGACGGCATTCAGCTTGTGTTCCAGAGCCAAAAGTTGTTCCCGGTGTGGCGTGTCAATTTTTGCCATGTTGCGGATGATGGCGCTGACCATGTTGCAGTCCAGCATTTGCAAAAATGCAAGCGGCGTCAAAATGCCATCAAACATCTGCTTCGCCTGTTGCCGGACTTGCTGGGTGGCCACCTGACCGAGGAAACCATAGATGTCGGCGGTGAGAGGCAATGCGCCCAGACCGGGATTCCCCTCAGGTGCAAGTCCGTGTCTGAGCAACTGGCGCAAATCGGCATGGAGGATGGGTTTGTTAGGGGGGGCTGGAAACGGACCACCCTCTGCGCAGCGCATGCTGTCGAGAAACAGGGCCATGGGCCAGACGGTGCCCGTGCTTCGCGTCAACGCCTCAATGATGGCCACAGTGCTCAGCACGGTCGCCAGGTAGTCACGTACAAACGCAATGTTTTGTCGGGCCGTCATCTGCATCTGTGTGACGGCTTCGGCGGTGGGGTGGTCCTCATAGCTTTGACCTACCCAGGCCGGGTTGAGCTGACTTAAGAAAATGTCCATGGCCAGCAGCGCCTTGCGGTATGCCAGCAGGGACTTTTCGCAAGAAGCGGCCCGCGGCATCATGGATTCTTCGACCAGCAACATGGAGTTGATCAAGCAGTACTCGGGGGCTGCCTCGATGAAGCCGGTCACGTCCCGATTGGCGAGGTCCACCGCGTTTGTCACTGTGGTCTTGACAAATGCAGCGCCTGGCCGGTCCTTGTCAAACAGGGCGGGTGCCAGGCTGATACAACGTGCCTGAACACGCTGGGCCAGCCTTTGCGCTGCGGTGTTGCCCTTCGCATCGGGTGCGCGAAAAGGGATGGTCAATTCAATGCAGGCCACCACGGCCATCAACTGCGCATCGCTCAAATGCGCTTGCAGCAGCCGAGCGGCGACCACGGCACTCAGAAATTCATTCATGCCATTGCGCGGCGACAGGCATTGTCCTGGATGAAAACCAAAAATATCAACACAGAGGGCAATCGCCCGGTCATCGGGCGCAATTTCCAGCAGCCGCAAGAACCTTGCTTCAGGTCGCGCCACATCCTCCAGCAAGGTGGACACGCAAGCCGGGATCCCCCCGTCAGCCTGGTAAAACACCACGTCATGAAAAAGTGCAGCCAGCACCTGGATCGGTTGCATGCCTTCGCACAAGCCAAGAACATGAAAAGCGGTGTGGTAAGTCCGCGTTTTTTCTTCCATGCACTGGTGCACCAGCATGGCCATTGTCTGTACTTCGGCAGGGGGCACATGCACTGACAAGCCCTGGAAGGCATGGTCAAACCAGTCATTCATGCGATGGACCGTATCGATCGGCACGTCAAACAGCTCCTATGTTCACACCGAACAGTAGATGTACCGTTCAAGGTGAAGGCATTTGAACATGAATGCGTGTTATTTCAGGGCTGCGAGTTCACGGCCATTCTGGCGCAGCATGCTGGTCAGCCTGCCGGCCAGGTTGCTGAGCAGGCGAATCTTGATCGTGGGCGACTGGGTATCGAGCTGGTCAAAGGCTTCGCGACTCAGCACGCGGCACGCCACCGGGCTGAGCGCCGTGACGTTGGCCGAACGCGGTGAACGGTCCAGAAAAGCCACCTCGCCAAAGGTCGCGCCCGATGAGAAGGCGTCGAGTCGGGCGATACCGTCCTGGGTTGAGATGCTGACCATGGCGGCGCCTGCCGTCAAGACAAACAGTTCGTTCGAGGCCTGGCCAGCGGTGATGATGGTTTGACCTTGTGCGTACGTTCGGGAGGCCAGCAACTGATCGACCCATGCCAACTCTTGTGTGCTGAGTCCGAGAAACAGATCACATTCAGCCAAAGAGGTCTGGCTGCTCCCGGCAGGATTCGGAAAACGGTTGGCAAGAATCCGGTTTTCTCCATACTCCAGCGCAAAATCATCATCAGAAAAAAAAGCCTCGCGGTCAACACCCGCGCCAATCAGGGGTTGCCAGCAGGCACCTGCCTCGGTAAAGATCAATTCTTTGCCAAGACCCGATAGCTCGGCCCGTATGCCAGCCAGAAAATTCGCTGCCGCGCGGTCAATCCCCTGCACCAGTTTGAGGTTGACGATGAAAACGTTGGTGCTGGCTGATTCCAGCGTCAGGGTTCGGACAACCGACTCAATGGAGGCGAAGGTCAGGGCACCATGAAGATGGAAAACGCGCAATCTTTTGCCGACGCTCAAGAGGTAGTCATTGGCCTGTTGAGCACGGCGCTGGTTGGATTTGACCGAGCGTCGGGTGGTGGCCCTGCGGATGGCCGGGATGGCACGCTGCGATGCATCAAACATGTGCAGGCCCAGATCGGCCGTCAAGGCATGGCAGACGGCGAGCCCGCGAACGCTGTTGCCCTGTTGGTCGAGTCTGGGCGAGAAGACGGCAATCCCGAGGCGACCCGGCTGCACCGCCATGATGCCGCCGCCGACACCGCTCTTGGCGGGCAGTCCGGTACGGTAAAGCCAGTCGCCCGAGGCGTCGTACATGCCGCAGGTGGCCATCACGGAAAGGACGTTGGCAACGTATTTCTCAGGGATGGCGCGTTGGCCTGTGATCGGGTTGACGCCGCCGTTGGCGAGGGTGGCGCCCATGATGGCCAGATCGCGACAGGTGACGCGGATCGAGCACTGCTGAAAGTAGGTTTCCAGGGTGGCCGTGGGATCATCTTCAATAACCGAGAAATTGCGCAGCATCCAGCCGATGGCGCGATTGCGGTGCCCGGTTTCACTTTCTGACTCATAAACCTTGTGGTCAATGTCAAGCTGGCGGCCGGCGTAACGGGAGAAGGTTTCCAGTATGGTCGCGGTCTTGTCCTCCATGCTGTCGCCAGGAACCAGGCCGCAGGCGGCAATGGCACCTGCATTGATGAGTGGATTGAGCGGCGTGCCGCTTTGGGGGTGCAGGCTGATGGCATTGAAAGCGTCGCCTGAAGGTTCGACGCCGATTTTTTCAAGCACCGCGGCTTCGCCATGCTGTTCAAGCGCCCGCCCGTAAGTCAGGGGTTTGGAGACGGACTGGATGGTGAAGGGCTGGCTGCAGTCGCCCACCTCATAGACATGACCATCCTGGGTGGCGATGCAAATGCCAAACCACCCGGGGTCAGCCAGACTCAGTTCTGGAATGTAATCAGCCACCCTGCCAGACGTCAAGCCACTGAAACGGGCGTGTAAAGCCTGAAGGTAATCCTGGATTGGAGATTTGGCCACGTTGGTGCAAAGTGAGTTAGGTGCTTGCGCTGAAGCAATAACAATGCCTGTGTGGTCCCGGTCGCGCGTTTGTCGGGTGCATCATGACGGTCACCGCCCGTTTGCTGCGGGCATGACGCCGGCGATCACCGTGAACTGAGCGGGACACCGAGGTTTTTCTGCTCAGTTTCGGTGCATTTTTTCAAAACTGCGCCCACCAAGCGGGGCAGCGGGCTAGCGCTCAACGCGCTTGCCGGTCATTGCGTCAAAGTGGTGAATCCTGGCGGCACGCGGCGTGACACAAATGGTGCTGCCCAGGGCGGGCGCAGTGTTCGACTCTTCGGTGCGGATGATGACCAGCTCATCATCCACGCTATGCGCCCAGCGGCCATAGGTGAGCCGCTCGGCACCCAGCATTTCTACCGCTTCCACTTCCAAAGCCCAGCCACTGGGGGTGATGTCCAGATGTTCGGGGCGTATACCGGTGATGGTGTTTGGCGGTGCGTCAGGGGCGTTTTTCAACAGGTTCATGGGTGGCGAGCCCATGAAACTGGCGACAAAGGTCGTGGCGGGGCGGTTGTACACCTCTTCGGGCGTGCCAAATTGCTCCATGACGCCGGCGTTCATCACCATCATGCGTTGTGCCAGTGTCATGGCCTCCACCTGATCGTGCGTGACAAACAACGAAGTGATGCCCAGTTCGCGGTGCAGTTTCTGGATTTCAAGGCGAGTTTGGGCGCGCAATTTGGCGTCCAGGTTGCTTAGCGGCTCGTCAAACAGGAACACCTGCGGCTGCCGCACAATGGCGCGGCCCATGGCCACCCGCTGGCGCTGGCCACCAGAAAGCTCACGCGGCTTGCGCTTGAGAAACGGACCGATTTCCAGAATTTTGGCGGCCTTGTCCACCCGTGCCTTGATCTCATCGACGGGTACCTTGGCAATTTTCAGGCCATAGGCCATGTTGTCGAACACGCTCATGTGCGGATACAGCGCGTAGTTCTGGAACACCATGGCAATGTCGCGCTCGGAGGGTTCGAGCTGGTTGACGACCCGGTCGCCGATCGAAATGTCGCCGTCGCTGATTTCCTCCAGACCCGCCACCATGCGCAGCAGCGTGGATTTGCCGCAACCAGAGGGGCCGACGATGACAACAAATTCGCCATGCAAAATTTCAGCGTTGATGCCGTGGATGACCTGATTGGCTGTTTTGCCGTGGCCGTAGCGTTTGATGACGTTTTTTAAAGTGATTGAGGCCATATTTTGTTGTTTATTTTTCAGTATCCACCAGTCCCTTGACGAACCATTTCTGCATCAGCATCACCACCAGGGCTGGCGGAATCATGGCCAGCACGGCGGTGGCCATGACGATGTTCCACTGCATCTCGGAGTCACCGCCGGAGATCATGCGCTTGATGCCAATCACCACCGGGTACATGTCCTCGTTGGTGGTGACCAGCAAGGGCCACAGGTACTGATTCCAGCCGTAAATGAACTGGATCACAAACAGTGCGGCAATCGACGTTTTGGACAACGGCACCAGAATGTCCTTGAAAAACCGCATGGGACCGGCGCCATCCATGCGCGCGGCCTCGACCAACTCCTCGGGAACGGTCAGGAAGAATTGCCGGAATAAAAAGGTGGCGGTGGCCGAGGCAATCAGTGGAATCGTCAGGCCGGCATAGCTGTTGAGCATGCCAAGGTCCGACACCACTTTGTAGGTCGGGCCAATACGCACCTCCACCGGCAGCATCAGCGTGATGAAGATGGCCCAAAAGAAAAACATGCGAAACGGAAAGCGGAAATAAACAATGGCAAAGGCTGACAGCAGCGAAATTGCAATCTTGCCAACGGCAATGATCAGGGCCGAAATCAGGCTGACCGTCATCATCTGGCCGACCGGCGCCTTGGAGCCTGAGCCACCCCCGGTGCCGTTCCAGGCTGCGGTATAGTTTTCAAGTAGGTGAGTACCGGGCAACAGCGGCATGGGGGTCTGCACGATGGCCTGCGAGGTCTGGGTGGAGGCCACAAAGGTCAGGTACAGCGGAAAGGCCACCACCAGCACGCCCAAAATCATCACGGCATGTGACAGCACCGTCAGCCAGGGGCGGCGTTCAACCATGGTGTTGCCGCCGCGCCGGGCCGCCCCAAGCAAGGCATGGCCCCCTCGGGGCTGAGGCCCGCGGCTCCCAGCCTGCCAGTGCAGGGTGGGACGGGGCGAAGAGCCGTAAGCTCTGGTTGAGGCACGTACAGCGTAGTACACAAAGTGACAAGCGTGGGGGCGTCATAGTTCAGTAGTTCACTTTCTTCTCGACATAGCGGAATTGCACCACGGTGAGCGCCACCACAATCACCATCAGCACCACCGATTGGGCGGCCGAACCACCCAGGTCCATGGCTTTGAAGCCGTCGAAGTACACCTTGTAAACCAGAATCGCCGTGTCCTTGCCCGGGCCGCCCTGCGTGGCGGCGTCAATGATGGCGAAAGTGTCAAAAAATGCGTAAACAATGTTGATCACCAGCAGGAAAAAAGTGGTGGGCGACAACAGCGGAAACACAATCGTCCAGAAACGTCGCCAGGGTCGTGCGCCGTCAATGGCGGCGGCTTCAATCAGGGACTTGGGAATGCTTTGCAACCCCGCCAGAAAGAACAGGAAGTTGTAGGAAATCTGCTTCCACACGGCGGCCATGACCACCAGGGTCATGGCATGGGTGCCATTGAGCAGGTGATTCCAGTCAATGCCCAAAACGCGCAGCCAGTAAGAGACCACCCCCACGCTGGGCGCAAACATGAACAGCCAGAGCACACCCGCCACGGCCGGGGCCACCGCGTAGGGCCAGATCAGCAGGGTTTTGTAGGTCATGGCCCCTTTGACAACCCGGTCGGCAAAAACGGCCAGTAACAGCGACACACTGATGCCCACCACCGCCACCAGACTTGAAAAAATGGCCGTGGTGTAAAACGAGGCCAGGTAGGTGTCGTCGTTCCAGAGGTTGCGGAAGTTGTCCAGCCCAACCCAATCGACCGAGGTGCCAAACGCGTCCGATTGCTGCACCGACTGCAGCAGGGCCTGCGCCGCCGGCCAAAAAAAGAACAGGACAATCACGACCACCTGGGGCGCCATCAGCACCCACGGCAGCCATGCCGACCTGAAATAAACGCGCTTTTCCATGTCTGGTTAGCGCTTAACCTTTCTTGTTGGCTTT
Source organism: Rhodoferax sp. (assembly GCF_023701345.1). Taxonomy (GTDB): domain Bacteria; phylum Pseudomonadota; class Gammaproteobacteria; order Burkholderiales; family Burkholderiaceae_C; genus Rhodoferax. The sequence goes on along the minus strand of NZ_JAMPXE010000022.1, from coordinate 21,036 downwards.
CTCGAAGCGCTCCAGCAACTCGTTGCCACGTTTCACGATCGAGTCCAGTGCATCCTTGGCGCTCTTTTTGCCGCCCCAGACCTGCTCCAGCTCTTCGTCCTCGATGGTGCGAATCTGCACGTAATTGCCCAGACGGATGCCGCGCGACTTGTCGGTAACCTTGCGGATCATCTGGTTGACGGCCACATCAGTTCCAGGATTTTCCTTGTAGAAGCCCGATTTTTCGGTCAACTGGAAAGCGGCCGTGGTGATGGGCAGGTAACCGGTGCGCTTGTGGCTGGCAGACTGCACCTCGGGGCTGGAGATGTAAGTGAAGAACTCGGCGACGCCTTTGTATTCGTCGGCTTTCTTGCCCGCCATGACCCACAGGCTGGCGCCACCAATGACCGTGTTTTGCGGTGCACCCGGCACATCCGGATAGTAGGGCAGCGGCGCCAGAGCCCAGGCGAACTTGGCATTTTTCTTGACGTTGCCATAGAACCCGGCCGAGGTCGTGATCATGGCGCATTCACCGGAAATAAAGGTGGCTTCCGGTACGTTGGCCCGGCCCTTGTAGACAAACAGACCTTGCTGGTGCATGTTGGCCAGGTTCTCAATGTGGCGCACATGCAGTGGCGAGTTGACCTTCATGCGGGCGTCCATGCCGGCCAAGCCGTTGCTTTTGGTGGCAAATTCAACGTTGTGCCAGGCAGAAAAACTTTCCAGCTGGGTCCAGCCCTGCCAGGCAATCGTCAGCGGGCACTTATGGCCACTGGCCTTGAGCTTGGCGGCGGCCAGGGCGACCTCGGGCCAACTGCTGGGGGCCTTGCTGGTGTCCAGTCCGGCCGCCTTGAAGGCATCTTTGTTGATGTAAAAAACCGTGGTGGAGCTGTTGAACGGCATGCTCAACATCTCCCCGCTGGGCGCGGTGTAGTAGCCCCCGACGGCCGATATGTAGGCTTTGGGGTCAAACTTCTGCCCGGCGTCTTTCATCACCTTGCCGACCGGTACGATGGCGTTCTTGCTGGCCATCATGGTGGCGGTGCCGACTTCGAACACCTGCAGGATGTGCGGTGCATTACCGGCACGGAAAGCCGCCACGGCCGAAGTCATGGACTCGTCGTAGGTGCCTTTGTAGGTGGGCACAATCTTGTAATTGGATTGGCTGGCGTTGAAGCCCTTGGCCAGGTCATTGACCCATTCGCCATTGACGGCCGTCATGGAGTGCCACCACTGGACTTCGGTCACCGCATGAGCTGCCAGGGAGAGTGATGCGCCCAGGGCAAGGGCGGCAAGTTTCAATTTCATGGAATCTCCTTCAGGTAAGAGGGCATAGCTTAGTCAACAATCATGACAAAGCCGCGACGAAATTGTGTCAATCTGACCAAAGCTTGATTAGACGCAGATTTGGGCTGGGGGCATATCAGGGTTTCCCTCAGGTGCCTTCAGGCTCACCATCACCCGAGTAGGGCAATGCAGCGCTGCGGTAACATCGCCTGCCCAGCTTGAGCGTGCCTGTGACAGCGTGCAACGCCCGCGATGGCTGTTACCCAAATAACCGATGAACGCCCCCACACAGCTTAAGTCCTTGATGCCTGCCGGCGCGATTGCGCCGCACGGGCCCGAACGCATCCGCGAGATTCCCTACAACTACACCTCTTTTTCGGACCGCGAGATTGTCATTCGCCTGCTTGGCGCATCCGCCTGGGACTGGTTGAACCGACTGCGCGACGAACGCCGCACCGGCCGCTCGGCACGTATGTTGTACGAGGTGCTGGGTGACATTTGGGTGGTGCAGCGCAATCCCTATCTACAGGACGACCTGCTCGACAACCCGAAGCGCCGCGTGCTGCTGGTGCAGGCCCTGCAGCACCGCCTGGGTGAAATTGAAAAACGCCGCAAGCCCGCCGACGACCCAGAGCGTGATGCGCTGGTGGGCCGCTTGCTCGATGTGGCGCGCCAGGCCGTGCAAGCCTTTGATGCCCATTTTGTGGAAACCGCCAGTTTGCGCCGCCAGGCCCAAAAAGTGCTGGCCCGGCTGACTGCCAAAGACAACATCAAGTTTGATGGGCTGAGCCGCGTCAGCCACGTGACCGATGCCACCGACTGGCGCGTGGAGTACCCGTTTGTGGTGCTGACGCCGGACTCCGAAGCCGAGATGGCGCATCTGGTCAAGGGTTGCATCGAGCTCGGTCTGACCATCATCCCGCGTGGCGGTGGCACGGGTTATACCGGCGGTGCCATTCCGCTGACCTGGAAGAGTGTGGTCATCAACACCGAAAAGCTCGAAGCCATGACCGAGGTTGAAATGCGCAGGCTGCCAGGGCTGGACCATGAAGTCGGCACGGTCTGGACCGAAGCCGGCGTGGTGACCAGTCGCGTGGCCCATGCGGCCGAGCGCGCCGGTTTTGTCTTTGCGGTCGATCCGACCTCGGCTGACGCCTCCTGTATTGGCGGCAACATTGCCATGAACGCCGGCGGCAAAAAAGCCGTGCTGTGGGGCACCTCGTTGGATAACCTGGCGAGCTGGCGTATGGTGACACCGCAGGCCGAGTGGCTGGAGGTGACCCGCATCAAGCACAACATGGGCAAGATCCATGATGTGGAGGTGGCCAGCTTCGAGCTGCAGTATTTCAAGGCTGATGGCAAAACGCCAATTCGCAAGGAACAACTTGACATTGCCGGTAAATCCTTCCGCAAGGAAGGCCTGGGCAAGGACGTGACCGACAAGTTTTTGAGCGGCCTGCCCGGCATCCAAAAGGAAGGCTGTGACGGCCTGATCACCAGCGCGCGCTGGGTGGTGCACCGCATGCCCCAGCACACGCGCACTGTGTGTCTTGAGTTTTTTGGCAATGCCAAGGACGCCGTGCCCAGCATTGTCGAGATCAAGGACTTCATGTTCGCCGAGCAAAAGCGCAGTGGTGTGCTGCTGGCCGGGCTGGAGCACCTGGATGACCGCTATCTGAAAGCGGTGGGTTACACCACCAAAAGCAAGCGCGGCGCCGCCTTGAGTGGCGGTGGTGTACCCAAAATGGTGCTGTTTGGCGACATTGCCGGCAATGATGCCGACGAGGTGGCCCGCGTGACCAGCGAAGTGGTGCGGCTGGCCAATTCACGTAGCGGCGAGGGTTTTATCGCCATCAGCCCGGAGGCGCGCAAGAAATTCTGGCTTGATCGCAAGCGCACGGCGGCCATCAGCCGCCACACCAACGCGTTCAAGATCAACGAGGACGTGGTGATTCCGCTGCCGCGCATGGCCGAGTACACCGACGGCATTGAGCGCATCAACATCGAGCTGAGCCTGCGCAACAAACTGGCGCTGTGCGACGCTTTGCAGGACTATTTCACCCAGGGCCATCTGCCTGTGGGCCGGCAAGACGATGCCGGTGAAATTTCTGCGGCCGAGCTGCTGGAAGACCGTGTGGTGCAGGCGCTGGCACTGATTGATGAGGTGCGCACACTGTGGTCTGGTTGGCTGCGCGACGTCGAGCCGCTGTTTGCGCAGTTGCAGGATCACAGTTTGCGTGCCAGCTGGAAGACACAAATCCGCCAGCCCTTGCAACAGATTTTCAGCGGCGTGGCGTTCGAGGCGATTCTGAAGGAATGCAATGCCATTCACCAGCGCGTGCTCAAGGGCCGTGTTTGGGTGGCGCTGCACATGCACGCCGGTGACGGCAATGTGCACACCAACATTCCGGTCAACAGCGACGACTATGAAATGTTGCAAGCGGCCCACGGCGCGGTCAAACGCATCATGGCCCTGGCGCGCAGCCTGGACGGCGTGATCTCGGGCGAACATGGCATTGGTATCACCAAACTGGAATTTTTGAGCGACGCCGAGCTGCAGCCGTTTACCGACTACAAGGCAAAAGTCGACCCCGAAGGGCGGTTCAACAAGGGCAAGTTGCTGCGCGCCGAGCCGACGCCAGACGCCCTGTATGCCGACCTGACCAACGCCTACACGCCCAGCTTCGGCCTGATGGGGCATGAGTCCTTGATCATGCAGCAAAGCGACATCGGCGCCATTGCCGACAGCGTGAAAGACTGCCTGCGTTGCGGCAAGTGCAAACCGGTGTGTTCCACCCATGTGCCGCGCGCCAACCTGCTGTACAGCCCGCGCAACAAGATTCTGGCCACCTCCCTGCTGGTGGAAGCCTTTTTGTACGAAGAGCAAACACGCCGTGGTGTCAGCATCAAGCATTGGCAGGAATTTGAAGACGTGGCCGACCACTGTACCGTGTGCCACAAATGCCTGTCACCGTGCCCGGTCAACATCGACTTTGGCGATGTGTCGATGGCCATGCGTAACCTGCTGCGCAAAATGGGCAAAAAAACCTTCAGGCCAGCCGGTGCGGCAGCCATGTTCATGCTCAACGCCACCAACCCCGAGACCATCAAACTGGCGCGCTCGGTGATGGTCAATGTGGCCATCAAGGCGCAGCGCATGACTGCCGATGTGCTGAAGGTCATGGGCCGCAAGCAGACCAAGGCGCCGCCTGCGACGCTGGGCACGGCACCGATCAAGGAGCAGGTGATTCACTTCATCAACAAAAAGCTGCCCGGTGGTCTGCCCAAAAAGACCGCCCGCGCCCTGCTCGACATCGAGGACAAGGATTACGTGCCGATCATCCGCAACCCGAAAACCACCACCTCCGAGACCGAGGCGGTGTTCTATTTCCCGGGTTGTGGCTCCGAGCGCCTGTTCAGCCAAGTGGGGCTGGCCACGCAGGCCATGCTGTGGCATGCCGGCGTGCAAACCGTGCTGCCACCGGGTTACCTGTGCTGTGGTTACCCGCAGCGCGGCTCGGGCCTGTTCGACAAAGCCGAGAAGATGATCACCGACAACCGCGTGCTGTTCCACCGGGTCGCCAACACGCTGAATTACCTCGACATCAAGACCGTGGTGGTGAGTTGTGGCACCTGTTATGACCAGTTGCAGGGCTACAAGTTTGAAGAGATATTTCCGGGGAGCCGGATCATCGACATCCATGAGTACCTGCTGGAAAAAGGCATCACGCTGGCCAACGCCGGGGCCTTCCTGTTCCACGACCCCTGCCACAGCCCGATGAAGCTGCAGGAACCGCTCAAGACCGTGAAAGCCTTGCTCGGCGACAACGTGATCCAGTCCGAGCGCTGCTGCGGCGAGTCGGGCACGCTGGCCTTGAACCGCCCCGATATTTCGACCCAGGTGCGTTTTCGCAAGGAAGAAGAAATTCTCAAGGGCGAAGCGCAGTTGCGCCAGATCCCCGGCGTCGGCGCCAAGGACAATATCAAGATGCTGACCTCCTGCCCGGCCTGCCTGCAGGGCCTGAGCCGCTTCGGGGAGGATCTGCAAAACGGCCTGATGGAAGCCGATTACATTGTGGTCGAGATGGCCAGGCAGATTCTGGGCGAACAATGGATGCCGGATTACGTCAAGGTCGCCAACGACGGCGGCATTGAGCGCGTGCTGGTTTGAGTTTGATGATAATTTCAAAGAGAGGTGACATTTCATGGCAGGTTTGCAAAACGGTTCCCCAACGCCACAAGACATCACCGTGCACAGTCAGTCGCGCGTCCTGGAAATCAGCTTCTCTGATGGCGCGCAGTTTCGCATTCCGTTTGAGCTGATGCGCGTTTATTCGCCCTCCGCCGAGGTGGCGGGCCACGGGCCGGGTCAAGAGGTGCTGCAAACCGGCAAGCGCGAGGTCACGCTCACCGGGCTGGAGCCGGTGGGCAATTACGCCGTGCAACCCAGCTTTTCAGACGGGCACGACACGGGTATCTATTCGTGGGACTACCTGTACTTTCTGGGTTCGCAACAAGACAAGTTGTGGGCTGACTACAACGCACGCCTGGCTGCCGCAGGTGTCGAGCGTGACGCGCCCATGCCCGAAAAGACCGGCAGCGGTTGCGCCAGCCATTGAAATTTTTTTAGTCAAACTTCGATTCAATCATGAGCACCACCCATTTCGGTTTCCGCACGGTAGAAGAGGCTGAAAAAGCCAGCCACGTCAAAGGCGTTTTTGACTCGGTTGCGTCCAAATACGATGTCATGAACGACCTGATGTCGATGGGTCTGCATCGCGTCTGGAAAGCTTACACCGTCACGGTTGCCAATGTGCACGAGGGCGACAAGGTGCTCGACATTGCGGGTGGCACCGGCGATCTGGCGTTGGCGTTTGCCAGCAAGGTGGGCAAGCAGGGCCAGGTGGTGCACACCGACATCAACGAAGCCATGCTGCGCACCGGGCGTGACCGCCTGGTGGATGCCGGTGTGGTCTTGCCCACACTGGTGTGTGATGCAGAAAAACTGCCGTTCCCCGACAACCACTTCAACCTGGTCACGGTCGCCTTCGGCTTGCGCAACATGACGCACAAGGATGTGGCGCTGGCCGAGATGAACCGGGTGCTCATGCCCGGTGGCAAGTTGCTGGTGCTGGAGTTTTCCAAAGTGGCCAAACCGCTGGAAAAAGCCTACGACTGGTATTCGTTCAAGGTGCTGCCGAAGCTGGGCGAATGGGTGGCAGGCGACGCCTCCAGTTACCAGTATCTGGCCGAGTCGATTCGCATGCACCCCAGCCAGGAAGAGCTTAAATCCCTGATGAAAGTTAATGGCTTTGGCCATGTCGATTACCATAATATGACGGGTGGTCTGGTAGCCTTGCATGTCGGTATCAAGTGTTGAGTTGTTTCAATTTGGTGGCCGCCTGATTATTTTTTTAGGTTCAAAACATTTGGAGACGGTATGAAACGATGGCTTTCTATGTTGACAATGAGTCTGCTGTTGGTGGCCGGCCAGGCCGAGGCTGCCAAACGCTTTGGCGGCGGCATGTCATTTGGCAAACAGTCAAGCAATGTGACGCAACGTCAGACTGCACCTGCCCCAACTGCGCCCACGCAAGCTGCAGCAACAAAAAATCCCACGACTGCAGCCCCGGCGGCTACGGCTCCCAAGAAACCTTGGGGCGCGATGCTGGGTGGTTTGGCCGCTGGTCTGGGCCTGGCCTGGTTGGCCAGTTCGCTGGGTATGGGTGAAGCCATGGGTCAGGTTCTGATGTTCGCCTTGCTGGCGATGCTGATCATGGCTGCGGTGGGCTGGTTCAAGCGGCGTAAAAATCAGGATTCACAGCCTTCGGTCTCACCTTTTGCTTTTCAGGGTGCCGGTGCCGCCAGCCCAGCCTCAGTGCCTGTCAGTTATCGACCGGAAAACGTGGGCAACGATGCCTCTGCACGGCCGTGGGAGCGTAATACATCAGCTTTTGACAGCACGACGCTAGGTGGCGCATCCCCTGCCGCAGCGGGTTCGATGATCGGTTCCGGCTTGTCGGGTTCACAGACCTGGGGTATTCCGGAAGGTTTCGATTCCGAGGGTTTCCTCAAGGCCGCGAAAGCCAACTTTATCTCGCTTCAGGCGGCTTGGGACAAATCCGACATGCCTGCCCTGCGTGTCATGATGACGGACACCATGCTCAAGGAAATCCAGGCGCAACTGGCCGAACGTGAGGCCCATACCGGCGGTCCTGGCAACCAGACCGAGGTGGTGATGATCGAGGCACATTTGCTCGGCATCGAAGACCTGGGTGACGAATACATGGCCAGCGTTGAATTTACCGGCATGATTCGCGAAGAGCCTTCGGCCGGCCCTAGCCCGTTCAGGGAAGTCTGGAATATGATCAAGCCGAAAAACGGTCGCAGTGGCTGGCTGGTGGCAGGGGTACAAGCCCTGCAGTAAGCTTGGTCGTCCGGTTTCAGGGAATAATGGGGTCTATGGCAACACAGACCCCTTTTTCTTTTTTGGAGAGTTTTGTAGAAAAACTCCCGCTTCCCAAATTTACCCCCCCCGCTTGGGCCGTCAATGAGGCCCAGCGCCGCATTGTTTTGCTGCTCAACCATGTGCTGATGCAGGAGAGCGAGGCCATGGCCCGCCTGGTGCGCCAGAAAGACCAGGTCATGCTGGTGCAATGGCGCACTTTTTACTTCAAGCTGGTTGCCACGCCGGCCGGTTTGCTGGACCTGGCAGACCCGCAGGCCAAGCCGGATCTGGTGTTGACCGTCACCGATGAGTCGCCGCTGGCGCTGGCGCAAGCCGTTTTCAAAGGTGAAAAACCAGCGGTGCGCATTGAAGGTGATGTGCAATTGGCCGCAGAAGTCAATTGGCTGACCGAACATGTGCGCTGGGACATGGAAGAAGATCTGGCGCGTGTCATTGGTGACGTGCCTGCGCACACGCTGAGTCAGATCGCCCGGACCATGCGCACCAGTTTGCGGGAGTTTTTGGCAAAGACGGCAGCGTTCGCGCCTGGCAAGTCAGCCAAATGACCAATATTTTTCGCGGTGCCTTCATCCTGTGGGTGATGTTGCGCAATGGTCTGGATGAGCTGGCGCTCAACAGTTTCAAGAAACCGTGGTTGCTGCGGCTGGCACGGGTCCTGACGCTGGGGCGCAAGCTCGACGCCCCCCGGGGTCAGCGGATTCGTCAAACTCTCGAAAGCCTGGGGCCTATTTTTGTCAAATTCGGCCAGGTGCTGTCGACGCGGCGCGATTTGCTGCCGGTGGATATTGCTGACGAACTTGCCATGCTCCAGGACAGGGTGCCGCCATTTTCCAGCGAGGTGGCCATTAGTATCATCGAGCGCGCTTTCAAAAAATCGGTGGACGATATTTTTGTCTCATTCGAGCGGGAGCCTGTGGCCAGTGCTTCCATTGCGCAAGTGCATTTTGCCGTGCTCAAAGACAGGCATGGCAACCCCAGGGATGTGGCTGTCAAGGTGCTGCGCCCAGGCATGTTAAAGGTGATTGACAAGGACCTCGCCTTGTTGCGCATGATGGCTGGCTGGGTGGAGAGTTTGTCGGAAGACGGCAAGCGTCTCAAGCCGCGCGAGGTGGTGGCCGAGTTTGACAAATACCTGCATGACGAACTGGATCTGGTGCGCGAGGCATCCAGTGCGGCCCAACTGCGCCGCAACATGGCCGATCTTGGTCTGGTGCTGATTCCCGAGATGTACTGGGATTACTGCATGCCCGAGGTGATCGTGATGGAGCGCATGAAGGGCGCGCCGATCAACCAGGTGGCGCGCTTGCGCGAGGCCGGGGTCGACATCCCGAAGCTGGCGCGGGATGGTGTCACGATCTTTTTTACCCAGGTGTTCCGCGATGGTTTTTTCCATGCCGACATGCACCCCGGCAACATCCAGGTGAGTCTGGATCCGGCCACTTTCGGCCGCTACATTTCGCTCGACTTTGGCATTGTGGGTACCTTGACCGAAGGTGACAAAGAATATCTGGCGCAAAATTTCATTGCTTTCTTTCGCCGCGACTACAAGCGTGTGGCCGAGTTGCATATTGAATCGGGCTGGGTGCCGAAAGCGACACGGGTTGACGAGCTGGAGGCAGCTGTGCGTGCCGTGTGCGAACCCTATTTCGATCGGCCGCTCAAGGAAATTTCCCTGGGCATGATCCTGATGCGGCTGTTCCAGACGTCGCGCCGTTTTCAGGTCGAGATTCAGCCGCAACTGGTGTTGTTGCAAAAAACCCTGCTCAACATTGAAGGTCTGGGGCGCCAACTGGATCCTGACTTGGACTTGTGGCACACCGCCAAACCCTTTCTTGAAAAATGGATGGTGGAACAGATCGGGCCCAAAAAATTGCTCAAGGAGTTGCGTAATGAAGCGCCACGTTATGCAAAGATGCTGCCTGAACTGCCACGCCTGTTGTTTGATTTTCTCAAGCAGCCGGCAGCCGATAGCAGTGCCAAGGAGTTACGCGCATTGTTGCTGGAACAACGGCGGACCAATAAATTGCTGCAAGGTCTGGTCTATGGCGCGATCGGCTTTGTGCTTGGGCTGATCGTCATGCAGATATTGATGCGGGTGCGGGTTTTCTAGCCCGGCCCGGCCTTTGCCTCCGGTTTCAAGGGGCGACTTTATAATCACCGGTTTTGCGACTCATTCACACAGGTCTGATTACCATGCCAATTTATGCCTACAAATGCAACGCCTGCGGCTTTGCCCAGGACGTGTTGCAAAAAATGTCCGACACCGTGCTCACCGAGTGTCCCACTTGCGGCAAGTCCAGCTTTGCCAAGCAGCTCACGGCGGCAGGTTTCCAGCTCAAAGGTTCGGGTTGGTACGCCACGGACTTCAAGGGTGGCACTGGCGCTGCCCCGGCCGCTGCATCCACTGCGACGGCAGTACCCGCCGCAAGCGATGCTGCCGCCAGCACGCCAACCGTTGCCAAGACGGAGGCTGCGCCTGCCGCCGGTGCCTGTGGCGGTGCTTGCGCTTGCCACAGTTAAATTCCATGTCCCTGAAAGTTTCTGTGCCGTTCAAAAAATACCTGTTGACCGGGCTGTTGGTCTGGCTGCCCACGGCGATTACCTTTGCCGTTCTGTTGTGGCTGATGGAACTGCTTGATGGCATTTTTGTCGGCCTGCTGACGGTGCTGCAGGCCATGTTGCCCGGATCCTTGATGAGTACTCTGGAGTACTTCAAACATATTCCCGGACTCGGGGTGATTTTGGTATTTGGCGGCTTGTTGTTGACGGGTGCGCTGGTGTCGAATGTGGCGGGGCGCTGGTGGCTGGTCCAGTGGCATCGCATCCAGACCAATATTCCGGTCTTCAAAACCATCTACAACAGTGTCAAAAAAGTTTCCGACACGCTGTTTTCAAGCAATGGCAATGCCTTTCGCACGGCTTTGTTGGTGCAGTACCCGCGCCAGGGCGCCTGGACCATTGCGTTTCAGACCGGGTCGCCGGGCGGCGAGGTGGCAACGTATCTGGGGGCGGACTTTGTCAGCGTTTATGTGCCCACCACGCCCAACCCCACCAGCGGTTTTTTCCTGATGTTGCCGCGCAGTGATGTGATTGAGCTCAAGATGAGTGTGGACGAGGCGCTGACCTATGTCATATCCATGGGCTCGGTGCCTCCCGCCGCTCCGGAAGTTTTACTTAAATAATTTTGATAACCCCGCCACTTCTTCCAGGTGGCTTAGAAAGCAGTTTTATGGCAATGCGTACTCATTATTGTGGATTGGTCACTGAAGCCCTGATGGGGCAAACCGTGACGTTGTGCGGCTGGGTCAACCGCCGGCGTGACCATGGCGGTGTGATTTTTGTCGATGTACGCGACCGAGAAGGCTATGTGCAGGTGGTGTGCGACCCGGACCGCGCTGAGATGTTTGGCGTGGCCGAAGACCTGCGCAACGAGTTCTGCATCCAGGTCAAGGGTCTGGTGCGGGCGCGCCCGGATGGCACCGTCAACGCCAACCTCAAGAGCGGCAAGATCGAGGTGCTGTGCCACGAGCTCAAGGTACTCAATCCTTCCGTCACACCGCCGTTCCAGCTGGATGAAGAAAACCTCAGCGAGACCACGCGCCTGACGCACCGGGTACTGGACCTGCGTCGCCCCTACATGCAAAACAACCTGATGCTGCGCTACCGCGTGACCATGGAAGTGCGCAAGTTCCTTGATGCCAACGGCTTCGTCGATATTGAAACGCCCATGCTCACCAAGAGCACGCCTGAAGGCGCGCGCGATTACCTGGTACCCAGCCGCGTCCATGACGGCCACTTTTTTGCCTTGCCGCAAAGCCCGCAGCTGTTCAAGCAGTTGCTGATGGTGGCCGGCTTTGACCGCTACTACCAGATCACCAAATGCTTCCGCGACGAAGACCTGCGCGCTGACCGCCAGCCTGAATTTACCCAGATCGATATTGAAACCTCGTTCATGGACGAGGAAGAAATCCGTGACATTTTCCAGGGCATGATCAAGACCGTGTTCCAGAACACGCTCGGGGTGGACCTGGGCGAGTTTCCGGTCATGACTTACCAGGAAGCCGCGCGCCGTTTTGGTTCGGACAAGCCCGACCTGCGCGTCAAGCTCGAATTCACCGAACTCACCGATGTGATGGCCGATGTCGATTTCAAGGTGTTTTCCACACCTGCCACCACCAAGGGTGGCCGTGTGGTGGCGCTTTGTGTGCCGGGCGGCGCCGAGATCACCCGCAGTGAAATTGACAACTACGGTGAATTTGTCAAGATTTACGGTGCCAAGGGGCTGGCCTGGATCAAGGTCAACGACGTGACCAAGGGCCGTGACGGCCTGCAAAGCCCGGTGGTCAAGAATCTGCACGATGCGGCGCTGGCAGAAATCCTGAAGCGCACCGGTGCCAAGGATGGCGACTTGTTGTTTTTTGGCGCCGACAAGGAAAAGATTGTCAACGACGCCATCGGTGCCTTGCGCATCAAGATTGGTCACAGTGCGTTTGGCAAGAAAAACGGTCTGTTTGACGACCGCTGGGCGCCGCTGTGGGTGGTGGACTTCCCGATGTTCGAGCATGACGAAGAATCTGATCGCTGGATGGCCGTGCACCACCCGTTCACAGCACCCAAGGACGGCCACGAAGACTACATGGTTACCGCGCCCGAGAAATGCATTTCCAAGGGCTACGACATGGTGCTCAACGGCTGGGAGATGGGCGGCGGTTCAGTGCGGATTCACCGTGCCGATGTGCAGAAAAAAGTGTTCGATGCGCTCAAGATCACGCCCGAAGAGGCGCAGCAAAAATTTGGCTTCCTGCTGGATGCGCTGCAATACGGCGCGCCGCCCCATGGTGGCCTGGCCTTTGGCCTGGACCGCATCGTGACCCTGATGACCGGTGCCGAGTCGATCCGTGACGTGATTGCCTTTCCCAAAACCCAGCGCGCGCAATGCCTGCTGACGCAAGCGCCGAGTCCGGTGGATGAAAAGCAGTTGCGCGAACTGCATATTCGCCTGCGCACCCCTGAAGCGGTGAAGGCGACTTAAGCATTACTGATGCTGGTTTGATGCAAAATGAAAGGGCGCCAAGTTGGTGCCCTTTTTAACTGGAGCCCTTGTTTGCCCGTGACTGCGCCTTTTCGCCCTTTCAAAATTCCGCAGTCGGTGCTGGTCGTCATCCACACGCCGGCGCTCGAGGTGTTGTTGATCAAGCGTGCCGATGCCGATGATTTCTGGCAGTCCGTGACGGGCAGCAAGGACAGCCTCGACGAGTCATTTGTCGAAACTGCCCGGCGCGAGGTGTTCGAAGAAACGGGTATTGACTGCGCGCCGGGCGCAGCTCTGGCAGATCAGCTGCAGGATTGGCAGCTGGAAAATGTGTATGAGATTTATCCGCGTTGGCTGCATCGTTATGCACCCGGCGTGAGGCACAACACCGAACACCTGTTTGGCTTGCAGGTGCCGGCAGGCACCCCGGTGCGGCTGAGTCCGCATGAGCACACTGCCTTCCAGTGGCTGCCCTACAAGTTGGCGGCAGAGGCCTGTTTCTCACCTTCCAACGCCGAAGCCTGCCTGCTGTTGCCAAGATTCTTTCAGCAGTCAGGTCAGCCATGAACATCATCCGGGTCGCTACCTACAACATTCACAAGGGAGTGCAAGGCCTGGGACCGGCGCGGCGCCTGGAAATCCACAATCTGGGTCTGGCGGTGGAGTCGCTCGATGCCGATGTGGTGTGCCTGCAAGAGGTGCGGTACAGCAACCGTCTTGAGGCCAAACGGTTTCCACATTGGCCCGAGCTGGCGCAAGCCGACTTTTTGGCGCCTCAGGGCTACGAGGCGGTGTACCGCACCAATGCCATCACACGCCATGGTGAGCATGGCAATGCGCTGTTGTCACGCTGGCCGGTGCTGACCCATCAGCATGAAGACATGTCGGATCACCGCCTGGAGCAGCGCGGGTTTTTGCATGTCACGCTGGATGTGCACGGGCAAATGGTGCACGTGCTGGTCGTGCATCTGGGCTTGGTCAAGGCCAGCCGGGTGCGTCAGGTGGCGCAATTGCAGCGCTTTATCCAGCGTGAAATACCCGCGTCTGCGCCCTTGCTGGTCGCTGGTGACTTCAACGATTGGGGTACAAGCGTGCAACTGGCGCTGGCGCAGACAGGCTTGCGCAGCTGGAACGCAAGGGAGCCAACTTACCCGTCGCGTTTGCCATTGGCGCAGCTGGATTATGTGTTTGCCCGCGGCCTCAAGCCGCTGGGTCTGATGGTGCCGCGGGGGCGCATCTGGTGGCGCATGTCAGACCACTTGCCCCTGATCGCTGAATTTGCCCTGCCTGTGGTCTGATTCGCGCCATGTTTGCACCCGGTCATCAGGTCGATTTGTTGCAGGGCTCACAGGAATTCTTTTCGGCGCTGGTACAAGCGATCGAGCGCAGCGTGAATGAGGTTCGCCTGGAGACTTATATTTTCAATGTCGAGGCTTCTGGCGCGTTGGTGGCGCATGCGCTGGAGCGCGCCGCCCTTCGCGGCGTCAAGGTGTTCGTCGTGATGGATGGTGCCGGCACCGACAGTTTGAGTCCCGAATGGGCGGATCGTTTTTCGGCGGCTGGCGTGTCGTGGCGCATTTTCTCGCCCTTGGGACGCATGGGTCTGGTCGTTCCAAGTCGTTGGCGGCGCTTGCACCGTAAGCTGTGCGTGGTGGATGGTCGCGTCGCTTTTTGTGGTGGCATCAATGTGCTGGACGATTTCTATGACCCCAATCACGGTGTCCTGGAGTCGCCCCGGTTTGACTTTGCCGTGCGCGTGACCGGCCCGCTGGTTGAATCAGCTCACGCCGCCCTGCTGCAATTCTGGTTGCGCTTGCAAGCCACGCGTGTCGTGCGGCAGGGGGATTTGACCGCAGCCTGGCAAGCTTTGCATGAAGCGGCCAAACTGACGCCTGAAGTGATGGTGCACGCTGATGCGTCTGATGCGACGCCAGCGCTTGCCGTACCGGCGCAGACCCGAGCCGACCTGATTTTGCGTGACAACCTGCGCCACCGCACCCGCATCGAGCGGGCCTATCGACAAGCCATCGGTGAGGCACAACACGACATCATCATTGCCAATGCTTACTTTTTGCCAGGACGCAAAATTCGCCAAGGCTTGATGCACGCGGCGCAGCGCGGGGTTCGGGTACGTTTGTTGTTGCAAGGGCGTTATGAGTACTTCATGCAGTTTCATGCGGCGCGCATGGTGTATGGCAAATTACTGGCCGCCGGGGTCGAGATCACGGAATACCATGTAAGTTTTTTGCATGCCAAGGTCGCTGTGATTGATGGTCATTGGGCCACCGTGGGCTCCTCCAACCTGGATCCCTTGAGCCTGTTGCTGGCACGCGAGGCCAATGTAGTAGTCGATGACGTGGCGTTTGCGCAGGATTTGCAGGCACGCCTGGAGCATGCCATGCAGGTGGCTGGCACACGGGTGGATCCCGCAGAATATGCCAACCGGCCACGCGTGCAGCGCATGCTGGACAGGGTAGCCTATGTGGTCATGCGCGCATTACTGTTCATCAATGGAAAACGCTATTGATTAAATAGCTTAATTGGCTTTGGTAACAAGCGCTTTAGTCGAATAACCGCTTCATAAAAAGACTGCTAACATCAATTGATATTCATTTACTGCGCACTTAACCCATGAATTCAGCTCCCCCCGAAGAAGGCACGCCGGTCTCCGTCAAAATCCGTGAGCGCGTGCTGGCCGCGCGCAAGCGTTTTCATGCCAATGACAACATTGCCGACTTCATTGAACCTGGCGAACTTGAACTTTTGCTCGACGAAGTGGAAGCCAAGATGAAAGGTGTTCTGGACAGTCTGGTGATTGACGCCGAGCATGACCATAACACCGACAAGACGGCGCGCCGCGTGGCAAAGATGTACCTCAATGAGGTGTTCCAAGGCCGCTATGTCAAGGCACCGCCCATTACCGAGTTTCCCAATGCCGAACACCTCAACGAGCTGATGATTGTGGGGCCCATCACCGTGCGCAGCGCTTGCAGTCACCATTTTTGTCCGATCATGGGCAAGATCTGGATTGGTGTGCTGCCCAACGAGCATACCAATGTGATCGGCTTGTCCAAATACGCACGGCTGGCCGAATGGGTCATGGGCCGCCCGCAAATTCAGGAAGAAGCCGTGGTGCAACTGGCTGACCTGATTCAGCAAAAAACACAACCCGATGGTCTGGCCATTGTCATGGAGGCCACGCACTTTTGCATGGGCTGGCGCGGTGTCAAGGACGTTGACAGCAAGATGATCAACTCGGTGATGCGTGGCAGCTTCCTGAAAGACGCCAATTTGCGTCGTGAATTTTTGTCCTTGATTCCCCAGAAAGGTTAATCATGTTGGTTCGTTTGTTGTATGCCAGCCGGGCGCTGGACACCAGTCCAGAGGCTATCGGATCCATTTTGCATCAGTCGCGTGACCACAATCCGTGTGCCGGTGTCACCGGTGTCCTGTGTTACGGCGGCGGCATTTTTCTGCAAGCCATTGAAGGTGGACGCATGGCGATCAGTGAACTGTATGGGCACATCCAGCGTGACCCGCGCCACAAGGACGTGGTGCTGCTGCACTACGAAGAAATCTCCGAGCGGCGCTTTGCCGGCTGGACCATGGGAGAGGTCAACATGAACCGCATCAATGCGTCCATTTTGCTCAAATACGCTGAAAAACCCGAACTCGATCCTTATTCGGTCTCGGGTCTTGTTTCCCTGGCCTTGCTCGAAGAGCTGATGGCCACGGCCTCCATCATTGGCCGCGCTTGAGCTGTGCCTGCCCCTGTGCTGGTGGGTTGTGATTTTTCCAGCGCACCGACGCCCAAAAAAACCATTGTTTTAGCGATTGGGGAACTGCGCCAGGGGCGCGTTCAGCTCTCAAGATTGGAGCGTTTTGCCTCGCTTTCGGCCTTTTCGAATTGGCTGAAACAAGCCCACAGCTGGGTTGGTGCTTTTGATTTGCCATTTGGATTGCCGCGGGAACTGGTGCAAACGCTGGGCTGGCCGACCGGCTGGGCTGCCTGCATGGCGCATTACGGCGCCTTGAGCCGGGATCAGATTCGCCAGGCGTTTGCGACTTTTTGCAATGACCGCCCGGTCGGTGGCAAGTTTGCCCATCGCGCGACCGATGGGCCCGCCGGATCGAGCCCGAGCATGAAATGGGTCAATCCGCCGGTGGCGTTCATGTTGCATGCCGGTGTTCCCTTGCTGCTGCAGGCCGGTGTCACGCTGCCGGGTTTGTCTGCGGGCATGCCGCTTGCCGCAGAAGACACCAGCCAGCCCCTGAAGATCGCGCTGGAGGGCTACCCCGGCATGCTGGCGCGCGAAGTGCTGGGACAGCGCAGTTACAAAGCCGACGACAAGGCGCGGCAGACGCTCGAGCGTTTGATTGCCCGCAAAGATCTGATCACGGCGCTGGAGCAGGGCCATACCCGGCTGGATTTGCGCCTCAAGCTGACCCATGCGCAGCGAGACGCCTTGGCCGACGATGCCCGTGGTGATGCGCTGGACGCCGTGCTGTGTCTGATGCAGGCGGCATGGGCGCAAACGCGGCATGACGCGGGCGACGCCCTGTATGGCTTGCCACCCGACATGGATCCGCTGGAAGGCTGGATCGTGAGTGCCTGAGGCTTGCCATGTTGCGAAAAATAATATGCCTGTGCTGGCTGCTGCCAAGCTGTGCGCTGGCCAAGGTCTGGATTGGTGAAGTGACCCATGTGTCCGATGGCGACACCCTGTGGGTCAAACCCGGGCGTGGCGTTGCACCCAGAAAGCTGCGCTTGCTGGGGCTGGATGCGCCCGAGTTGTGTCAGGCGGGGGGCCTCGCGGCACGGGCGGCGCTGCAGGGACTGGTGGCAGGCAAGCCGGTGCAGGTGCAGGTCAATTTTCAGGACACTTACGGCCGCGGCCTGGCCCGGCTGCGTGTCGATGGCCGTGATGTGGGCGCGGCTTTGGTCAGTGCCGGCCATGCCTGGTCGAGCCGCTGGCGCGGCAGTCCGGGCCCGTATGCGATTGAGGAAGCCTCGGCACGCGCGGCCGGATTTGGTCTGTTTTCTGACCCTGGAGCCCTGTTGCCGCGCGATTTTCGCCAGCGCTACGGTCCCTGTCAGGCTGCGCGTTGAGTGTTCAGGGCAGCACAGGCGCGTGGGGCGTGCCACACACCGGGCAAGCGGCGTGGCGGCTGATGCGAACTTCGGTGAATTCCATGGCGCGGCCGTCAAGCATCAACAAGCGACCGGTCAGGGGGCGGCCGGCACCACTGATCAGCTTGAGCGCCTCGGCCGCCTGCATCGTGCCGATGATGCCCACCAGTGGCGCAAAGACGCCCATGGTGGCGCAGCGGGTTTCTTCAAAAGTGGCCTCGGGCGGGAACACGCAGGCGTAACAAGGCGACAAGGCGTCGCGCGCGTCAAACACGCTCAACTGGCCGTCAAAACGGATGGCAGCCCCCGAGACCAGCGGCTTTTGGTGCGCCACGCAGGCGGCGTTGATGGCCTGCCGGGTGGCAAAGTTGTCGCAACAATCGAGCACCACGTCCGCCTGGGCGACCAGTCGGTTCAGCAGTGCGGCATCGGCGCGTTGGGCGATGGCCGTCACTTGCACGCCGGGGTTCAATTGGGCAATGGCGAACTGGATCGACTGCACCTTGGGGCTGCCGACCCGGTCCACCGTGTGGGCCACCTGACGCTGCAGATTGGTCATGTCAACCGTGTCGTGATCGACCACGGTGATGTGGCCGACGCCGGCCGAGCCCAGGTACAGCGCTACCGGCGAACCCAGACCACCGGCGCCAATGATGAGCACCTGCGCCGCCAGGATGCGCTCCTGGCCTTCGATCCCGAGCTCATTGAGCAGGATGTGGCGCGAGTAGCGCAGCAACTCGTCATCGGTCATGCCAGCCCTTAGTTATCTTTGGGCGCTTCGAGTCGCTCGACCAGGGTCTTGCTGACCACCACAGGCAGGCCTTTGAGCTGGTTCAAGGCCTGGGTCAGGGGGAAATCCTTTGCCGAACCCAATTCGGGCAAACGACGCTCGGACGCCGGTTTTTTCATTTCTTCTTCAAATTTGATGCGGGCGTCTTCGCGGGCTTTTTCACGCGCCGCGTCCTTGACTTCATCGCCCTGGCCGCTGGACAGGTGTTTTTCGAGATCGGCCTCGCGCGTGCGCAGGGCGGCAAACAGGTTGCCGTCAGCGCTTTCGTCCACCATCACGTCAGGCACGATGCCCTTGGCCTGGATCGACTTGCCACTCGGCGTGTAATAGCGGCTGGTGGTGAGCTTGAGCGCTGCCGTGGGACAGTTGTCCATGCGGAAAGCCGAATCCAGGCAGACCGCGGTTTGCACCGAGCCCTTGCCAAAGGTCTGGTTGCCGAGCAGCTTGGCACGTTGGTGGTCTTGCAGGGCGCCGGCCACAATCTCACTGGCCGAAGCCGAGCCCTCGTTGATCAGCACTACCAGTGGCACGGTCTTGAGCGCACCGCGTGTGACTTCTTCCAGGCGTTTCAGCGGATCCGTGCCACTGCGGCGCTGGTAATAGCGCGGCGAGGCTTTGTAGACGAACTTGCTGTCTTCGAGTTGGCCATTGGCCGACACCACGGTCACGTTTTCAGGCAGAAAGGCTGCCGAAATGGCGACTGCGGCATCCAGGTAGCCGCCGGGGTCATTGCGCAAATCGAGCACCAGGCCTTTGAGCTGCGGCTCCTGCTTGTAGATCTCTTCGACCTTGCGCGCGAAGTCGGCCACGGTGCGTTCCTGGAACTGGCTGATGCGCACCCAGGCGAAGCCGGGCTCAATCAGCTTGGCCTTGACGCTTTGGGTCTTGATTTCTTCACGCGTGATGGTGACCGGGAAGGTGCGGTTTTCGTCCTTGCGGAAAATGCTCAACACCACCTTGGTATTGGGTTCGCCGCGCATACGCTTGACGCCTTCGTTGAGCGTCATGCCTTTGACGGGCGTGTCGTCAATTTTGACAATCAGGTCATTGGGCTTGAGTCCGGCGCGGTCGGCCGGAGAGTCTTCAATCGGTGACACCACCTTGATGAGTCCGTCTTCCTGCGATATTTCAATGCCGACGCCGACAAATTTGCCGGTGGTGCCTTCGTTGAAGTCTTTCAGCGCTTTCTTGTCCAGATACACCGAGTGCGGGTCCAGCCCGGCCACCATGCCGGCGATGGCATCGGTGATGAGCTTTTTTTCGTCCACCGGCTCGACATAATTGGTCTTGACCATGCCAAAGACGGCTGCCAATTGTTGCAGCTCTTCCAGCGGCAAGGGGGCCAGCGCGCCCCGCGCCACCGTCTGCAAAGAGACGGTGGTCAGTGCACCGGCGACAACGCCGACCGAGATCCAGCCAGCGACTTTTAATTTGTGACCCATTGTGTTTCCAGACCCTGTGAGCGCTTAAGCATGAACCGTTTGGAGTGATGCACTCCGCCAGGGTTCCGTGCTACCGCAAAAAATTACTGTTTTCCCTGGGCTGCAACGGCCGCAGCCGCCTTGGCCGCAGCCGCTGCGTCGCCCAGATAGTAATGGCGAATCGGTTTGAGCTCGTCGTCGAGTTCATAGACCAGGGGGATGCCATTGGGGATATTCAGGCCGACGATGTCGTCGTCCGAAATGTTGTCGAGGTATTTCACCAGCGCCCGGATCGAGTTGCCATGGGCCGCCACCACCACCCGTTTGCCCAGCCGTAGGGCGGGGGCCAGTGCTTCGTTCCAGAACGGCATGACGCGAGCCACGGTGTCTTTCAGGCACTCCGTCAGCGGCACCTGCTCAGGGGCGAGCTTGGCATAACGCAGATCACTGCGCTCGCTGCGCGGGTCGGTGGGTTCCAGCGCCGGCGGTGGCGTGTCGTAGCTGCGCCGCCAGACCAGCACCTGGGCATCGCCATACTGTTTGGCCATGTCGGCTTTGTTGAGGCCTTGCAGCGCGCCATAGTGGCGTTCGTTCAAGCGCCAGCTGTTGACCACCGGCAGCCAGGTGCGGTCCATTTCGTCGAGTACATGCCACAGGGTGCGGGTGGCGCGCTTCAGGACGCTGGTGTAGGCAATGTCAAATTCATAGCCCTCGGCTTTGAGCAGGCGGCCGGCGTTTTTGGCTTGCTCCAGGCCTTCAGGGGTCAGGTCCACGTCGGTCCAGCCGGTAAAGCGGTTTTCCAGGTTCCAGGTGGATTCGCCGTGGCGAATCAAAACGAGTTTGTGCATGTTAAATAAAGGAATAAATGCAGGCGTCAGGGCAATGCTGCTGCTGCATTCTAAAATGCGCGGCTTGCTACAAGTCCCT
>NZ_JAMPXE010000154.1 GCF_023701345.1 Rhodoferax sp. | reverse complement strand
TCATACTGTCAAACGCCCAGAAATCGGCGGGGACCCATGCCCCAATCTGTGCAGGCGTCCTATGTGGTGAATGACGCAAGTCTTGATGCTTGTGGAGGATAGGTTTGCAGCGGAAGCGGACGGTCGAGGTGCGCTCCCAACTCTGGTATCAGCTTGCCAAAAGCCTAGAATTGCACGAAAACGATTTGCGTGGTTAGTCGGAATTTTTATACCTGTATAAAAATCTAAAAGAACACCGAAAACCAAGTTACGAGCCATTCTCCGGAGGATTTCATGTCCAGATTAATACGCAGGTTTTGCGGTGTACATTACGTTGGGCGCTCACAATCATGAGCGAATCAATTGTCATCGCACTAATAGGCGTCGCAGGTGCCGTTATCGGCTCTATTGCCACAATCGCTGTTCAGTGGCTTTCGCACTTCCTCCAAGAGAGAGCGGCGGCCAATAAAGATAAACCAAGAAAAGACCTGCTACTTGAAATGCTGCGGTCTCCGAATGATAAATGGCGAAAACTCGAAACGCTTATGCACGTAATTGGCGCCGATGAAGAAACAACAAAAAGGCTACTGCTTGAAGTAGGGGCGCGTGCATCTGAAAACGGCCAACCTTTGTGGGGCTTAATCGAACGCAACCCACTTCCAAAAAATTAGAAGCATCTCCCAATTCACGTCGAACAAATAGAGAATGAAGAACCCAATCAGAACATTAATCTCCCTGATATTGGCTTTTGGAGTGCCTGCTTCTTTTCCTGTTCACTCACAAGACCTTCAGCGTGGCGTGAAGAACTATCAGGAGATCATGCGAGGAACAAAGAAGCTCGAGCAACTATCGCCTCAAGAACAGCAAGAAGTAATCATCATCTATCAGCGAGTTAAAGCACGGAAATCTGGGAACGACAAATCGTCTGATTGCCAAGATGCCCTTTCCCGAGCTGAAAGCTCAGCATCTGAGCTTGCCGATTACGCGCGCCGCCTTCGGAGCTGCGCCGAATCGCAAAACTACAGTGATGACTGCAGCTCCGAATTTCGCCGAGTCAAGAATTCATACAGTGACTACGAGTCTGCAGTTTCGTCTGTCGGAAGCTATTGCCGATGATTTTCGGAAAACGGCCCAACAAGGCGCTCCAGTGGGACGCTCCGCCGGCAAGCCGGCTCCGCGCCTCTGGGCTAGCGCGTTAGGTTGCCGAAATGGGCTACTACCGGCGCGTTGCAATTGAGACGTATTGGAACTACGGCGAGCCCTCATCCAAGCGCATACGCGCCCAGCCACTTCCGGGCCAAGGCTTCCCGACCGACATGCACGTCGCGTGTTCAGCGCGCATGCGCGAGGAGTATCCTGTCGGGACTGTGTTCGTCGTTCAGGCCCAAGTGAAGCAGAAGGAGGGAGGAACGCCGTTCCTGTACAGCTCTTGGCAATGGCGCTACGATGTTGTCGAGGAACATGTTGCCTGCCAGCGCATAGCGTCCGGTACCCTATGAGCATGCAACGTAATAGGTCAATCGCCACGGACATCCTATCGTCAGGCTTCGCCGCCTTACTGTCCGCCGGTCATCGCCAACGCGACGTGGCAGAAGTGCGGGCCGCACGGGAGCTCATTTCCATTGCGCAGCGCAGGCTGCCAGGTCTATAAGGGGGAAGACTTGTGCGTGCAAAACTTCGACAGTTCATTTCGCCCGAGTTTCTATGGCGGCGGTGGGACCGTCCATACGCAAGCATGGTGCGCACGCTCAGTTTCCTGTTCTGCGTTGATTTGTACAGGCTTTCGCGCTCAGAGCGAAGTGACCTCGGGCGGTTTTACGCAAGCTTTCCGGAGACAGCTGTATTCATCCTACTCAGAGCAAAGCACGAGGCAATGTGCTGCGTCAGGGAAGACAAACGGGCAGACAGGCTCGCGTGGAGCGTCATGACCAGAATGTTTGGGCCGACAGGTGCCTCTGCATTGCAGGAGGTGACTTGGAGGTTTGAGACTGCAAAGGAAGAAGAATTCCGCCTAATTTCAAAGGACGCCAGCTACCTTGCTCTTGCTAGCGTCGTCGACCTAAAGCACGTCGCGAGTCTAAGCAATGCTGGCGCCGCGCTGGCGAGGGGCAGGGAAGTTGCGGAGTTAGACGGCATGGCCAATACTTCCGATGATGAGAAGACGCTCATTGGAGCGCACTGGTTAAGGTGTGGCGATCTCATACCGAAACACTTTGAGTTGTGGATGCACGCCGATCGTGCGAAGCAGGCGATGGACCGCGTATTTCGTAAGCTGGATGGCTCTTGACGCGAATGCCGAATCAGCCACCTAACAGGTCGGTCAACGCGGACGTCCCTGCGGCGGGCTTCGCCCGCCTGTGGGTCGCCGGTTACCTCCAACGTTACGACTGCTTTGGAGCGAGGCGAAAGTCAACAACGGGCCCGAAGCCGTCAGCGCTTTCATTGCATTGCCAGGGCGTGGCAATGTTTCTCAAGCAGGTCTTGAGACCGTTAAAACTTTGGCAACAAGTTATTACTTCGGAAGCAGTTTGAAGATTTCACGTGCCGCCGCCACGGTCTCGGCAATGTCGGCATCGGTGTGCGCGGCACTGACAAAGCCGGCTTCGTACAGCGCGGGCGCAATGTAGACGCCACGGTCCAGCAGGCCGTGGAACAACTGGTTGAATCTGGCGCCATCGGTCTTCATGACCTGGCTGTAGGTGCTGGGCAGGGTGTCGAGCAAGTAAAAGCCCATCATGCCGCCCTCGGAGTCGCCGCAGAACGGCACGCCTTCGGCCTTTGCCGCGTCGCTCAAACCGCTGATCAGGGCGCGGGTTTTGCGGCCCAGATCGTCATAAAAGCCGGGCTTGGTGATCTCATTCAGCGTCGCCAAACCGCAGGCCGTGGCCACCGGGTTGCCGCTCAAGGTGCCGGCCTGGTAGACCGAGCCCAGCGGCGCCAGGTGTTCAATCACCGCGCGTTTGGCGCCAAAAGCGGCCAGCGGCATGCCGCCGCCAATCACCTTGCCCATCACCGTCATGTCGGGCTCGAAGCCGGGGATTTCTTTGGCATAGACGCTTTGCGCGCCACCCAGCGCCACGCGGAAGCCCGTCATCACCTCGTCAAATACCAGCAGCGCGCCGTATTGGGTGCACAGTTCGCGGCAGCGTTTCACAAACGGCACGCTGGCGCGCACGAAGTTCATGTTGCCGCAGATCGGCTCCATCATCAGGCAGGCAATCTCCTTGCCCTGTTCGACAAAAGCGGCTTCCAGTTGTTCGATGTTGTTGTATTCCAGCACCAGCGTGTGCTGCACCACTTCGGGCGGCACGCCGGCGCTGGTCGGGTTGCCGAAGGTGGCCAGGCCCGAACCGGCTTTCACCAGCAGCGCGTCAGCGTGACCGTGGTAGCAGCCTTCAAACTTGATGAGTTTGCTGCGCCCGGTGGCACCGCGCGCCAGGCGGATGGTGCTCATGCCTGCTTCGGTGCCGGAGCTCACCAGGCGCACCATGTCCATGCTCGGCATCAGCTTCAAAATGGCTTCGGCCAGTTCCACCTCGCGTTCGGTCGGGGCGCCGAAAGAGAAGCCTTCGAGCAGCGCTTTTTGCACCGCTTCCACCACCGCCGGGTGGCCGTGGCCCAGAATCATCGGGCCCCATGAGCCGATGTAGTCGGTGTAGCGCTGGCCGTTGGCGTCCCACATGTAGGCACCCTGAGCCCGGCTGATGAAGCGCGGTGTGCCGCCGACCGCGCGAAAAGCGCGCACGGGGGAGTTGACGCCGCCCGGGATCACTTGAGAAGCACGGGCAAACAAAGTGGCATTGCGGTCGGTGGAGGGTGTCATGGTTCTATTGAGGCAAAATTAGGTGATGGATACCGAGGCTGGCTGAAGAAATCAGTCTGACGCATAGGTAAATTGACATTCTATTGGAAGGCCTTGGACGCTGTGACGCAATCGACAACCTGGATGTGCCTGATTTGTGGCTGGATTTATGACGAGCAAGTGGGTGATCCCGAGCATGGCGTGCCCGCCGGCACCGCCTGGCGCGATGTGCCGCTCAATTGGACCTGTCCCGAATGCGGCGCCCGCAAGGAAGATTTCGAGATGGTTCAAATTTGAAGCGTCTGTGGGCTTGACTTCTTGACGACCGCATAACGCTGCAAGGTCTTGGCCCGGGCCACGTCGTGCGCGACGATGGGGTGCGGGTAGTCCCGGCCCAGCACCACGCCGGCCATGTGCAGATCGAGCGGTTTGGCCGCCCAGGGCGCATGGATGGCTTGGTCGGACAGCTTGGCCAGTTGCGGCAGGTAGCGGCGGATGAACTTGCCCTGCGGATCAAATTTTTCGCTCTGGCTGACCGGGTTGAAAATGCGAAAGTAGGGCTGCGCATCACAGCCGCTGGAAGCCACCCATTGCCAGCCGCCATTGTTGGCCGACAGGTCGAAGTCGTTGAGCTTCTCGGCAAAGTAGCGCTCGCCCCAGCGCCAGTCCAGCCCCAGATCCTTCACCAGGAAACTGCCCGTCACCATGCGCAGGCGGTTGTGCATGTAGCCGGTCTGGTTGAGCTGCGCCATGGCGGCATCGACCAGCGGGTAGCCCGTTTGCCCTTCGCACCAGGCCGCAAACAGGGCGTCGGCGTGGGGGCCTTGCTCCCAGGAAATAGCGTCGTATTCGGGCTTGAAGGCTTGCCGTGCCACCTGCGGGAAATTGGCCAGAATGGCAAAGTAAAAATCGCGCCACACCAGTTCGCTGAGCCACACGGCCGCGCCCGCGCTGCCAGCCGCCTGGCGCTGCAGGGCAATGCGCACCAGCTGGCGGATCGACACGGTGCCAAAACGCAGGTGCACGCCCAGGTAGCTCGGCCCCTTGAGCGCCGGAAAGTCGCGCGTGGCGTGGTAGTCGTCCATGCGCTCAAAAAAGGCTTCGAACAAGGCCTGGCCACCACGCTCACCGGTGGGAATTTTCAGGCTGGCCAGGTTGGTGGCTGCAAAGCCGATGTCGCTCAGGCTGGGCACGGGCTGCTGCAATCCGGGCGGTCGCTCGCTCAGGCGCTGCCCCAGCGGCGCGCTGTCATGATGCGCCAGGTCTTCGGGCGCCACCCGTTTCAGCCAGTTGTTTTTGTAGGGCGTGAAGACGCCGTAGGGCGTGCCGGACTGGGTGAGGACGTCGCGGCCTTCAAAGATGACCTGGTCCTTGCAGGTAAAAAACGCGCAGCCCGCTTGCGCCAGGGCCTCGCGCACCGAGTCATCGCGTGCCAGCGCTTGTGGCTCGTAGTCGCGCGCGGCAAACACGGCCTGCACTTTTAAATGCGCCGCCAGCCGGGGCAGCTCATTGCTGGCCACCGCATGGCGCACGATCAGGCCGGCATCCGCCTTGCCACTGAGTTGACGCAATGTCGCATCAAGTTCCACCAGGGATTCGCGGATAAATTCCACGCGCCGGTCAGCGTGTGGCAGGCCCGCCAGAATTGCCTTGTCAAAAATAAAAACACAGTGAACCTGGCGGCACCGGGAGAGCGCCAGGTGCAGCGCGGCATTGTCCCGGACGCGCAAATCGCGCCGGAACCATATCAGGCCGGTTGAAAAATTTTGGTCCATGTTCATCGCTAAAATTGTTCCATGTCTTCTGATTCTGCCCCCATCAACCTGACGAATCATTTTTTGATCGCCATGCCCGGCCTGCAGGATCCGCTCTTTGAACACAGTGTCGTTTATTTGTGCGAGCACAGCCCGCGGGGGGCCTTGGGGCTGGTCATCAACAAACCCTGCGACATTGACCTCAAGGGCCTGTTTGACAAGGTGGCGCTGCCACTGAGCCGCCCCGACCTGCAAACCGCCCCCGTTTTTTTTGGTGGCCCGGTGCAGACCGAGCGCGGCTTTGTCTTGCACGAGGCCACCTTTGCCGATGACGAGCAACCCGAGCACCCGGTCTATGCCAGCACCATGGTGATCCCCGGTGGCCTGGAGATGACCACCTCGCGCGATGTGCTGGAGGCCATCTCTACCGGCGGCGGGCCACGCAATGTGCTGATTTCATTGGGCTATTCGGCCTGGGGTGAGGGCCAGCTGGAGTCTGAACTGGGTGACAACAGCTGGCTCACGGTCGAGGCCGACGCCCGGCTGATCTTTGAGACGCCGGTGCCTGAACGCTACGCACAGGCGCTCAAGCTGCTGGGCCTGGAGCCCTGGATGCTGGCCCCCGACGCCGGACACGCATGAGCACGTTGACCGACAGCTCAAGCGTCAACCCACAGCCGGTGGTACCCGCCCATTTGCAAACTTTCATGGCACTGGACTTCGGCCTCAAGCGCACCGGCTTTGCGGTGGGCAACCGACTTATGCGCACAGCCCAGCCGCAGGGCACGATCGCCGCCGAGGGCAAGGCCAGGTTCGACAAGGTGGCGCTGCAGCTCAAAACCTGGCAGCCCGACGCGCTGGTGGTCGGCGTGCCATTTCACCCCGACGGCGCCGCCCACGAAAACACCGTGCGGGCACGCCGCTTTGCGCGCCAGTTGCAGGGCCGCTTCAACTTGCCTGTCTTTGAGGTCGATGAGCGCTACACCACCACCGAGGCCCACTCGATGGGTGCTCGCGATGCCGATGCGGCGGCGGCCTGCATCATTCTCGAACAATTTTTAAGGAGTATTCCATGAGCACACTGGCACTTGATGCCGAGGCGCTGTATGCCGATCTGGCGCGCAACCTGCGCCCCCTGCTGCAGCCTGACACGCAGCTGCTGGGCATCGCCTCGGGCGGCGTCTGGCTGGCCGAGCGCCTGCGCCAAGACCTGGGCCTGGCACAGCCGTTTGGCGTGATCTCGTCGGCCATGCACCGCGACGATTTCGCCCGTCGCGGCATGACCAGCAGCGCGCAGACGCAAATTCCGTTTGACGTCAACGGGGCCCATGTGCTGTTGCTCGACGATGTGCTGTTTACCGGGCGCACGGTGCGCGCGGTGCTCAACGAGCTGTTTGACTTTGGCCGCCCGGCCAGCGTCAAGCTGGCGGTGCTGGTGGACCGCGGCGGCCGCGAACT
>NZ_JAMPXE010000153.1 GCF_023701345.1 Rhodoferax sp. | reverse complement strand
GGGTTTGCTCTCATCAGGCCGCTGGGCCTCCTGCGCAATGGCGAGCACCATGATGCGCTCCAGCACCACGCGCGACATCGGTTTGTCGCGCTCATCCCTGAAGTTGACCAGCAGGTCCACATAACTGCCAGGCGCCAGGAAACCGGCCACACCCACCACCTCGTTGACCTTGACGGTGATGGCGCGGTACCCTGCCTTGATCACGGAATCGAGCCCGGCCTTGGTGCCTTCGGGGGCCAGCTTGGGCGCCAGTACCGGTTCGCCCTTGAAAATGCTGATGCGCACCACGCGGCCCTCCAGCTTCTTGGGGTCGTCGAAGGCCCCCGCTGGCACCGCGCCCGTGGGCCACGGCACGGACTGCACCATGGTGGGTGTGATGGCCTGACCCAGATCCATGTCGCGGGAGGCGACCAGCACCGTGGTTTTGTCGCTGGCCGCCTGCTGGCCCATCCAGCGGGCCGCCAGCATGACCGCGGCGATGCCAAGCAGCACCGACAGGGTCAGCATGATGATTGCGCGTTTGCTCTTCATTTCACTCTCCTTGATTGAAGGTCGTGCTGGCTTCGGCCTGCGCTAATGGGTCATTGCCACCAAAATAATTGGCCCACGCCCAGTCCAGTAGTTCGGGCGTCATGCGCGGGGCTTGTTCCAGGTATTGGGCGCGGTCGGCAATCTTGCTGATCACATCGAACGGCAGGCTCGGCAGGAAAGGCATGAGATTGCGCATGTGCAGCGTGTTGACAAGGTAGTCGATGCCGGCCTGTTCGGGCGGCACGCCGCTGCGCGCGCAAGCCTGCACCACCACGGTGCGGTAGCTGTTCGCGCTCATCGGCAGCAGGTGGATCTTGTAGCCCAGGCGCCGGGCAAAGGCCGGGTCCACCAGTTTTTCAGGCGCCAGGTTGGACGAAAACACCACGCGCACGTCAAATGGCACGGTGAACTTGGTGCCGGTGTTGAGCGCCAGGTAATCGACGCGGCGGTCCAGCGGCACAATCCAGCGGTTCATCAACTCGTACGGGCCCACCCGCTGGCGGCCAAAATCGTCCAACACGAAGATGCCGTTGTTGGCCTTCATTTGCGGCGGTGCCATATGCAGGCGGGTGTGCGGGTCGTAGGCCAGGTCAAGCATGTCCAGCGTGAGCTCGCCACCGGCAATCACCACGGGCCGCTCGATCAGCACCCAGCGGCCGTCCATCGGCACCTCGCGCGCCAGGCCATGCGCTGGGGTTGCGGCCGGTGGCACCGGGTGATGCACGACAGGGTCATAGACCTGAATCACCTCGCCGTCCACATACACGGCATGCGGCACCAAAATATGGCCCTCCAGCGTCTTGACCAAGTGCTCGGCCAGATAAGTCTTGCCGCTGCCGCTGGCACCGTAAAGGTAAATGGACTTGCCCGAATTGAGCGCACTGCCCAGCGTGGGCAGCATGGCCGGGTCGATCACCAAGTCGTCCATGGCCTGCTGCAGGCGCGCGGCGCGCACCGGTGCCAGGTGCTGGCTTTGTTCGCCCACCCGGGCCACATACTCGGGCAGGGTGACCGGCGCCGGGCCCACATAATTGCATTTTTCAAAGGCCAGCCGCGCCAGCCGCTGGCCGGTGTCTGTCAGGGCATAACTGACATCGCCCTCCAGATCGCCACGGCGTGGCACTTCGAGCAACCCAAGTTTGCGCATGGTTGACAGCAAGCCATCAACCAAAGGCACGGCCATGCCAAGATGGTGCGCGATCTGGACCAGCTTGAGCTCGCCCAACCGCGCAAAGTGGCGCAGTGCCAGGTCGGTCAGAAAGGCGGCTGGCAGACTGGCCGCTTCGGCCACCGGCACCTCGGTTGGGTCGGGTGGCTCGGCTCTGAGCAGCGGCGAAGTGGTGTGTGATAGCGCTTCCATGATGCTTGCCTTCAGAAATTGACGATCGGGTTGTGACCGCTGAAAATCCACGCGCCATAGGCCAGCAGGCCAGCGGCCATGGCCACGCCATAGGGCATGCGGTCAGCAGACTGGGTGGCCGGGTCAAAACGGGCCACCGAGCCGGGTACCATCTGACCCAGCGCGGTTACCACATTGAACAGGACCAACTGTGTTTTACGCACCCAGACCATGCGCACCACGGCCAGCACGCCACCAGCCACCAGAATGAAAAGCGCCACATTGATGGCCGCCACCGGGCCGACAAAGCTGCCGATGCCGGCCATCAGCTTGACATCGCCCGCGCCCATGGCGCGCAGCAGGTAAAACGGTAAAAAGACGGCCAGCCCGGTGAGCGCACCCAGCAGCGCGCCTTTGGCGCCAAGGGCACCTGGATAGCTGGTGAAGAGCCCGGCACCCTGAAGCCAGGTTTGGTGGCCGATGAGATTGATGAGAAAGCCAGCGCCCAGCATCAGCAACACCAGCTTGTTGGGAATGCGCCGCTGGCGCAGGTCGAACACCAGCGCGGCGAGCACCAGCAGCGCCAGAGCGGTAAGACCCATGGCCTGCCATCCTTCTGGAACGATATTGAACTGCATTTGGCGCCCTTCTGTTTTCTTATGTTGTTATGTTTGCTACATACCCTATAAGCCCAAAGCCTTGTTAACCGCTTTAACCGCTGTAGTGACCTTGGACCAGTTCAGTGCATTCGCTTCCCCTGTTGCCCCAACCCCTACGATGATCGCGATGGCGATCAGGAATGCCATCAGGGCATATTCAATGGAAGTGACACCGCGTTGAAATTTCATCGTTTTCTATCATGGTTGGGGTCAGATCAGACCCTTCATGCGCCATCCCAAGACTGCTGGTGCTTGAACTTGGTCACACCGGCAGCAAGGACAGCGTATTGAATCAGAAGCCCTGCTCAACCACTAATAGCATCTTGTAGTTCACTTGAAATTTCTTCGAAGACCTTTACCAACTCATCACCAACCTCAGAAACCGCCGTAATAATGACCACAGCAATCAACGCTGCAATTAGCCCATATTCGATCGCCGTCACACCTTCCTCGTCACGCATGAAGCGGCGGGTGGCAAGAACAAATTTTTCCATGATGACACTCCTGTTAAGTTGAACATTGACCACTCCCCATGAGCGACCAAACACTTTGAGAGTCCGCTGCACCCTTGTTGAGAATCTCTCATCAGGATTTGCACTTGTTTCGAACTCGCAGGGTCATTTTTCTGATTTGGCGAAAAAGCAGAATTGATAATTCGCATGAGTCCGTAGAATTTGTGCCGTGAAACCCGCGCCTGAGGTTTTCGCGCTCCAGGAGACGTCTTCCATGGCCGTTGCCATCAATTTGAAATCGGTTTTCCCGTTTTGGCTCGCGGCGTCGCTCGTCATCAGTCCTTTTCTGTTTTTGCCATTGGTGACGGGTGCATTAATTCACGACAACCAGCGGCTTATCGAAATTTCCTGTGTGCTTTTCGCACTCGGTCTTGTCTGGTCTCAGTGGATCAAGGGCTCAGCCATCCCGCAGCTTCTCAGCCGCCCGATCACACTGCTGTTGGCGCTGTTTTTTCTGTTGGGCCTGGTTTCCAGCGGCGCCGCCTATTCACCGCGCCATGCGTTTCTTGAGTGGACGAACCTTTTCCTGTTGCTCGGCGTAGCGTGGCTGGTGGCTGCCGAAATCAGCGCCAAAGGCGACCAGTTGCTGGACAAGCTGCTGATGCTCTGCGGGCTGGCTTGTGCGGCCTTTCTATTACTCGCTATTGCCATCTATTTCTCGGTACTCAAAGCCGGCGTTCAGCCAAAGCCCTGGCAACTATTATTTGGCTTCAGCAACATCCGTTCCTTTAATTATGTGCAAACCATCTCCTTACCGCTGCTGGGGCTGTTGGCGGCGCGCATGCCCGATCGTGGCCGCCAGCTTTTCTGGTGGGGGATCACCGCCCTGTGGTGGATGCTTCTTTTTGTGAGCGCCGGACGCGGCACTTTTGTGGGCCTGACTTTCGCCATTGCCATTGTCTGGTTCAGCCTGCGCCAGGCCGCAGGAACCTGGTGTCGCGCCATGCTGCTTGCCGGCTTGGCAGGACTGGTTGGCTATCTGTTTTTTTATGTGGCGATTCCGCTGATACAGGGCCTGGAACCATTCGGTTTTTTCCCCACCACCGTGGGACGTACCCTTGCAAACCCGACTTCAGGCCGTCTGTTGCTTTGGACGCGGGCTCTGGAGATGATCCGCGAAAACCCCTGGCTGGGTGCCGGTCCCGTGCATTTTGCGCACTATGGCCGCGATCTCCAATTGGGATCCAGCCCCCATAGCTGGCCGCTGCAGATGGCCAGCGAATGGGGAATGCCGGCACTGCTCCTGCTGTGCGGCGTGCTCGCACTGGCCATGCGCAAGCTCTGGCAACTTCGCAAGACTATCTCTGCGCAAGATCAGGACACGCACACGGCATGGCTTGTGACGGGGTTGGCAATTTTGGTCGATGGTTTTGTTTCGGGGCTGATCGTGATGCCGACCAGTCAGCTTTGGATCGCGATGTATGTTGGCTGTGCTTGGGGCTGGAGCTACTCACGTTCACCCTCAGTCAAAACGATTGATTTTCGACCGTCGGCCGTACAGCGGATCCTCATCAGCCTGGTTGCGCTCCTGATGAGCTATGCCCTGGTCATCGGGATCTGGCCTGAACTTGAAGCGCTAAGTGTTTTAAATACATCGTACTCCAAGGACACTGTTCTTGCCCCCAGGATTTTCAGCAATGGCAGTTTTTGAACAGTACGAGTTACAGATGTAAAAAATTGGCCAACGACTTTGAAGGTTGCGACTTTTGCAGGCCGATGCGGCCACTTTATCGATGGCTTTCCAGTCGCTTGAGCGCCATGCGAATGCGGGGGATGGTCTCATCCATGCGGGCTCGGGGCGATACCTCCAGCCCCAGCTTGCGGGCAATGTCGTTGACCAGCGCCGCGTTCAGCGGCAGACCGCCAGCATCGATGGCGGCAATGAGGTCTTTGGCGCGCTGCTCGGGTGGCAGGGCCCGGCGTCGGGGCAGGAGTTTCTTGAGCCAGTTCACGGGTTTGTCATGCTTGAAGGAAATGCAACAGCATGAAATATAGTGCCTTGATGTACAGAAAAATCTGGCGCATCAGTTTTCTTTATGTGTCCCAGCCCTTCAATAACGGAGTTTGCAGTGAATGAGTCCACCCGTCTCCATGGCTTGCCACCACTGGTGGCGGACCATACCCGGATGCTGGTGCTGGGCAGCTTTCCCAGCGTTACTTCGCTGGCGCGCCAGCAGTATTACGCCCATCCGCAAAATGCTTTCTGGCGGCTACTGCAAGCCATTTGGCCGGCGAGCCCGCTGCCCGGCGCCGATCAGTACCAGCAACGCGTTGCCTGGCTGCTGGACAAGGGGCTGGGCCTGTGGGACGTCTATGCGTCGTGCGAGCGCGATGGCAGTCTGGATGCGGCCATCCGTCAGCCGCAGGTCAATGATCTGGCCGGCCTGCTGCGCCGTTGCCCCGCTCTGCGGCTGATTGCGCACAATGGTGGCGAAAGCTTTCGCCACGCGCGTGTGACGCGTGCGCTGGGTCTGCCGGTCTACCGGCTGCCCTCGACCAGCCCGGCCAATGCCAGTTGGTCTTTTGAGCGCAAGCTTGCGGGCTGGCGCGAGGTGGTGACGGTGGCCGGGTTGTGATGACGGGCTGGATAGACGACTGGGAAGCTCGCTTCCGCGCACTTGTCGCATCTGGTTCATCATGACTCAAAGACGGTTACAAGCCGTTGAACGTGCAAGAACAGCGTCATTGCGAACGCAGAGACGACCGCTTCCGTCATTGCGAGCCTCCCGTATCCGGTGCGATACCGCACACGGACCTTGAACAGGGGTAAATTTATGGCTGTGAATTTACGACAAGCAGCATGGCCGCTCTATCGCACACTGCCAGCCAAAATCACCCCTCCATCCCCCTTTTCAGCCGCCACTGCTTGACCAGCGCATAAATCGCCGGAATCACCGCCAGCGTCAGCACCGTGCTGGAGATCATGCCGCCCACCATCGGCGCGGCGATGCGGCTCATCACTTCAGACCCGGTGCCGGTGCCCCACATGATCGGCAGCAGGCCGGCCATGATGGCCACCACGGTCATCATCTTGGGACGCACGCGCTCCACGGCGCCTTCCATGATGGCCGCATACAGGTCACCGACCTCCGGCTCACGCCCGTCCGCCCGGCACTTGGTCTTGATGGCTTCCCAGGCGTGGTCGAGGTAGATCAGCATGATGACACCGGTCTCGGCCGCGACACCGGCCAGGGCAATGAAGCCGACCGCCACCGCCACCGACAGGTTGTAGCCCAACAGCCACATCAACCAGACCCCGCCCACCAGGGCAAATGGCACCGACAGCATCACGATCAGGGTTTCGGTGATACGGCGGAAGTTCAGGTACAGCAGCAAAAAGATGGACAGCAGCGTGACCGGAATCACCACCTTCATTTTTTCGATGGCGCGTTCCATGTTTTCAAACTGGCCGCTCCAGGTGACGTAGTAGCCGCTCGGGAAAGTGACTTGCTCGGTCACGGCTTTCTTCGCGTCGCGCACATAGCTGCCGATGTCGCGGTCGCGAATGTCGACGTAGATGTAGGCCGACAGCAGCGCATTTTCGGTGCGGATGCCGGGCGCGCCCTTGGCCACCACCACTTTGGCCAACTGGCCCAGCGGAACCATGGCGCCTTCCATGGTCGGCACCAGCACCTGGGTGGCGATCTGCTGCGGGTCGCCGCGCAACTCACGCGGGTAACGCACCGTGACACCGAAGCGCTCGCGGCCCTCCACCGTGGTGGTGACCATTTCGCCACCGATGGCCGTGCCCACCACGTCGAGCAGTTCGCCCACAGTCAGGCCGTAGCGCGCCAGTTGCGCGCGGTCGGGCTCAATGTTGAGGTAAAAGCCGCCGGTGATGCGCTCGGCAAAGGCGCTGCTGGTGCCGGGCACCGTTTTCACCACAGCCTCGATTTGCCGGGCCAGCGTTTCCATTTCATCAAGATTCTTGCCAAAGACCTTGATGCCGATCGGCGTGCGGATGCCGGTGGACAGCATGTCGATGCGGGCCTTGATC
>NZ_JAMPXE010000152.1 GCF_023701345.1 Rhodoferax sp. | reverse complement strand
TCAAAACCATCGGCAAAGCGGGTGCTGGTGTTGACCATCACACTGGCCGAATCGACTTCGCGCAGGAACTGTTGCGCGTGCATGTGGTCACGCGTCAGGATGGCATCGGTGTGGTGGCTGGAGTACTGGTTGATGTGGGCAATGGCTTCGTCCACACCGGCCACGACCTTGATGCTGATGATGGGCGCCAGATATTCTTCATACCAGTCGGCCTCTGAGGCAGGCTGCAGCACCATGGCTTGGGGGTCGGCCTGCAGCAAAGTCAGGGCCTCGGGGTCGCAGCGCATCTCGACGCCCTTGGCCGCATAAATGGCACCGATCAAGGGCAAGAATGCTGCGGCCACGCCGCGTGCCACCAGCAGGCTCTCGGTGGCATTGCACGGGCTGTATTTGCTGGTCTTGGCGTTGTCGGCCACCGTGACGGCCATGGCGAGGTCGCAGGGGTCGTCGACGTAGGTGTGGCAATTGCCGTCCAGGTGCTTGATGACCGGCACTTTGGCGTCGCGGCTGATGCGCTCGATGAGACCCTTGCCGCCGCGCGGAATGATCACATCCACATACTGCGGCATGGTGATGAGCTCGCCCACCACGGCGCGGTCGGTGGTTTGCACCAGTTGCACGGCGTTGGCGGGCAGACCGCTCTCGGTCAAGGCCTGCTGCACCAGTCGGGCCAGCGCCCTGTTGGAGTCGATGGCTTCCGAGCCGCCGCGCAGGATGCAGGCGTTGCCGCTTTTGATGCTCAGGCTGGCGGCCTCGATGGTGACGTTGGGACGGCTCTCGAAGATCATGCCAAAGACGCCGATGGGCACGCGCATTTGCCCCACGCGGATGCCGCTGGGCTGTTGGCGCAGGGCGGTGATCTCGCCAATGATGTCGGCCATGGCGGCCAGCTGCTCGCAGCCCTGGGCGCAGGTTTCGATCACCTCGGGGGTCAGTTTGAGCCGGTCCACCATGGGCGCTGCCAGGCCCGCGGACACAGCGCGTTGCAGGTCTTTGGCGTTGTCGATTTGCAGCGCATCCACGTTGGCGCGCAGCAGTTTGGCGAGGCTGCGCAGCGCGGCGTTCCGGGTCGCTGCGGGTGCTTTGGCCATGAATGCAGATGCCCGCTTGGCTTGCCAACCCAGAGTCTGGGTGTCGGTGAGTTGATGTTGTGTTGTCATGGTGAATCAGTGCTGTGGCATCGCCTCCGGCAGCGGCCGGCCCAACTGGCGCTCCAGTTGGGTGAGCGAGATGACGCCGCGAATGCGGGCCGGGCCTTGCGCAGTGGCTGCTTGCACCACCAGCAAATGGCTGTGTTTGAGTTTTTTGAAGGTGGCGATCACCTGGCCCACGGTGCTTGATTTCAATTCATCGTAGTCCAGCGCATCCAGCGCGGAAAGCGCAGTCATGACATCGGCCACCGACAGGTCCTGACGCCGGAGATGGCGGTCGTTGATCTGCTGCATGGGCTTTTCGCCGCCCAGGTCGGCCAGTGTGATGAGGCCATCCACACAGGGGAAATCGCTCACCACAAAGAGCGAGCGTACGCCTTGGTGGATCATGGCCTGTTCGGCCCGGTCCAGCGATGTGTGCGGATCAATCGTGGCCGCCTTGATGCTGGCCAGGTCGGTCATCACCTCGATGCCGGGCGATTGCTCGGTCACCGTGCCTTGCGTCTTGGGCTGGGCTTGCGCAATGCAGGTGTTCTTCGAAAACCGGAAGGTTGACAGGGCAGTGGCGTGCATGGAAGGTCTCCTGAGGATGGTGGGCTGACGGTGACGGTCAATCCGCGAAGCGGCAATCAAGCTGTCGTCCAAGTCTGGAATCGTACTTGATTTGACCAGCGGGTGTGTCGCATGCCGGGTCAAAAAAAGAATCCAGCTTACCGGGGGAAAACACCAGCACGCATGGCGGGCGAATTCGCCAATAATAATAAGAACACACTGAACATTCATCCACAGCTCAATTACCGGAGATTGAAACCCATGCGACTGATCAAAAAAATGGCACTCACCTTGAGTCTGGGCGCGGCCCTCGTCAGCAGCGCTGCGCTGGCGCAACAGCAGCAGTTTGTCAACGTGCTCACCGGCGGCCAAAGCGGCGTGTATTACCCGCTGGGCGTGGCCTTGTCACAGGTTTATGCCAAGGCCATTCCCAATGTCCGCTCGACGGCGCAGGTCACCAAAGCCTCGGCGGAAAACCTCAACCTGCTGCAAGCCGGCCGTGGCGAACTGGCGCTGGCGCTGGCTGACTCGGTGTCGGATGCCTGGAAGGGCGATGAAGAAGCGGGCTTCAAGACCAAGCTCGACAAACTGCGCGGCCTGTCTGCCACCTACAACAACTACATCCAGATCGTGGCCAATGCCGACTCCGGCATCAAGACCGTGGCCGACCTCAAGGGCAAACGCATTTCTGTGGGTGCCGCCAAATCGGGCACCGAGCTCAATGCCCGTGCCATTCTGAAAGCTGCCGGCCTGAGCTATGCCGACCTCGGCAAGGTCGAGTATTTGCCTTTTGGCGAATCGGTCGAGCTGATGAAAAACCGTCAGCTCGATGCCACCCTGCAATCCGCTGGTCTGGGTGTGGCATCTATCCGCGACCTCGCCACCTCGATCAAGATCGTGGTGGTGCCGGTACCGGCAGATGTGGTTGCCAAGGTGGGTGATGCTGCTTACCAGCCAGCCATCATTCCGGCCAATACCTACGCGGGCCAAACGGCTGATGTCGCCACCGCTGCGATTCCCAACTTTCTGGTGACGCATTCGGGCGTGTCCGATGAGCTGGCCTACCAGATGGCCAAGGCCATGTACGACAACATCGACACCCTGTACGCGGCCCACAATGCGGCCAAGGCCATCAAGCGCGAGAATGCCATCAAGGGCATGCCGGTGCCCCTGCATCCCGGCGCGGCCAGGTACTACAAGGAAGTGGGCCTGATCAAGTAAGCCGGGTTTCTGGCCGTCATTGCGAGGAACGTCAGCGACGCGGCAATCCATGTATTCAGGCGCCATGGATTGCTTCACTGCGTTCGCAATGACGTTCATTTCGTTTTGTTCTTTCGCAAGAGACTTTCATGAGCCATGACCACGAACCCCAAACCAAAACGCTAGCGCGTGCCCTTTTTTGGGTGGCGCTGGTTTTTTCCAGCTTCCAGCTCATCACCGCGGCGTTCAGTCCCCTGTCCAGCCAGGTGGTGCGCGCGGTCCATGTGGGTTTTGTGCTGCTGCTGATTTTTGCGCTGTACCCACCGTTTGAATACAGCACACGGCATGCCGCCAAAGGCCAGGTATTGGGCTGGCTGCTGGGCCTCACCGGCTTTGTCTTCAGCCTTTACCACTGGGTGTTCGAGGCCGATCTGACGCAGCGTGCCGGTGAACTCATTGCCACGGACTGGGTGATTGGCGTGGTCACCGTGGCGCTGGTGTTTGATGCAGCCCGGCGCGTCATGGGCTGGGGCTTGCCCATCATTTGCGGGGTGTTCCTGCTTTATGGCCTGTTTGGCCAGCATCTGCCGGGTGACCTGGCGCACCGTGGCTTTGGCGTCGACCAGATCGTCAGCACGCTCGGCTTTGGCACCGAGGGCATATACGGCACACCCACCTATGTGTCGTCGAGCTACATTTTCCTGTTCATCCTGTTCGGCGCCTTTCTGGAGCAGGCCGGCATGATCAACCTGTTCAATGACTTTGCCATGGGCATGGTCGGCCACACCCGCGGTGGCCCGGCCAAGGTGGCGGTGATCTCGTCGGGCCTGATGGGCACCATCAACGGCTCGGGCGTGGCCAATGTGGTCACCACGGGGCAATTCACCATTCCGCTGATGAAACGTTTTGGCTACAGCCCGGCCTTCGCCGGTGGCGTCGAGGCCACGTCAAGCATGGGCGGCCAGATCATGCCGCCGGTGATGGGGGCGGTGGCCTTCATCATGGCCGAGACCATCAACGTGCCTTACGTGGCGATCGTCAAGGCGGCCTTGATTCCGGCCATTCTGTATTTCATTACCGCCTTCTGGATGGTGCACCTGGAAGCCGGCCGCAAGGGGCTCAACGGCTTGCCCAAAGACCAGTGCCCCAATCCGTGGACGGCGGTGCGGCTGCGCTGGTACCTGTTGTTGCCCTTGGTGGGCCTGGTGGTGCTGCTGTTCTCGGGCTACACACCGCTGTTTTCCGGCACCGTGGGGCTGGCGCTCACGGTGGTGCTGATTTTTGGCGCTGCCGTCATGACCGGTGTCTCGTCGATGGCCTTGCGCGGCCTGTTCTGGGCGTTGCTGGGGCTCGCCTGTGCCGGCTTCTTCCAGTTTGGCGTGGGCACCTTTTTTGTCCTGGTGGCACTGCTGGTGGCCTTCACGCTGATCCGGCGCGTGGGCGGCGATGCGCGCAAGCTGGCCATTCAGGCGATGGTCGATGGCGCGCGCCATGCCTTGCCGGTGGCGATTGCCTGTGCGCTGGTGGGGGTCATCATCGGCATGATCAACCTCACGGGTGTGGCCGCCGAACTGGGCGGGCGCATCATTGCCGTGGGTGAGCAAAGCCTGTTTCTGGCGCTGCTGCTGACCATGGTGATCTGCCTGGTGCTGGGCATGGGCATCCCGACCATTCCCAACTACATCATCACCAGCTCGCTGGCGGCGCCGGTGCTGCTCAAACTGGGCGTGCCGCTGCTGGTCTCGCACATGTTTGTTTTTTACTTTGGCATCATGGCCGACCTGACGCCGCCGGTGGCGCTGGCGGCGTTTGCGGCAGCGCCGATTGCCGGCGTCAGTGGCCTGAAGATCAGCATCCAGGCGCTGCGCGTGGCGATTGCCGGTTTCATCGTGCCCTTCATGGCGGTGTACAGCCCGGCGCTGATGCTGCAGAGCGGCGACTGGCTCGACACCACCTGGATTGTCTTCAAGGCACTGGTGGCGATTGCCATGTGGGGCGCGGGCGCCATTGGCTTTTTGATCACGCCGCTGAACTGGGTGGAGCGTGTGCTAGCTGTTGCGTCGGCCAGCCTGCTGGTGGTGGCTTTGCCCTTGACGGATGAGTTGGGCCTGGGCCTGATTACCGTGTTCATAGCCTGGCACATCTGGCGCAGCCGCGTGCATTGAATTGGCTGTCATTGCGAGCGAAGCGCGGCAATCCATGACTTCCGACTGCATGGACTGCCGCGCTTCGCTCGCAGTGACGGTTTCACGTTCAAGGTCCGTGTGCGGCCTCGCTGACGCTCCTAGTGACGGTCGGAGGGTTGGCGATTGAGTGCTCTGGGCATCTGCCTGAGCCTGTCCGCCGCGCTGTACAGCAGCCCGGTGGTGTTTGTGCCGGTGACCGAGTTCACGCTGGCATGGACCCACTCGATTGAAAAAGTGCGTTGGGAAGAAGACTACGCGGTGCGGCTGGACCCGCTCAGCAGCCAGCCGTTGTTGCATGCGGTGCAGGCCCGGGTGCGCGGCTCAGCCGCCGGCATGGAGCCGCCGCCTGATGCGGTGCTGCGCCAGGGCTGGTACCACTACACTCCGGCGATCACCAGCCCGCCTGAGCTGCGCCTGACACGTTCGGAGTTCACGCCCGATTACGAAGTGTGTGTGCTGGTCCGCTGCCAGCCGATGGCCGACTGGATGGCCTCGGATGGCGGCATCACACTGCTCAAGGCTTGCCGCCGGCCCGAGTAAGCAGGAGCGATCTCAACGCGCAGCAGGTAAAAACAGCGCTTGCAGGTCGTTCAAAAAATCAAAGCCGCGTGCGCTGGGTTGGACGTGGGTGCCTTCCACCATGAGCAAACCCTGCAGTTGTGCTTGTTTCAGTCCGGCCTGCAGCGCCGACAGCGGCATGCCGGTACGCTCGGCAAACAGGGGCAGGTCGAACCCTCCCGCCAGGCGCAGCGCGTTGAGCATGAACTCAAACGGCAGCTCGCCTCGCTTGACATCCACGTCCTGCACCACACACTGACCCGCCAGGGCCTGGGTCATGTAGAGCGCCGGGTTGCGGGCACGCACCTGGCGCACCACCCGGTGCGCAAAACTGAGCTTGCTGTGGGCGCCGGCGCCAATGCCCAGATAGTCGCCAAACTGCCAGTAGTTCATGTTGTGCACGCTGGCGTGGCCGGGGCGGGCGTAGGCCGAGACCTCGTAGCGCTGCAGGCCGGCAGCCCCGGTCATGTCGGTGATCAGGTCCAGCATGTCGGCGGCCAGATCGTCATCGACCGCAGGGGGCGGAAATTTGGCAAAGAAGGTGTTGGGCTCGATGGTGAGGTGGTAAATGGACAAATGCCTGGGGGCCAGTGCCAGAGCGGTTGCCACATCGGTGCGCAACAGATCGAGTGTCTGGCCGGGCAGGGCGTACATCAAATCAAGGTTGAAGGTGTCAAACGCTTGTGCTGCTTCTTCCACCGCGGCGATGGCCTGGGCGCGGTCATGGACCCGACCCAGCGCGCGTAAAAAATCATCGTTGAAACTTTGCACACCCACCGACAGGCGCGTGACACCGGCGGCACGATAAGCCTTGAAACGGTCCTTCTCGAAGGTGCCGGGGTTGGCTTCGAGCGTGATTTCGGCGTTGGGCGCCAGCCGCACCCTGGCCCGGATGCCGGCCAGCAACTGGTCGATGGCTTGCGGAGAGAACAGGCTCGGT
Source organism: Rhodoferax sp. (assembly GCF_023701345.1). GTDB lineage: Bacteria > Pseudomonadota > Gammaproteobacteria > Burkholderiales > Burkholderiaceae_C > Rhodoferax. The sequence goes on along the minus strand of NZ_JAMPXE010000152.1, from coordinate 490 downwards.
GTGCCGCCGCCGATGAAGACGGTTTGCACGCTGCGGCCCCAGATCAGCGGCAGCGCGGCTTCCAGGTCGGCCATCAGGGCGTCGATATAGCGTTGCTCGGGCAACTCGGCGGCGTGCAACTCATGCGAGTTGAAGTCGCAATAGGGGCACTTTTTCAGGCACCAGGGCAGGTGCACGTAGAGCGACAGGGGCGGAAGCGTCTGCAATTGCAGCGTGCCGGGGCGCATGTAGTGTTGGATGTCGCGCGTGATGACAGGCGCATCTGTCAAAGGAGTTTCTGGCTGGATCGGGATCATTTGAATTTTTAGGTGTGAACTGCGCGGCAGCCGGATGGGGCGACCGCCTCATACTGGAGTACCAGAAATCGTCAGCCCCCCACAGGGCCTACCTCGCTAGACGCCTTGGTATGCCAAACCAGTGACCATTCAGATATTGGGATTGGTGGATTCAAACAAGCTTTGCAAGCGAACCGCGACATCGGCGCGGGGGG
>NZ_JAMPXE010000151.1 GCF_023701345.1 Rhodoferax sp. | reverse complement strand
GCGCCAGCAGGTCGAAAACGGCGCCCAGATCATCGACATCAACATGGACGAGGCCATGCTCGACAGCCAGGCCGCCATGGTGCGCTTTTTGAACCTGATTGCCTCCGAGCCCGACATCTCGCGCGTGCCGGTGATGATTGATTCGAGCAAATGGAGCGTGATCGAGGCCGGCCTGCGCTGCGTGCAGGGCAAGGCGGTGGTCAACTCGATCAGCATGAAGGAGGGCGTGGACGCTTTCAAGCAGCATGCCAGGCTGTTGCGCCGTTATGGCGCCGCTGCGGTCGTGATGGCGTTTGACGAACAGGGCCAGGCCGACACCTATGAGCGCAAGATCCAGATCTGCGAGCGCGCTTACCGCATTCTGGTCGACGAGGTCGATTTTCCGCCCGAAGACATCATTTTTGACCCCAACATCTTCGCCATCGCCACCGGCATTGAAGAGCACAACAACTACGCGGTCGATTTCATCAACGCCACGCGCTGGATCAAGCAAAACCTGCCGGGCGCCAAGGTGTCCGGTGGCGTGTCGAATGTGTCGTTCAGCTTCCGCGGCAACGACCCGGTGCGCGAAGCGATCCACACCGTGTTCCTGTACCACGCTATTCAAGCCGGCATGGACATGGGCATCGTCAACGCCGGCATGGTCGGCGTCTACGACGACCTGGAGCCCGAGCTGCGCGAACGCGTCGAAGACGTGGTGCTGAACCGCCGCCCCGATGCCGGTGAACGGCTGGTGGAAATTGCCGAAACTGCCAAAAGCGGGGCCAAGGATGAGAGCAAAAAGCTGGAGTGGCGCGGCACGCCGGAGCACCCGGTCACCGTGGAGCAGCGTCTGAGCCACGCCATGGTGCACGGCATCACCGACTTCATCGTGGCAGACACCGAAGAGGCTTACCAGCAAATCATCGCCAAGGGAGGGCGGCCGCTGCATGTGATCGAAGGCCCGCTGATGGCCGGCATGAGCATCGTCGGCGACCTGTTCGGCCAGGGCAAGATGTTTTTGCCGCAGGTGGTGAAAAGCGCGCGCGTCATGAAGCAGGCGGTGGCGCACCTGATTCCGTACATCGAAGAAGAAAAATTGCGCGATGAAGCGGCAGGACGCGACGTGCAGACCAAGGGCAAGATCATCATTGCCACGGTCAAGGGCGACGTGCACGACATCGGCAAGAACATCGTCACCGTGGTGCTGCAATGCAACAATTTTGACGTCGTCAACATGGGCGTGATGGTGCCCTGCCACGAGATCCTGGCGCGCGCCAAGGCCGAGGGCGCCGACATCATCGGCCTGTCGGGCCTGATCACGCCGAGCCTGGAAGAGATGCAGTACGTGGCCGGTGAGATGCAGAAAGACGATTACTTTCGCATCCGAAAAATCCCGCTGCTGATTGGCGGTGCCACCACCAGCCGGGTGCACACCGCCGTCAAGGTGGCGCCGCACTACGAAGGCCCGGTGGTCTATGTGCCCGATGCCTCGCGCAGCGTGGGCGTGGCGCAAAACCTGCTGGGCGAGGGCGCGCAGGCGTTCGTGCAAGAACTCGACACCGACTACGCGCGCGTGCGCCAGCAGCACGCCAACAAGAAGCAGATCCCGCTGTGGCCACTGGCCAAAGCCCGTGCCAACAAGACGCCGGTGGACTGGTCCGGCTACCAGCCCACCACACCCAAATTCATTGGCCGGCGTGTCTTCAGGAATTTCGACCTGGCTGAGTTGGCCCAATATATCGACTGGGGCCCGTTCTTCCAGACCTGGGACCTGGCCGGGCCGTTTCCGGCGATTCTGGACGATGAGGTGGTCGGTGCCGAGGCCAAAAAAGTGTATGCCGATGGCCAGGCCATGCTGAAGAAAATCATCGAGGGCCGCTGGCTGACGGCCAATGGCGTGCTTGGCATTTACCCCGCCAACAGCGTCAGCGACGACGACATCGCGCTGTATACGGACGAGAGCCGCAACACCGTCACCATGACCTGGTACGGCCTGCGCCAGCAGGCGGCCAAGGAAGAGATCGACGGCGTCATGCGCCCGAGCCGCTGTCTGGCCGACTTTGTCGCGCCCAGGCTTGCCGCGGACTCAAAAGGCGCGCCAATCAAGGACTATGTCGGTGTCTTTGCCGTCACCGCCGGCATCGGCAGCGAGAAAAAAGAAGCGCAGTTCCTGGCCGCCCATGACGACTACAGCGCCATCCTGTTCAAGTCGCTGGCCGACCGGCTGGCCGAAGCCTTCGCCGAATGCCTGCACAAAAAGGTGCGCACCGACCTGTGGGGCTACGCGTCCCATGAAGCGCTGGCGGCCACCGACCTGATCGCCGAAAAATACCAGGGCATTCGCCCGGCGCCGGGTTACCCGGCCTGCCCCGACCACAGCGTGAAAAAAGACATGTTCGAGCTGCTGCAGTGTGAAGAGATCGGCATGACGCTGACCGAAAGCCTGGCCATGAGCCCGGCGGCCAGTGTCAGCGGCTTCTACATCGGCCACCCGAACAGCACCTATTTCAACGTCGGCAAAATTGGTGATGACCAGCTCAAGGACCTGGCAGCGCGGCGCGGCATGAACGAGCGCGATCTGCAGCGCCTGCTGGCACCCAATTTGTGACATCCCGGAAGATCAGGAGTCATCCATGGCCAAACCACGCAGTGCCCCAGCCCGAACAGGCAGCAGCAAAACCCTGTGGGGCGCGGTGGCCGTCGTCATGGCCATCGTGCTGACCATGGGTGCCATGCTGATCCGCAGCCAGACGCAGCCCCAGGAAGCGCGTTCGCCGGCCCTGCCCGCCAGCACCGAGCCCGCAGCCCATGCATCGGCAACGGCTGACAGCGCCGCCACCGGCCCGGTCACAACAGCTGCCCCAGTGCAACCGGCACCTGCAGCGCAAAGCAGTGGCACGTCGGCCAACGCACCCCGGGCGGTTCAGCTGCGCGCGTCAGAGCCTGCCGTGGCGCGCGCCCCGGCACCCGGCGTCAGCCGCTGAACCCTGACGACGCCGGCCTGGCCTGGCGCAAACACGGGCGCTGCGCCAACGACAGGTGCAGCACAACGGCAGCATCAAAACGGCTGGATGGCATGCTTTAGCTGCTACGCAAGGCCCGCCGGTACTGCATGGCCTCGGCCACGTGGGTGACCTGGGTGCTGCGGGCACCGGCCAGGTCGGCGATGGTGCGCGCCACCTTGAGCGCCCTGTGCGTGCTGCGTGCCGACCAGCCCAGCCTGGCCGCCGCCACGGTGAGGAATTGGGCCGCCGCCTCGTCCAGCAACAAATGCTGCTCCAGCGCCCGCCCCTGCAAGGCCTGGTTGCTCACCCCCTGGCGCGCCATCGAGCGCTCACGGGCCGCCATGCAGCGCGCGCGGATGTCGGTGCTGGACTCACCGGCTGGCGCTTGCATCAATTCGTTGCTGGCGACGGCGGGCACGTCCACATGCAGGTCGATACGGTCAATCAGCGGGCCGCTGAGCTTGCCCTGGTAACGCGCCACCTGGTCGGGCGTGCAGCGGCAGGTCTTTTGCGTTGAGCCCAGATAGCCGCAGGGGCAGGGGTTCATGGCCGCGATCAACTGGAACCGGGCCGGGAAATCGGCGCGCCGCGCCGCCCGGGAAATGGTGATGCGCCCGGTCTCCAGCGGCTCGCGCAGGGCCTCCAGCGCGGCGCGCGAAAATTCCGGAAATTCGTCGAGAAACAGCACGCCATGGTGCGCCAGCGAAATTTCACCCGGTCGCGGTGGCGAGCCGCCACCCACCAGCGCCACGGCACTGGCGGTGTGGTGCGGGTGGCAGGTCGGCCGCTGCGCCCATTGCGCCAGCGCAAAACGCCCGCCGAGGCTGGCAATGGCGGCGCTTTGCAGCGCCTCATCGGTGGTCATGGGCGGCAGCAGGCCGGCAAAACGCAGCGCCAGCATCGACTTGCCCGAGCCCGGCGGCCCCGTCAGCAGCAGGCTGTGGCCACCGGCGGCGGCAATCTCGAGCGCCCGTTTGGCACCCAGTTGGCCCTTGACATCGGCCATATCGGGGTAGTGCGCTGGCTGCATGTGCGTCACCGCGCTGACACGGCTCCAGCCGCTGGCGGGCTCAACCGCGGGCGCATCCGCTGCCTGCGGCAGGAAATGCTGCACCACATCCAGCAAATGCTGCGCTCGGTAGACTTGTGCGTCAGGCACCAGTGCGGCTTCTTCGGCGCTGCCCGGCGGCAGCACCAGCCGGGTCACAACATGGCTGGCGTGCAGTGCCAGGCTCATGGCCAGCGCGCCGCGCACCGCGCGCAGTTCGCCCGAAAGCGACAACTCGCCGGCAAACTCATAACCCGCCAGCTTGCCGGCATCGATCTGGCCGCTGGCCGCCAGGATGCCCAGCGCGATCGGCAGATCAAAACGGCCGGAATCCTTGGGCAGGTCGGCGGGTGCCAGATTGACCGTGATTTTTTTGTTGGAGGGAAACTCCAGCCCAGAGTTTTGCAAGGCCGAGCGCACCCGCTCACGCGCCTCCTTGACCTCCACGTCAGCCAGTCCGACCAGCGTGAAACTGGGCAGCCCATTGGCCAGATGCACCTCGACGGTGACTGCTGCGGCCTCCAGCCCCAACAAGGCCCGGCTCTGCACCAAAGACAAACTCATGGCGTAACCTCACATAAAAAAAGTGCGTTTACCGCCAACAGGCAAACAAAATACGCACCATTATGGTGCAAACTGTTTATTTATACAGACATCTTAGCGCAAAGTGCCGCAAGCAGGGCAACAGTCGCAGCGACATGGCTGGAAAAGCGGCTGGCATGAACCCTGCTTAACAAACCTGTCCATTTAACCGTTGGGTGGCTTATGAAGCCTCAATCATCCGGCATCAATGACGTTTACCTATCCAAGGAGTCTGCATGAAACTTGTTACCGCCATCATCAAACCCTTCAAGCTCGATGAGGTGCGCGAAGCGCTCTCCGGCATCGGCGTGCAGGGCATCACCGTGACCGAAGTCAAGGGCTTTGGTCGTCAAAAAGGCCACACCGAGCTCTACCGCGGTGCCGAGTACGTGGTGGACTTTTTGCCCAAAGTCAAAGTAGAGGCCGCCGTGGCCGACGAGCTGGTCGAGAGTGTGATCGAGACCATCGAGAGCGCGGCCCGCACCGGCAAGATCGGCGACGGCAAGATTTTTGTCAGCCCCATCGAGCAGGTCATCCGCATTCGCACCGGTGAAACCGGCGTTGAAGCGCTCTAACAACCAGATACGAGAGAGTACCAACATGAAAAAACTACTTGCCTCCTTAACCCTGGGTTTGAGTCTGCTGCTTGGCAGCACCGTCATGGCGCAAACCCCTGCAGCGGCGCCAGCCGCCTCCGAAGCTGCTCCCATGGCAGCCATGGCCGAGGCCAAACCGGCTGAGACCCCCGCTGCCGCACCCGCAGTTGCGCCCGCCGCACCTGCCGTCGCAGAGGCCGCGCCGGCCCCGGTGCCCAACAAGGGCGACACCGCCTGGATGATGGTTTCCACCCTGCTGGTCATTTTGATGACCGTGCCTGGCCTGGCACTGTTCTATGGCGGCCTGGTGCGATCCAAGAACATGCTGTCGGTGCTGATGCAGGTGATGGTCACGTTCTCGCTGATCGTGGTGCTGTGGTTCATCTACGGCTACAGCCTGGCCTTCACCGAGGGCAACGCGTTCTTTGGCGGCTTTGACCGGCTCTTCATGGCCGGGGTCTGGGACAACGCTGCGGGCACTTTTGCCAATGGCGCCACCTTCAGCAAGGGCGTGGTCATTCCCGAGATTGTGTTTGCCGCATTCCAGGCGACCTTTGCCGGCATTACCGGCGCACTGATCGTGGGCGCCTTTGCCGAGCGCATGAAGTTTGCTGCCGTGCTGATGTTCATGGTGCTGTGGTTCACTTTCAGCTACGCCCCGATTGCCCACATGGTGTGGTTCTGGATGGGCCCTGACGCCTACACCGCCGCCGACCTGGTGGATGGCCTCAATGCCAAGGCCGGTTACCTCTGGCAGACTGGCGCGCTCGACTTTGCCGGCGGCACCGTGGTGCACATCAACGCCGCTGTGGCCGGTCTGGTCGGCGCCTACATGGTGGGCAAGCGCATTGGCTACGGCAAGGAGTCGATGGCCCCGCACAACCTGACCCTGACCATGGTTGGCGCATCACTGCTGTGGGTGGGCTGGTTTGGCTTCAATGCAGGCTCGGCGCTGGAAGCCAATGGCTTTGCCGCACTGGCCTTCATCAACACCTTTGGCGCCACTGCCGCCGCTGTGCTGGCCTGGTGCATCGGCGAGACGCTGATGCGTGGCAAGGCCTCCATGCTGGGTGCGGCATCCGGTTGTGTGGCCGGTCTGGTGGCGATCACCCCGGCTGCCGGCAACGTGGGCATCGGCGGTGCACTGATCATCGGTTTCCTGGCGGGCTTCGCCGGTCTGTGGGGCGTGAACGGCCTGAAGAAACTGCTCGGCGCTGACGACTCGCTCGACGTCTTTGGCGTGCACGGTGTCTGCGGCATCCTGGGCGCCATTCTGACCGGTGTCTTCAACAGCCCGGCACTGGGCGGCCCTGGCTATGTGGCCGATTGGGTGACTGCTTCCATGGTGACACCCGAGAACTACTCCATCGCCTCGCAAGTCTGGGTGCAAACCAAGGCCGTGCTGACCACCGTGATCTGGTCTGGCGTGGTGTCGTTCGTTGCCTTCAAGATTGTTGACCTGACGATTGGTCTGCGTGTGTCTGAAGAGCATGAGCGCGAAGGTCTGGATGTCACATCGCACGGCGAAACGGCCTACAGCCGTTAACCAGAGAGGGGGCTGCCAGCATCAAGGGCTGGCAGCCTTGAAATCAGTATTTCCTTGAACTCCAAAACCCACCCAGCTTCGGCTGTGGTGGGTTTTTTTCGGCTTGATTATTTACAGATGCTTCTGGCTCAAGAACCGCTGGCGGCTCACTACAGGTGAGGATTTCGGTGGCCTGGCGGGTGAGCGCAAAAGACCCTTATGCACAGCTCACAGTTATGGGCAGTTGCCGTCTCCAGCGAGCTGTCTGTCATTGGCAAATCCATACCATGCATTGATCTGACCTCTACATAATTTCATCAACCAGCCTTTGACCAAGACCTTGAACGGCGAGCCGAGGTT
>NZ_JAMPXE010000150.1 GCF_023701345.1 Rhodoferax sp. | reverse complement strand
GCGAGCTTTTGCACCGCCACGGGCGAGTCGAATGACGACCATGATGTATCCTTTGGGGAAGTGGAATAACTTCCACGAAAATTGGCATTTAACCTGGCGTTTGAGACACGCGACATAACCACCCGGTTATGCGACACGCCAGACAGCCGTACATTATATCGTTCTTCACTACCATGCCTATCATTCGTCCCGGCCAATCCAGCGACATTGCACAAATTACGGCCATTTATGCCCACCATGTGTTGCATGGAACAGGAACTTTTGAAGTCGATCCGCCCACTGAGGCTGACATGGCACAGCGTCAGGCAGACGTCCTGGGCAAGAATTTGCCGTATCTGGTTGCTCTGGATGGCACTCAGGTGCTGGGATTCGCCTATTGCAACTGGTTCAAACCGCGCCCCGCTTACCGGTATTCGGCAGAAGATTCCATTTATCTTGCCCCAACTGCTATTGGGCAGGGATTGGGCCGTTCATTGCTGGCCGAACTGATCAGTCAGGCTGAGCGTGCCGGTGTGCGCAAACTGATTGCCGTGATTGGAGACTCCAATAACCTGGGTTCCATTGGCGTCCACCAAAGCGCTGGCTTTGGCCATGTCGGCACACTCAAGTCATGCGGCTGGAAGTTCGAGCGCTGGCTGGACGTGGTGCTGATGGACAAGGCCTTGGGTCATGGTGACAGATCAGCCCCGTTGTAACGGTGCTTTCCGTGCATCAAAATACTTGCAAACTGATCCAGTAAGCGACCGCAGCGACAAACGCACTGGCTGGAATGGTCAGAATCCAGGCCCAGATGATGTTGCCAGCGACCCCCCAACGCACGGCGCTGGCGCGGCGTGTGGCACCTACGCCCACGATGGCACCGGTGATGGTGTGCGTGGTCGACACGGGCACCCCCAGGGCCGTGGCTAAAAACAAGGTGATGGCGCCCCCGGTTTCGGCACAAAAACCACCGACCGGTTTGAGTTTGGTGATTTTTTGCCCCATGGTTTTCACAATGCGCCAGCCGCCAAACATGGTGCCCAGGCCAATGGCCGAGTAGCAGACCACAATGACCCAGGTCGGTGGCGTCTGGTCTGCCACGTTGGTATAGCCGGTGGCGATCAACAGCATCCAGATGATGCCGATGGTTTTTTGGGCATCATTGCCGCCATGGCCCAGGCTGTATGCCCCAGCGGACACCAATTGCCAGCGCCTGAACCATTTGTCAACCTTGAGGGGGCGAAAATTGCGAAAACTCCAGGACACCAGAATCATCATGGCGGATCCCAGTAAAAAACCCAACAGGGGCGAGACAAAAATAAATAACACCGTTTTCAGGATGCCGGCAGAAATCAGGGAGTCAACGCCCGCCTTGGCGATGGCCGCACCCACAATGCCGCCAATCAAGGCGTGTGAAGAACTGCTGGGGATGCCGTAGTACCAGGTGATGAAATTCCAGGTAATGGCGCCTACCAAAGCACCAAATACGACATGGGTGTCCACCACGCCTGGCAACACAATGCCCTTGCCCACCGTGGCTGCCACGCTCAGGTGGAAGACAAAAATGGCTATCACATTGAAAAATGCGGCAAAAACAACGGCTTGACCTGGTTTGAGAACGCCGGTGGAGACCACGGTGGCAATGGAGTTGGCGGCATCGTGAAAGCCGTTCATGAAGTCAAAAATAATGGCCATCAACACCAAAACAACCACCACCCACAACGCGGTTTGTACAGTTTCCATAGTTCTGAGCCTCGTGCCAATCAGGAGTTCTCGAGGACAACACCCTCGATCAAGTTGGCTACGTCTTCACAGCGGTCCGTTATGGTCTCCAGTAATTCGTAAATGGCTTTGAGTTTGATGAGTTCGCGCACATCAGGCTCTTCACGAAACAATTTGCTCATGGCGGTGCGCATGACCCGGTCGGCATCGCTTTCCAGCTTGTCAATTTCGTCGCAGGTTTTCAGCGCGGCATCGGCGGTGGAGGCATCGGCAATTTTGCTCAACAATTGCACCGCATCACGGACACGCTCACAGCATTTCACGCTTAAATCGGTGAGCCGGCTGATCTCATCGGTCATGTGGTGGATGTCATACAAGGCCATGGTTTCTGCAGAATCCTGAATCAGGTCGGCAACATCATCCATGGTGTTGATCAGGCTGTGAATCTGTTCCCGATCGATGGGTGTGATGAAGGTCTTGTGGAGCGCTTTATTGACCTCATGGGTGATGCGGTCTGCAGCGCCTTCGGCATGGTTTACTTCGCGGTGGTATTTTTCTCGCAGGGTCAGATCGCTGTAATTGGCAACGAGCTTGGAAAATGCATGCGCTGCCTCGACGATGTGGTTGGCGTGCTGGTTGAACAGTTTGAAAAAATTGGTGTCGCGTGGAAGCAGTTTGCCAAAAAACACGGGGAACTCCTTGGGAATATTTCAATACCATGACGGTTTGATGATGGACATGAGTTTAACTGTCAGCCAGTCAGCGGCAGAAACAGAAACGCCTCGCAGTTGAAGCTGCGAGGCGTTTTTTAACTGGCTGGCATCATTCACGATGCCAGTTGCTCAAGCCCATTCAGGCCGTGGCGACTTCCTTCACAGACGCTGCTGCATCGGTGTAGTCCTGCACCTTGTCGAAGTTCAGGTACTGGTAGATCTTGCTGCTGGCCGCGGTTAGCACACCCATGTCGGCCATGTATTCGGCTTTGGTGGGAATACGGCCCAGTTTGGAGCAGATGGCTGCCAATTCGGCGCTGCCCAGGTACACATTGCTGTTCTTGCCCAAACGGTTCGGGAAGTTGCGGGTGGAAGTGGAGAACACCGTGGCGCCTTCCTTGACCTGCGCCTGGTTGCCCATGCACAGGCTACAACCCGGCATTTCCATGCGCGCACCGGCAGAACCCAGAACGCCGTAGTGGCCTTCTTCGGTGAGCTGCTTGGCATCCATCTTGGTGGGCGGTGCCATCCACAGCTTGACCGGGATGTCGCGCTTGTTTTCCAGCAATTTGGAGGCGGCGCGGAAATGACCGATGTTGGTCATGCAGGAGCCGATGAACACTTCATCAATCTTGGCGCCCGCCACTTCCGACAGGGTTTTGACATCGTCCGGGTCGTTCGGGCAGGCCACGATCGGCTCGTGAATGTCAGCCAGGTCGATCTCGATCACGCTGGCGTATTCGGCGTCGGCGTCGGCCTTGAGCAATTGCGGATTGGCCAGCCAGGCTTCCATCGCCTTGATACGGCGGTTGATGGTGCGCACATCCGAGTAACCATTGGCAATCATCCACTTCAGCATCACGATGTTGCTGTTGATGTACTCAATGATCGGCTCTTTGTTCAGGTGCACGGTACAACCGGCCGCACTGCGCTCGGCAGAAGCGTCGCTGAGTTCGAAGGCTTGCTCGACCTTGAGGTCTGGCAGGCCTTCAATTTCAAGAATGCGACCGGAGAACACGTTCTTCTTGCCCTGCTTGGCGACCGTGAGTTCGCCCGACTTGATGGCGTACAGCGGAATGGCGTTGACCAGGTCACGCAGCGTGACACCGGGTTGCATTTGGCCCTTGAAACGCACCAGCACGCTCTCGGGCATGTCCAGCGGCATCACGCCGGTGGCGGCGCCAAACGCCACCAGGCCGGAGCCGGCGGGGAAGCTGATGCCGATCGGGAAACGGGTGTGGCTGTCGCCGCCGGTGCCGACGGTATCGGGCAACAGCATGCGGTTGAGCCAGCTGTGGATGATGCCGTCACCCGGACGCAGCGGAATGCCGCCGCGGTTGCTGATGAACTCGGGCAACTCGTGGTGCATCTTCACGTCGACAGGTTTCGGATAGGCTGCGGTGTGGCAGAAGGATTGCATCACCAGATCGGCGCTGAAGCCCAGGCAGGCCAGGTCTTTCAGCTCGTCGCGGGTCATCGGGCCGGTGGTGTCCTGCGAGCCCACGCTGGTCATCTTGGGTTCGCAATAGGTTCCGGGCAAAACGCCCTGACCTTCGGGCAGGCCGCAGGCACGTCCCACCATCTTTTGCGCCAGCGTGAAGCCCTTGCCCGTGGCTTTGGGGTTTTGCGGCAGGCGGAACAGGGTCGACACGGGCAGACCCAGGGCTTCACGTGCCTTGGCGGTCAGACCGCGGCCAATGATCAAGGGGATACGGCCACCGGCGCGCACTTCGTCGAACAGCACCTCGCTCTTGAGTTTGAACTCGGCGATGACTTTGCCGTCTTTCAGGGCTTTGCCGTCATAGGGGCGCAACTCGATGGTGTCGCCCATGTTCATCTGGCTGACGTCGAGCTCGATCGGCAGGGCGCCCGCATCTTCCATGGTGTTGTAGAAAATGGGTGCAATCTTGGCGCCCAGGCAAACACCACCAAAGCGCTTGTTGGGAACAAAGGGAATATCTTCGCCGGTGAACCACAACACGCTGTTGGTGGCCGACTTGCGGCTGGAACCGGTACCGACGACATCGCCCACGTAAGCGACCAGATTGCCACGGGCGCGCAGGTCTTCGATGAACTTGACCGGGCCGCGCTTGCCGTCTTCTTCGGGGGTGATACCGTCGCGCTTGTTTTTGAGCATGGCCAGGGCGTGCAGCGGGATATCGGGGCGGCTCCAGGCGTCAGGGGCAGGGGACAGGTCGTCGGTATTGGTTTCACCGGTGACCTTGAGCACCGTCAGCGTGAAGCTTTGCGGGACTTCAGGGCGGCTGGTGAACCATTCGGCATCGGCCCAGCTTTGCAGCACGGCTTTGGCGTGGGCATTGCCCTTGTCGGCCTTGTCCTTGACATCATGGAACTGGTCGAACATCAACAGGGTTTTCTTCAGTGCTTCAGCGGCAACCGGGGCCACCACGGCGTCGTCGAGCAGGTCGATCAGCGGCGTCAGGTTGTAGCCGCCAAGCATGGTTCCGAGCAATTCGGTGGCTTTTTCACGGCTGATCAGTGCGCACTTTTCGCTGCCGTGTGCTACCGCCGCCAGGTAGCTGGCCTTGACTTTGGCCGCGTCATCAACGCCGGCGGGCACGCGATGGGTGATCAGGTCCAACAGTGTTGGTTCTTCGCCCTTGGGCGGGTTTTTCAGCAGCTCAACCAACTCGGCGGTCTGCTGCGCCGTCAAGGGCAGCGCGGGAATGCCGAGCGCGGCGCGTTCGGCGACGTGGGCACGGTAAGTTTGCAACATGGTGAACTCCTTTAAATCAAAAAATGCATTGAGCGGTAACAGGGCGGGTGTCTTTTGCTCATCAACGGGTAACAAATAAGAAGCTAAGAATGAGCGACTCGATCATCAAGTAGAGAAAAAAACATGGGCGGGATCATGGACTTGCAGCTTGGCTGTTTGGTGGGCGCGCACCAGGACCTGCCAAAAATAGCGGTAACTGGCACGGTCATGCAAATGACCATCGAGTGAAATGGGTGCCCAATCGGCAGCATGGGCGGCGCAAACGATGCGACTGGCCTGCGCAACTTCATTGGCTGCTGGAGAGAAGGCCGCCAGGATCGGGCGAATTTGATCGGGGTGAATGCTCCACATGCGGCCAAAGCCCAGGGCACGACTGGCGTGCCTGGCGGCAGCTTCCAGTTTTGCAATGTTTTTAAATTCGGTCACCACGCAATGCGAGGCTGTCTTGCCGAAGGCGTGGCAAGCCGCAGTGATCGCCAGCTTGGCTCGTACCACCAGCGGGTGACTGAATTGATCCAGATCTTCAGGGCGACTGAGTTCCGACGTCGCCATGGCGCTGGCAGGAATCGCGCCGCCATGGGCCGAGACAAAATCCATCAAGCCAAAGCTGAGTGATTCAACGCGGGGATGCGCGGCGATGGCTGCCACATGGTGCACCGCCAGCGGCGACTCAATCAGTGCGTGGATGGGCAAGGGTGTGCTGCGACCGGTGTTGTTGGCCGCCTGGTCAATGTGGCTCAGGGCGAGCTCGACGTCAGCCACCGAATCAACCTTGGGGATCATCACATGGCACAAGGCCTCAGCTGCGCACCCGATGATGGTTGCCACATCCTGCGCGAAGGCGGGGTGGTCAACCGGATGGACCCGGGCGGCAATACGGGCGCGTTCATGTTGGGGTGATTTCTGACTCACAGACCATGCGTTTGCAGCAAGCTCTGCGACCATCTCGGCATGGTCTTTTTCCCCGCCCACAGGCGCTCCATCCTCGCAATCGAGCGTGACATCAAACGCACAAGTCCCCAACTCTTGTGCCAGTTCGGCCTGCAGAGCCAGACTTTTGACCATGCGCGACTGGATGCCGCAGTAGTGGTCGCACACCGGCAAGGGTGCGGCCGCTGCCGGGCCCAGCAATACGTCGCGCGGGTGGGTCACAAGCCTGACTTTGAATTGGGTTTACAGCAGATGGGCGACGCCAGCCTGCTCGTCCTGCAGTTCTTTGAGCGTTTTGTTGATGCATTCCTGGCTGAACGTGTCGATTGGCAGGCCTTCGACCAGTTTGTACTCGCCGCCGGCGCAGGTCACCGGGAAACCGAACATGGTGTCTTTCGGAATGCCATAGTCGCCATTGGATGGAATGCCCATGGTGACCCATTTGCCGTTGGTGCCCAAAGCCCAGTCGCGCATGTGGTCGATCGCTGCGTTGGCGGCCGATGCGGCTGACGACACGCCGCGCGCGGCAATGATGGCCGCGCCACGCTTGCCCACGGTGGGCAGGAAGGTGTTGGCGTTCCAGTCAGCGTCGTTGATCATGTCCTTGACGCTTGCGCCGTTGATGGTGGCAAAACGGTAATCGGCGTACATGGTGGGCGAATGGTTGCCCCAGACCGCCATTTTTTCGATGTCAGCCACTGCCTTGCCAGTCTTGGAGGCCAATTGGCTCAAGGCACGGTTGTGATCCAGGCGCAGCATGGCGGTGAAGTTTTTGCGTGGCAGATCGGGGGCGCTCTTCATGGCAATGTAGGCGTTGGTGTTGGCAGGATTGCCCACCACCAGAACGCGCACATCGCGGCTGGCCACGGCATTCAGGGCCTTGCCCTGGGCGGTGAAAATCTCGGCATTCACGGCCAGCAATTCTGCGCGCTCCATGCCCGGGCCACGCGGGCGCGAACCAATCAGCAGGGCGTAATCCACGTCCTTGAAAGCGGTCATGGGGTCACTGTGGGCTTCCATGCCGACCAGTAATGGGAAGGCGCAATCCTG
>NZ_JAMPXE010000149.1 GCF_023701345.1 Rhodoferax sp. | reverse complement strand
GCCCAACCGTTCGAGGGGCACAAGGCCTTGTGGGACACCATGGATGTGGGCTACTTCATGCGCCACGACGCCTCCGACATTGCCTGGCACACGCGCCAGCTCTCGCGCCATGTCAATTCCGGCAAGTCGATCGTTCGGGCCCGCCTGTCGCCGCTGGGCGAAGGCCTGCAAGTGCTGGTCTACACCCCCGACCAGGCCGATCTGTTTGCCCGCATCTGTGGCTACTTCGAACAACGGGGCTTCAGCATTCTGGACGCGCGCGTGCATACCGCCTACAACCGCTATGCGCTCGACACCTTTCAGGTCACAGCCCAGGCCATGCCCGAGCTCTACCATGAGCTGGCCAGCATGGTGGAAGCCGAGCTGGTCCGTGCCATCATGCAAACCGGGCCGCTGCCTGCGCCAGGCAAAGGAAGAATCTCACGACGGGTCAGGAGTTTTCCCATTACGCCCCGTGTGAGCCTGCAACCCGATGAAAAAGGCCAGCGCTGGTTGCTTAACATCTCGGCCAGCGACCGGGTGGGTTTGCTTTACAGCGTCGCCCAGGTGCTGGCCCGGCACAAGGTCAACGTGCAACTGGCCAAGATCAACACCCTGGGCGAGCGCGTCGACGACACCTTCCTGGTTGACGGCCCCGAGCTGCAGGAAAACAAGGCCCAGATCGCCATCGAAACCGAATTGCTCGAAGCGCTGGCCTAATCGTCTGCGGCGCTGTCCAGCCCCGGAAACAGCACCGACGTGAAGCCGAACTGCGTGAAGTCACGCATGCGCATCGGGTACAACTTGCCGATCAGGTGGTCGCACTCGTGCTGCACCACGCGGGCGTGAAAACCGTCCACGGTGCGCTCGATGGGGTCGCCGTACTGGTCAAACCCGGTGTAGCGAATCTGCTCAAAGCGCGGCACCATGCCGCGCAGTCCGGGCACCGACAGGCAGCCCTCCCAGTCTTCAACCTGCGCCGATGTCAATGGCGTGATCACGGGGTTGATCAGCACCGTGCGGGGCACCACCGGGGCCTGCGGGTAGCGCGGGTTGACGCGATCCGTGCCAAAAATCACCAGCTGCAAATCCACCCCAATCTGCGGTGCCGCCAGCCCGGCGCCCTCAGCGGCGCGCATGGTGTCGAGCAGGTCGGTGATCAACAAATGCAGTTCATCGGTATCGAACGCGGTCACCGCCTGCGCCACGCGCAGCAGGCGCGGGTCGCCCATTTTCAGAATCTCACGCACCGCCATCGAGCATCTCCTTCAACTGGTCTTCATCGAGCACGGCCACACCCAGTTCGCGCGCCTTGTCAAGCTTGCTGCCGGCCTCGGCGCCGGCCACGACAAAGCTGGTTTTCTTGCTGACCGAACCCGCCACCTTGCCGCCGGCGGCTTCAATCAGGGCTTTGGCTTCTTCGCGGCCCAACGTGGGCAGGGTGCCGGTGAGCACAAAGGTCTGGCCGCTCAGGGGTTGGGCCGCCACCGGCGCGGGTTCGCCCTCGGCCCAGGTCACGCCGCAGGCGCGCAGTTGCTCCACCACCTCGCGGTTGTGCGCCTGGTCAAAAAAGGTGCGGATGCTTTTGGCCACGATCGGGCCCACGTCGGCCACCGCCAGCAAGGCGTCCTCGGGGGCGTCCATGATGGCGTCGAGCTGGCCGAAGTGGCGAGCCAGCGCCTTGGCCGTGGCCTCGCCCACATGGCGTATGCCCAGGCCAAAGAGAAAACGCGGCAGCGTGGTCTGCTTGGACTTTTCCAAGGCGTCCAGGATGTTTTGCGCCGACTTGTCGGCCATGCGCGCAAGATTGGCCAGCGCCGTGAACCCGAGCCGGTACAGGTCCGGCAGCGTGTTGATGATGCCCGCATCCACCAGCTGGTCGACCAGCTTGTCGCCCAGCCCTTCAACCTCGACCGCGCGGCGCTGGGCAAAGTGCAATATCGCCTGCTTGCGCTGGGCGCTGCAAAACAGGCCGCCGGTGCAGCGGTAGTCGGCCTCGCCCTCCTCGCGCACCGCCGCACTGCCGCACACCGGGCAAAGGCGCGGCATGGTAAAGATGGCCGGCTCGTCCACCCGCTTGTCCAGCAGCACGCTCACCACTTCCGGAATCACGTCACCGGCGCGGCGCACGATCACCGTGTCGCCCACGCGCACGTCCTTGCGCCGCGCTTCGTCCTCGTTGTGCAGGGTGGCGTTGGTCACCGTGACGCCGCCGACAAACACCGGCGCCAGCTTGGCCACCGGCGTCAACTTGCCGGTGCGCCCCACCTGCACGTCGATGGCCAGCACACTGGTCAGCATTTCCTGCGCCGGAAACTTGTGCGCCACCGCCCAGCGCGGCTCGCGCGTGACAAAGCCCAGCTGGCGCTGCAGCGCCAGGCTGTTGACCTTGTACACCACACCGTCAATGTCAAAACCCAGGGCATCGCGCTGCCGGCCAATGGCGTCGTAATAGGCCACCAACTCGGCGGCGCCTTGCGCGCACTTGACCAGCTCCGACACCGGGAAACCCCAGCTTTTCAGGGTTTGCATCAGCTCAAAATGGCTCTGCCAGACCGGTCCGCCGGCTTCCGGCGGCGTCACCGCACCCAAACCATAAGCGTAAAAACTCAAGGGGCGTTGCGCCGCAATGGCCGGGTCCAGCTGGCGCACCGCACCGGCGGCGGCATTGCGCGGGTTGACGAAGGTTTTTTGCCCGGCGGCGCGCTGCTTGTCGTTGAGCGCCTCGAAGTCATCGCGGCGCATGTAAACCTCGCCACGCACCTCCAGCACCGCGGGCACCCCGGCCGGCAGGCGCAGCGGAATCTGGCCGATGGTGCGAATGTTTTGCGTCACGTCCTCGCCCACCTCGCCATCACCGCGCGTGGCGGCCTGCACCAGCACCCCCCGCTCGTAGCGCAGGTTCATGGCCAGGCCGTCAAACTTGGGCTCGGCCACATAGTCGATCGCCGGGTCAAGCGCGGTCAGCCCCAGTTCACGGCGGATGCGCGCATCAAACAGCTCGGCGCCACTGGCCTGGGTGTCGGTTTCGGTGCGAATGCTCAGCATCGGCACGGCGTGGCGCACGGCGGCAAACTGCTCCAGCGGCTTGCCGCCGACGCGCTGGGTCGGCGAATCGGGGGTGATCAGTTCGGGGTGGCGCGCCTCCAGCGCCTGCAACTGCCGGAACAGCCGGTCGTATTCGGCATCGGGCAGGGTCGGCGCATCCAGCACGTAATAGCGGTGCGCATGGTCATGCAGGGTCTGGCGCAGTTGCGCCATCAGCGCGGCGTCGTCAGGCTCGGGCGCAAACAAGTCAAAGGTGGTCATGCATGACAGGGCTCAGGAAAAAAGCCGGCGCGCCAGCGGCGAGCCCGCCGCCAGTTCGCGCTGGGCCAGCATCTCGTACAGCTGCTCCAGTTCAGCAGCAATCACCGTCATGCCCTCGGGCGACAAGGCGGCGCCCTGGTCATCGGTGACCATGCCGTCCATCTCATGCGCCAGCGCATCGGCCACTTCACGCATGCGTTCAAACGGTTTTTCGCCGGGGTCCACCTGCGCCACATCCAGCCCCAGCGTGATCTGGCGCAAGGCCGACTGGGTCGGGTCGTCGGCCAGGGCGGTGAGCGTGTCAAAGCTCAGGCTGACCACCGGCGGCAGGCCGCTCGTGCTGGCCGGAATCACCATTCGACCAGCGATGGCGCCCATGACAAAGCCGAATTTTGCCGCTGTTTGCTGGATATAGCTGGGGCTCCAGGCCGCCCGGCGCGCCTGCACCATCAGCACCAGCTGGGCATCGTGGCCGCTGGCAAACTGGTCCAGCTCGCGCGCCCGGTTGACCTCGTTGCGCATCGCGGGCAAATCGGGCGTGCCGTTGATGGCATCGCAGAAATTCTGGGTTTTCATGACAAATTCGGAAAACTCGATGTCGTTGAGCGCACCGGAGCGGTTGGCCAGTTGCACACCGGCCTGCAACTGGGCGTAGGTTTGGCCTGCCAGCGGTGGCTCCCAGCGTTGACTCAGGGCATTGAAGCCCTCGATGGCAAAGGGTTTGCTGCCCACCCGTCGCGTCGATGGGAAGGCGGCCAGCACGGCTTCGCCAGACACCGGCGCCTCCAGTGCAATCGGGGCCACGGCATCAATCAGCGGATCGAGCGCCGGCTTTTTTTCCGGGGCTGGCGCGGCAAACGTGTCGCCGTCCAGCGGGTGGTCGCTCAAATGGGGCTCGATGCGCCCTTCCAGAGATTCCGGCAGCCGCGACGCGGCCGGTTCAGCCTGGCGCGGCTTGTTTTTTCTGGCCAGCCAGGCGTAATAAGCCGCCATGGCCAGCAGCACCAGCACACCCAATACCAGCAAACCCAATTGCATAGACATCATCATTCACTCCATTCCGTCATCGACAGCGCCGCGTCCATGTCCACCGCCACAATGCGTGACACGCCTTGTTCCTGCATGGTGACACCAATCAGCTGTCTGGCCATTTCCATGGCGATCTTGTTGTGGCTGATGAACAAAAACTGGGTGTCTTTGCTCATGCTGGCCACCAGTTTGGCATAACGCTCGGTGTTGGCATCGTCCAGCGGCGCATCGACTTCGTCGAGCAGGCAGAACGGCGCCGGGTTGAGTTGGAAAATGGCAAACACCAGGGCAATCGCGGTCAGCGCCTTTTCCCCTCCCGAAAGCAGGGCGATGCTCTGGTTTTTCTTGCCCGGCGGCTGCGCCACCACCTGCACCCCCGAGTCCAGGATTTCGTCGCCGGTAATCACCAGGCGCGCATTGCCCCCGCCAAACAGCTCGGGGAACATCTTGCCAAAGTGCTCGTTGACCTTGTTGAAGGTACCCGACAACAGCTCGCGGGTTTCGCCATCGATCTTGCGGATGGCGTCTTCGAGCGTGGTCATGGCCTCCACCAGGTCGGCCGTCTGGGCATCCAAAAATTGCTTGCGCTCGCGCGCGACGACCAGCTCGTCCAGGGCCGCCAGGTTGACCGCACCGAGGGCGGCAATGTCGCGGTTGATGCGGTCGATCTCGCCCTGCAAACCGGCCAGGCGCACATTGTCCTGCGCTATAGACAGCGCCAGCGCCTGCAGGTCGGCCTGGGCGTCGTTCAGGAGCTGGCTGTACTGCTCAAAACCCAGCCGGGCCGCCTGTTCCTTGAGCTGGAATTCGGTGATGCGGGCGCGCAAAGGGTCCAGCTCACGCTCCAGTTGCAGCCTGCGCTCGTCGCTGGCGCGCAGTTTGGCGGTCAGGTCGTCGTATTGGCTGCGCTGGGCGCCCAGCGCCTGTTCACGTTCCAGCTTGACGGCCAGCGCCTGTTGCAGGCCGCCTTGCGCGGCGGCGTCGTTCAGGCGCGCCAGTTCATCCTGCGCCCTTTGGGTCTCGGCCGCCACCGCTGCCGCTTGCGCCACCGCCGTTTCAATGCCGCGTGACAACTCGGCCTTGCGCGCGTCCAGGCTGCGCAGGCTGAAGGTGGCTTCCTGCTTGTCACGTTCCAGGCTGCGCAACTGCTCGCGGCTGGCGCCCAATTTGCGCTCGGCCGCCATCACCTGGTCATCGAGCTCGGCATGGCGCTGCTGGGCGTCGGCGAGCTGCATGTCGAGTTCCTCGAAGCGCGCTTCAGCCAGCACGCGGCGCTCCTGCAGTTCGTCGAGCTGGCCCTCCACCTCCGCCAGGTCGCTGGCAAGCTGGGCGCTGCGACTGCGGGCCTGTTCGGCTTGCTGGCTCAGTTGCAGGGTTTGCACCTGCAGCTTGTGGGCATTTTGTTGTGCCTCAGCCGCTTCCTTGCGGCTTGTGGCCAGGCGCTGCGCGACATCGGCATAGGCGGCCTCGGCGCGTGCCAGCACGGCGCGCGCTTCGTCGCTGATCAGCACCTGGGCGCGCAGCTCCTTTTCCAGGTTTTCAATTTCCTGGGCACGCGCCAGCAGACCCGCCTGCTCGGAGTCGGGCGCGTAAAAACTCACGCTGTGGCGGCCGACCGCGTGGCCGGTCCTGACATAAATCAGTTCACCGGGCTGTAATTTGTCGCGGCTGCCCAGCGCGTCTTCGAGGCTGGTCGCGGTAAAACAGCCCTGCAGCCAGTCGTCGAGCACCGCTTTTTGACCGGCATCGTGCAGCCGCAGCAAGTCCGACAAGCGTGGCAGCAGGGCATTGGCAGGCGACAAAACAGCCGGTGGCGGGCTGTAAAACGCCAGCTTGGCCGGTGGCACGTCCTGCGCAAAAGCTCGCACCAGTTCGAGCCGGCTCACCTCCAGCGCGCCCAGGCGTTCCCGCAGGGCGCCTTCCAGGGCGTTTTCCCAGCCCTGCTCGATGTGCAGGCGACTCCACAGGCCCTGCAAATGGTCGAGGCCGTGCTTTTGCAGCCAGGGCTGCAACTTGCCGTCGGTCATGACCTTTTCCTGCAATGCCTTGAGCGCTGCCAGCCGGGCCGACAACTCGGCCAACTGCGCCGACTCGCGGTTCACGGTCTGCTGCTGCTGGCGGCGCCGGTCGTCCAGCTCGGGGGCGCTGTCGCTCAGCGTCTCGAGCCGGGCCTGCGCCACGTCTGAGGTGTCTTGCGCCAAATCCAGCAGACGCTGCAGTTCGGTTAATTTGAGCTCATCAGGCGCCACCAGGCTGTTGCGCTCAGTCAGCAGGCGCTCGCGGCGCGAGCCCAGTTGGCGTGACTGCTCTTCAATGCCGCGTTGCTCGGCGGCCAGTACGCCAATCTGCTGCTGCACCTGGGTCACGCTGGCACGCTGGTCGCCGGCGGCGCGCTGGGCCTGGCGCAAAGCCTCTTCCAGCGTCGGCAGGTGCTGCGCCTGCTCTTCCAGCCGGGCGGCCAGCACCTCGTTTTTGTCTTCGCCCAGCAGTTCGAGTTCAGCCAGTTCTTCCAGGGCGGCCTCGGCGTCCTGGCGCCGCGTGGCCCATTCGGTAGCCTGCTCCAGCAGCGTGCGCAGCCGCAACTCAACGCGCTGGCGCCCTTCCACCACAAACCTGATCTCGGCCTCCAGCCGCCCGACCTCGGCGCTGGCTTCGTACAACTTGCCCTGCGCCTGGTTGACCTGGTCGCCGGCGGCGTAATGGGCCTGGCGCACGGTTTCCAGCTCGGCCTCGATGTGGCGCAGGTCCGCCATGCGGGCCTCCAGCGCATTCACGGCGGCCAGTCCGTCTGCCTGAATCCGGTCCTGCTCGGCCT
>NZ_JAMPXE010000021.1 GCF_023701345.1 Rhodoferax sp. | reverse complement strand
TGAGCTGCTCTACCGACTGAGCTACACCGGCTTGGAAAGAGGCAGATTATAGCGGCCGGTTCAGGCCTCGCTGTGGTAGCGGGTGACCCGCTCCACCTCGTTTTTTGAACCCATGAAAACGCTCACACGCTCGTGTAATTTGGTGGGTGTGATATCCATGATGCGGTGCTTGCCGTTGGTGGAAGCGCCACCAGCCTGTTCGATCAGCCAGCTCATGGGATTGGCTTCGTACATCAGTCGCAATTTGCCGGCTTTTTCCGGTTCGCGCTTGTCCCAGGGGTACATGAAGACGCCGCCACGGGTCAGGATGCGGTGCACGTCGGCCACCATGCTGCCGACCCAGCGCATGTTGAAGTCCTTGCCGCGCGGGCCGTCCGTGCCTTGCAGACATTCGTCGATGTAGCGGGTGACAGGCGCAGCCCAATGGCGCTGGTTGCTCATGTTGATGGCAAATTCTTTGCTGTCTTCGGGGATCCGCAGGTGTTCATCCGTCAAGATGAATGAGCCCTGTTCGCGGTCCAGCGTGAACACCGCCACGCCGTCACCCACGGTAAGCACCAGCGTGGTTTGCGGACCAAAGACGCAGTAGCCGGCGGCGACCTGATGGGTGCCGGGCTGCAAAAAGTCCTGCTCCGACACCCCCGCGCCCTCGGGTTTGACGAGCACACTGAAGATGGTGCCGATGCTGACGTTGACGTCGATGTTGCTGGAGCCGTCCAGCGGGTCGAACATCAGCAGGTATTCGCCCTGCGGGTAGCGGTTGGGCACCACGTAGATGCCCTCCATTTCCTCGCTGGCCATGGCGGCCAGGTGGCCGCCCCATTCGTTGGCCTCGATCAGCACTTCGTTGGCGATGATGTCGAGTTTTTTCTGCATCTCGCCCTGCACGTTTTCGCTTTCCGCGCTGCCCATCACGTCACCCAGGGCGCCTTTGTTGACGGCCTGGCTGATGCGTTTGCAGGCGCGTGCCACCACTTCAAGCAGCAGGCGCAGTTGCGACGGAATGTGGCCTTCCATGCGCTGTTGCTCCACCAGGTAACGCGTCAGGGATATTCTTTTAGGCATGGATGTCTCTTTGTTTGGGTTGTGAACCTGTTATTCAATCTGCCAAGGCGCGGCTGACCACCTCGCGCACGTCGTTGCTCAGATCGGGTTTTGCGGCGACGCGCTTGAGGGCTTCACAGGCTGCGTGTTGGTAAGGTTCGGCCAGCTTCTTCCAGCGGTCCAGCGCACGTGCCAGGCGCGCCGCCACTTGCGGGTTGATGGCATCAAGCGCCAGCACCTGATCAGCCCAAAATACATAACCGGCTGCATCGGCACGGTGGAACGCGCCCGGGTTGGCGCTGCAATAGCTGAAGATCACGCTGCGGGCGCGATTCGGGTTGCGGATGTTGAAGTCGGGGTGCTTGAGCAACTGGCGCACCGCCGGCAGCACCTGGCCGCCGCGGTCGGTGCAGCCGGCCTGCAGCGCAAACCATTTGTCGAGCACCAGTTCCTCTGACTTGAACAGGCTGTGAAAACGTGCCAATGCCGGGGTGGCCAGCGCATGGCCGGTGTGCACCAGGGCACTCAGGGCATTGAAGCGGTCGGTCATGTTGTCGGCATCCTTGAAGCGCTGGTAGGCCCTGCCGGGCCAGACCGCATCACCGGAAGCACGGGCGGCCAGGCACAGGTAATTCAAGGCCAGACCCGCCAGCGCGCGGCGGCCGCTGGACAGGGTGTCGGGTCGGTAGCCGCCGTTCTGGCAATGCGCCTCAAACGCCCACTGCCAGTCGGCGGCCAGCTCGTTGGCCAGTTGCTCACGCATGGCTTCACGGACCGCGTGGATGCGCTGCGGATCGACCACGTCGAGCTGCTCGGCGATGTAGGTTTCTGACGGCAACGTGAGCACCAGTTCCTTGAAGGCGGCATCCAGCGTGGGGTGACGCAGCACCGAACGCATGGCCGAAATAAAGGCCGCATCGAGGCTGCTCGCCGCAGGACCTGCTGCCATGATGGATTGGATGGCGCTGCGCAAGGCCAGGCGCTGGCCGGCTTCCCAGCGGTTGAACGGATCGGGGTCATTGGCCAGCAGCTTGAGCAATTGCGCGTCGGTGTAGTCAAAGTCCACGATCACCGGGGCGCTGAAACCGCGCAGGATCGACGGCACGGGTTCTTCCGTGACATTCTCAAACGTGATCGACTCAGCGGCCTGCGTCATGACGAACAGGTGGCTGTCGCTTGCAGCCGCTGAACTGCCTTGCAACTGCAAGGGCAGGGCGGCACCGCTGCTGGCGCCGACCAGCCCCAGGCTGACCGGGATCACAAACGGTTCCTTGGCCTCCTGACCCGGTGTGGCCGGGCAGCTCTGAACAAAATTCAGGGTGCAGGTTTGGGTGGCGGCGTCATAGTGCGTGGAGGTGGTCAGTCGGGGCGTGCCGGCCTGGCTGTACCAGCGCTTGAACTGCTGCAGCAGCTTAGCCAACGCAGAGTCCGGATTGGCATCGGCGACGGCTTGGGCAAAGTCATCACAGGTCACAGCGCTGCCATCATGGCGGGCAAAGTACAGCGTCATGCCTTTGGCAAAGCCCGATCTTCCGACCAGGGTCTGCATCATGCGCACCACCTCGGCACCTTTTTCGTAGATGGTGACGGTGTAGAAGTTGTTGATCTCGATGTAGCTGTCGGGGCGCACCGGGTGCGCCATGGGGCCGGCGTCTTCGGGGAACTGGGCCGTGCGCAGCACGCGCACGTCCTCGATGCGCTTGACGGCGCGGGCCGACGGCTCGGCGCACAGGTCCATGCTGAATTCTTGGTCGCGGAACACCGTCAGGCCTTCCTTCAGACTGAGCTGGAACCAGTCGCGGCAGGTGATGCGGTTGCCGGTCCAGTTGTGAAAGTACTCGTGGCCGACCACACCCTCGATGTTGGCAAAGTCGACGTCGGTGGCGGTAGCCTGGTTCGCCAGCACGTACTTGGTGTTGAAGACGTTGAGGCCCTTGTTTTCCATGGCGCCCATGTTGAAGTCGCTGGTCGCGACGATCATGAAACGTTCCAGGTCCAGCGGCAGGCCAAATCGGGCTTCGTCCCAGATCACCGAGTTGATCAGCGACGTCATCGCATGCTCGGTCTTGTCCATGTCACCGGGGCGCACATAGACCTGCAACAGGTGGTCTTTGCCGGCGCGCGAGGTGATGCGCTGCTCGCGGCACACCAGTTGGCCGGCGACCAGCGCAAACAGGTAGCACGGCTTTTTGTGCGGGTCAACCCAGGTGGCAAAGTGGCGTCCGTCGTCAAGCGCGCCGCTGTCTGTCAGGTTTCCGTTGCTCAGCAGCACCGGATATTTGGTTTTGTCGGCGCGCAGCGTCACGGTAAAGCTGGCCATCACATCGGGGCGGTCCAGGAAATACGTGATGCGCCGGAAACCCTCGGCCTCGCATTGCGTGAAGAACGAGTCGTTGCTGACGTACAAGCCCATCAACTTGGTGTTTTTGGCGGGTGCGCAGGTGGTAAAAATTTCCAGCTCGAACCTGCCCTCCAAGGGCAGGTTCTCCAGCACCAGTTGGCCCGCATCCAGCTTGAAGCTGGTGCCGGCGCCGTTGACCAGCACACGCGCCAGGTTCAATTCATCGCCGTCCAAGCGCAGCGCCTGGGCCGGCACGTCCGGGTTGCGGCGCAGCGTCATTGTGTTGAGCACGCGGGTCTTGGCCGGGTCGAGGTCAAAGCACAGGTGAACGGTGTCGATCCAGAACGCCGGGGCGCTGTAGTCCTCCCGGCGGATGACCGCAGCGGGGGTATTTGCATCACGAAGTAGCAACATGCAGAGTCTCCAGGAAATTCGAATTTAACAGTTCATGGTAATCGCGCACGGCGGCGATCACGTGGGGGCCAGCCAGTTGGGCCGGCGTGTGGGTGCTGCAGATGGCCACGGCCTGCATGCCGGCGCGGCGCGCGGCTTCAATGCCAAAGGGCGCGTCTTCAAAAACAATGCAGTCGGCGGCACTGGTCTTCATCTGGCGGGCAACTTCCAGGAAAATGGCGGGTTCGGGTTTGCCCGGGTGGCCTTCGTCGCCACCCACAATCGCTTGCGGCGCGGGTGCCAATTGCAGATGCGACAGGGCAAAGGCGATGTTGTGCTGGTCGCCCGCCGTGCCCACGCCCAGCTTCAGGCCACCTGCCAGGGCCTGCGCATAAAACGACTTGAAACCGGCGACCTCGGCAAACACCGGGCCAAAGAGTTCGCGGTAGATCTGCTCTTTTTCGGCAATCAGGGCCCAGGCCTCGTCGTTGGTGAGGTCACGTTGAAACAATTCGCGCATGCACTCGGCGCCGGTGCGCCCGGTGGTGCGGCGCATCAGGTCGTCAATTTCAATGCGCAAGCCGTGCTGGCGGGCAAAAAGCACCCAGCTTTGCGCGTGGTAAGCCATCGAGTCGATCATGGTGCCGTCCATGTCGAAGATCAGGGCCTCGGTCATCAGACGCCCTGCTTCAAAGAGGCTTCGATGAATTGGTCCAGATCGCCGTCGAGAACTTTTTGCGTGGCCGAGGTTTCGTAGTTGGTGCGCAGGTCCTTGATGCGGCTGTTGTCGAGCACGTAGCTGCGAATCTGGTGGCCCCAACCCACGTCGGTCTTGCCGTCTTCGAGTTTTTGCTGTTCTTCCTGCTGCTTGCGCAACTCAAAGTCATAGAGTTTGGAGCGCAGGCGTTTCCAGGCGATGTCGCGGTTGCCGTGCTGGCTGCGGCCGTCCTGGCACTGCACCACGATGCCGGTGGGCAGGTGCGTCAGGCGCACGGCCGAGTCGGTCTTGTTGATGTGCTGGCCGCCCGCGCCGCTGGCACGGTAGGTGTCGGTGCGCACGTCGGAGGGGTTGATGTTGATCTCGATCGAGTCGTCGATCTCAGGGTAGACAAACACGCTGGCAAAGCTGGTGTGGCGCCCGCCCGACGAGTCGAACGGCGATTTGCGCACCAGCCGGTGCACGCCTGTTTCGGTGCGCAGCAGGCCAAAGGCGTACTCGCCCTCGACCTTGAACGATGCGCCCTTGATGCCGGCGGTGTCGCCCGGGGTTTCGTCCTCGATCTCGGTCTTGAAGCCCTTGCGCTCGCAGTAGCGCAGGTACTGGCGCAGCAGCATGCTGGCCCAGTCGCAGGCCTCGGTGCCGCCGGCGCCAGCCTGGATGTCGACAAAACAGTTCAGCGGGTCGGCCGGGTTGTTGAACATGCGGCGGAATTCCAGGCCCTTGACGATCTCTTCGAGCTTGGCGGCTTCTTCTTCAATGTGAATCAGGCCGGCTTCGTCGCCTTCTTCCTTGCTCATTTCGAACAGTTCAGTGTTGTCCGCGAGTTCGCTTTCAAGCTCGCTGATGGTCACAACCACGCCGTCGAGCGCTTTTTTCTCGCGGCCCAACTCCTGGGCGCGCTTGGGGTCGCTCCAGACCGTGGGGTCTTCGAGTGAGGCGTTGACGGTTCTCAGGCGTTCAAATTTGGCATCGTAGTCAAAGATACCCCCGTAATTCGAGGGTACGGGCGGTCAAACTGCTGAGTTGGGTGCCTAGGGCGTTGATGCGTTCTGCTTCCATGATGCGGGTCCTAAAGGGGTTAGTCTGTCAATAACCCGCTATTTTCTCATGCCGGGCTAACGCGTGAAACGCTCCAGCAACTCGGCCACAGCTTGCGGCTGGTCATGGTGCAGCATGTGGCCGCAGTCGGGCACCTGGACGATCTCGATGTTGGCCACGGCTTTCAGGCGTTCATGGTGTTCTGCCAGGGTGAATTGGCCCCGCCACCAGGCATTCATGCTGTCGTCCGAGGCCTCCACCATCAGTGTCGGAGCGGTGATGTTGCGGTGAACCGCCAGCACTTCATCGACCCGGTAAAGCTGGGCGTTGGCGATTTTGTGGGCGGCCTCGCCCAAAATCGTCCATTGCCCCGGGGACAGCTCGGCCGACCAGTGGTTGGCCAGCCAGTGTGCCTTGTCCATGCTCAGGTAACAGTTGTTTTTTGCCAAACGCGCCGCCACTGCTTCCAGCGAGTCGTAGCTCTTGAGCTTGAGTGCACCCGTGTTGAACTGCTTCACGCCGTCAAGCCACTGGACATAACGCCCCGGTGCCTGGGTCGGGGTGGTGTCGGGCAAACCAAAGCCCTCCAGATTGATCAGACGGCGGATGCGCCCGGGCCGCACCCCGGCGTAGACCATGGCCACGTTGGCGCCCATGCTGTGGCCGACCAGGTTCACGCTCTGGCCCGGTGCAAAGTGGTCGAGCAGGGCGTCCAGGTCGGCCAGGTAGTCGGGAAACCAGAAGGCGTCAGCGCCGCCCGACTGGGTCAGGCCAAAGCCGCGCCAGTCCGGGGCGATGATGAAGTGGTTCTGGGCGAGCGCATCGACCACAAACTGAAAGCTGGCCGCCACATCCATCCAGCCGTGCAGCAGCACCAGCGGCGTAATGCCTGGCTCGGGTTCGCCCCAGCAGCGAACGTGGTAATTTAGCTGGCGGATAGGGACAAACTCGCTACGGGAAATTCTTTGGACTTGGTACATTTGACCGATCATAAGGAGGCATTGCATGTCATTCAGTCAATCCCGCGACAAAGTTGCCAGTTGCCAGCCTGCCAGCAGTGCCCACACTTGGGATATGCCACCGGCTTACGCCAGACTGTATGAAGCTTTCACCTGGCAGGTGCCTGCGCAGTTCAACATGGCGCAAGCCTGTTGCGCACGCTGGGCAGCGCTACCCGAAGCTTCAGGAAAGATAGCGATTTACATCAGCCAGCCAGGGACAACAAGCCGTTCTTATTCTTTTGCCGAGTTGCAGGACCAGGCCAACCGCCTGTCCAACGTGCTGACCGGCCTGGGGGTGCAGCCCGGTGACCGGGTGGCCATTGTGCTGCCGCAGTGTTTCGAGACCGCGGTGGCCTACATGGCGGTGCTGCAAATGGGTGCCGTGGCCATGCCGCTGTCGCAACTGTTTGGCCCGGAAGCGCTTGAATTCCGCTTGCAGGACAGCGCGGCCGTGGTGGCGATTGGCGACGCGCAAACGCTGGTCAACGTGCAGGCAGTGCGCGCCCATTGCCCGGCGTTGCGCCAGCTGATTGGCGTCGGGCTTGAGGCCGACACCCAGGCGCTGGCCGATGTGGCTTATGCGCCAGCACTGGCTGGCGCCAGTGACCTGTTTGACCTGGCCATCATGCGCGCCGACGCGCCGGCGATCCTGATCTACACCAGCGGCACCACCGGCAATCCGAAAGGCGCGTTGATCCCGCACCAGGCGCTCATTGGCAACCTGACCGGCTTTTTGTGCAGCCAGAACTGGTTCGGTTTTGCCATGACGGCCAAGCCGGTTGACGGTTTGCAGCAACTGACCACGCCTGACCATTTACCCGCAGGTTCCGAAGCCGTGTTCTGGAGCCCCGCCGACTGGGCTTGGACCGGTGGCCTGATGGACGCGCTGTTGCCCTCGCTTTACTTTGGTCGGCCGATCGTGGCTTTCAATGGCCGCTTCAGCCCGCAAGCCGCGCTGGAGCTGCTGCGCGACTTTGGTGTGACACACAGTTTTTTGTTTCCCACGGCGCTCAAAGCCATGATGAAAACCTTTCCCGGCAGCGTTGGACAGACCGTCAGCCAGCAGTTCGACCTCCAGCTGCAAGCCATCATGAGTGCCGGCGAGGCGGTGGGGGACGCGGTGTTCGATTACTGCCAGGCGCAGTTGGGCGTGACCGTGAATGAGATGTTCGGCCAGACCGAGATCAACTACATCGTCGGCAATTGTGCCGCCTTATGGCCGCCCAAGCCCGGCAGCATGGGCATGGGTTACCCCGGCCACCGGCTGGCGGTGATTGACGACGCGGGTCTTGAGTGCGCAGCAGGGGAGGTGGGCGACGTGGCCGTCAACCGCTTTGACGTGCATGGCCAGCCGGACCCGATTTTCTTTTTGGGTTACTGGAAAAACGAGGCGTCGACGCAGGCCAAGTTCACCGGCGACTGGTGCCGCACCGGCGACTTGGCCAACCGCGATGCCGACGGTTACCTGTGGTACCAGGGCCGCAGTGACGACGTGTTCAAGGCCGCGGGCTACCGCATTGGCCCGGGTGAGATCGAGAACTGCCTGGTCAAGCACCCGGCCGTGGCCAATGTGGCGGTGGTGCCCAAGCCCGACGCGTCGCGCGGCGCGGTGGTCAAGGCTTATGTGGTGCTGTCGCCTGATTTTGTGGCGGCCCGCGCCAATTACACAGGAACCCAGGACCAGTTTGAGACTGACTTGATTGAACAACTGCAAGCCCACGTCAAAGACAAACTGGCCCCTTATGAATACCCCAAGGAAATCGAGTTCCTCGATGCCCTGCCCATGACCACCACTGGCAAGGTGCAACGCCGCGTGTTGCGGCTGCAGGAAGAGGCGCGGGCGCTTGCGCTCATGGCGACAGCAGCCACCGCCGCAAACCCGTAAACTATAAAAATCGGCTGCAAGGCCTTTTTTTATTGAAATCACGCATGAAAATGAGGGGAGTTGAGATATTCAAAGAGAAAACGGCGCGATAAATCGGGATTTATGGGGATTGGGCTGGATAAAACGGGATGGGGTTTTGAAATAACCTTTTCTGTGGCGAAATAGGCAACGATGGGAAGAGATTTACCAAAACAGCCGATCAAAGCCCTGGCGTCAGGTAGGTATCAATGATATCCAGAATGGACTTTTCGTCATCTGGAGCCAGCGATCCAACATCGGGGTCGGCGAAAAGAAGGCCACGACGCGGCATATGTTTTGTGCCCCACTCGTGGTACGTCGCGTACGGCTTGCCGAAGCCAATTCGAACGCTGTCTTTTGTTGCCTGGTGGTTGCGGCTCAAAAGCATGTCACCGTAGCGATCAAGCAGTTGGCGATTACCGTCTGCGGGGTATGACTTGATAGTCGATGGCGCCCACGGTGCCCAGCTTTTGCCTGCTGGGTCTGTGCGGCTCTCGAAGCGGTCGCTTACACGGCTCTCAATCATTGAGCCAATATCTTGCATCACCGGCGTTAGGTCGACCATGCGGCGATACAGGCTAGCCAGATCCGCGCGGAACGCGGCGTCATCTACTTTGACGGTGAGCATGGTTACCTCAATCCTTTTTGAAACCAGCACGCCGGGCCGCATCTGCCAAGCCAGGATCGGCACCGGCCAGCTTGCCATCCACGACGCCCTGCAACGCTTTCTGGCGGGCTGACCCAGGGTTATAGGCAAAGCCCGGGTCGATGCCGACCGGCACCTGGCTGATCTCCCCCGAACGCGGGTTGATGTATTCGCGCATCGTGACGGTTGGCGCCGCCTTTTTGAGTGCCGCCCCGGTGGGGGTTTTGCCTGCGTCGTAGTCACGCTGAGTCATATTGTTGACGCGGCAGCGGCAGCGCCAGCCGTTGGGCGGCCAATGGGTCTGCCAGAATGGATCATCGACCGGTAGTGTGACGTTGTCCCAGGCGGCGTGGCTTGCGCGCACGCGCTCATCACGCTTGGTGATGTAGCGGACGTAAGGCAACGTCCCTTTGCTGCGCTCGACGCGCTCCCACAAGCCGGTGGCATAGGCCTGGCGGGTGTTGACGTCGTAGATCAGTTTTAGACGCGCGGGATCGAATTTGGTGAGCACGATCTCGCTGGTAGCCGGATCGGTCACGGCTTTGAATCCCCACCATCCGGCGTCGGCCAGCAGCTGCTCGGCGTCGCGCATCCAGTCCCCACGGCTCAGATCACCAGCGACCGATTTTGTGATGCCATCGTGCAGCGCCTGCAACAGATCAAGCCGCGCCAGGCGGCTGACTGTGAATTGCGTGCTGTGCTCACTTTGCCAAACATCTTGCCAGGCATAGCTTTTTGTGAGCTTCGAGCGAGCCATAAGCCATGCCACGGCCTCTTTGGGTGCGAGCTTTTGCAGCTCTGCGAAATCACTGGCGTCTGACATGGCTTACTCGTTGGCCATACCGGCGTCGGCGGCCAGGCGCGCGGTGAAGGCGGCGCGGGTCAACGAGTCAGCCAGCGGATCGGCCTCAAGTTGCGTCAGCAGCTCGGGCAGGCGCGCCAGCAGTTCGGCTGCCGTCTGCCCGCGCTCTGCGGCGTCGGCCAACAGCTTGCGGATCGGGTCCACCATGGGTTCCATGGCGGGTTGCCACTGCGCCAGCTCGGCGTCCACCAAGGCGTCGAGGGCATCGGGTTCATCGGGGGTGTTGGCGGGCGTGCTCGGTTCGGCAAAAGCGGGGGCAGCTGGTTTGGGGTCAGTGGATTGCCGCGCTGCGCTCGCAATGACAGCCGGGGCGGCGACAGGCTCGGGCTGCAAGTCGCCCTCCTGGTAGCCGTAGCCGCGCATCCAGTAGGCATTGGTAAAGCGGGCGCCGGCGTCATGGTTGCTTTTGTCACGCGCCGCCTGCAGCTCGTCCTGCTCTTTTTGGTCCCAAAAACTGAAAACAGGCGTGGCTACCGAGCCAAAGTTCAGCTCGCAGACCCACTTGATCAGCTGGTTGATGCTGGCCGCAATGATGCGCGCGTCGGCGTCGCGCAGGTCCTTGGTGACTTCCAGCCCGGCGGTGGCGCTAGCCTTGTTGGCGCTGGCCTGGGTGGTTTGGTTCTGGCCCAGCAAGGCAATGGCAATTTCACTGCTGCAATGCGCCACCAGTTGGGCATACAGGTCGGCGCTGGCGCTTTTGCCGGCCATTTCCACCAGCTCAATGCTGCCGTCGTCGGGGATGGTGGCCACGCCGTCTTGAATCAAAGCCTCCAGGCTGTCCAGCAAGGCGGCGCGCTCGGCGTCGGTGGCACTGCGCGGCAACTTGCCCACGCTGAAGGCGCTGCCGAACTTTTCGGTAAACGCCAGCCAGAACTTGAGCCCGCCTTTTTTAAACAACAGCGGCCAGTAGCACATGCTCAAGGCTGCAAAGCCGTAGGGATTTTGGTAAGTGGGACTTTGCCGTGGCAGCAGGTACTTTTTGCCCGGGTCTTCTTCGCCGAATAACGGCGACGCCCGGCTTTTGAAGCGCAGCATGTTGTTGGTATCAAAACAGAACCACTCGGGCGGCTTGGCTTGCACGTCGAGCGGCACAAACAGGCCGCCAGACTGGCCCCAGATCACCTCCATGGGCTGATAGCCATACAGCACGGCGTCCTGCATTTGCTCAATGATGGTGGTCAGCGGCAGCGCGTCCAGCATGGCCTGCACCGCCTTGCCGTGGCGGCTGCTGGCCTGGCCCCGGTCCAGGCCAAAGTCAAGCGCCTGCACACTGGCCTTGCGCCGCGTCACGCAACTGCCCACCAGGGCGTCGACCTGCATGTCGCGGTAGGTGGTGATGCTCTTGCCCTGCGCCCGCAAAATGGTGTCAGGGTTGGGCAACAGCATGCCCAGGGCGTAAAAGTCGAGGCTGTTGGCGCGGGTGGCCAGGTGGTTGCTGAGGATGTTGCGAGGTGTCATGGTGGAGTCACTTAAAGTGTTGGGGACAGAGCTTGTTCACTGCGTGTAACTGCGGTCTTTCCCACAATGGTTCAGAATCCATTCAAATTGATGCCGCCAATGTGCTCTGACACTTTTCTTTCGCGTGTCGTCGCCTTCACCGGGCCAAGATTGATCTCGCGGCTGGCAAAGTAGGCCAGTGCCACGGCCACAGCGGCGTCGCCGTGGCGTTTGCCCTTGTCTTCACCCGTGCTTCGGGTGTCGGGAATGCGCGGCACGCCACGCACTATTTGCACGGCGCGCAAGTCGGCCAGGATGTCGGCGTCCTTGGGCAGGCCGGTCAGCGTGCCGTCTTCCAGCGCTGCCTTGACCGGCGGCATGTGCTCGCGGTACCAGCCCTCGGACAGCATGACCTGCTGAATGCGGCTGGCGCCATAACGCTGCATGGCCACCTCGGCCAAAAACTGCCCGTTGCCACGGGCGTCAAAGGCACCGCCCATGAAACGCGGCAGGCGGTCCAGCAGGTAAAACGCGATCTGCTCTTGCTGGCGAAAAGGCACATTGCGCAGCTCCACCGCAAACGGCACCTGGCGCACCAGGTTCTGATGCTGCAGCAGCGGAATGTGCACGCTCAGGTCCCCTGATCGGCCAAAGTCTTCACCGTCAAAACTGATGGCCTGGGCCGGCAATTTTTCCAGCAGGGGCAGCATTTGCGCCTCCAGCCAGTCATTGGCCTCGGCCTTGCGAATGCCGTCTGACAGCACCTCAAAACCGGGTTTGCACTCCCAGCGCAGCACCGGCGTGTCGGCCGACATGCGCAGCTCAATCAAGGCGCGTGACAACCAGGCGCCCGTGCCGTTGGACGGAATGCAGTCCAGCTCTTCGGCGGCACCGTCGCCATAAAAGGCATACACGCCGGCTTTCCAGAGGGCTTCGTCCTCGGCCGTCCACGGCTTGCCCAGGCGCATACACACGCGCTGGTACAGCCCGTCGGCCACGGCCTCCTGAAAGTCCACCCGGTGCACCGTGCCCTTGCGGCGCCCGCTGCGGATGTCTTCCACCAGCTCGGCAAACGGGTTGTCGGTGCCGTTGTGCGTGCTGATCACGTGCACCTGGCCGCCCCAGATCAACATGGCCATGGCCGCCTTGAGCAGTTCCTTGAGCTGGTCGTGGAACGCGGCCTCGTCGATCACGATCACGCCTTGGCGCCCGCGCAAGTTGCTTGGCCGGCTGCTGAGCGCGACGATGCGAAAGCCCGACGGGAAGCGGATGGTGTAGGTCTTGATCGCCTTGTCTTCCTCGCTCTCGCCGTCCCAAAATCCCTCGTCGATCTCGCCCGCCGCACGGTTGAACAGCCGAGCCCACATGGCGCAGGCCTGGATGTACTCAATCGTCATGTCTTGGTTGTAGGCGATGTAATACACGTTCTGCCCGCCCGCCGTGCGGTCGCTGGCGGCGGTGAGCACGTTGTCAGACGCCTCGCCCCAGGTGATGCCGGTGCGGCGCGATTTCTCCATCACCTTCAGCGGCGAGCGGTCGGCCACCCAGCGCGCCTGGTAACCCATCAGCACGGCCGCCGGCACCGCTTTAAGGGCGGTGTTCGGGATCTCGAAGGGGACGGCGGAGGTCATTTGAAATCAGGGGTCGGTTTCGCGGCCATCGCGGCGGAAAGGCTTCTTGGATGCGCCCCGGCTTCGAACTTCGCGCAGGCGATGTACAGGCTGTGGTGGCGGTCATCGCGCTGGCTACCTGACTCCGGGTGGTGACAGTCGCCATACCAGACGCCGTAGCCCGAGGAGGACTGGCCTTTAAAGACGGTGTCCACCCAGTGCTTGCAATGCTCGCAGCGCATGCTCATGCCGCAATCCCCAAAATTTCGCGCCTGATCTGCTCGGCGGCGTCGCCGCTCAGGCCACCGCTCTTGGCGATCTTGTCCACGGTCTCGGCGGCGGCTTTGGCGCGGGCGCGGGCTTGGGCCTGGAACTGCTTGAGGCCGATGCTGGACCGGGTCAAGGTGGCGATGTTCTTGGCGGCGGCACTGAGCATGCTGACACGCTCGCCCGGATCGGCGTCGGGGTCATCGGCTTCCTGCAGCGACAAAATGGCCTCGAACAACTCGGTCTGCACCAGCGCGGTCAGCGCCTCGCTGCGCGCGTCCTGGTCATCGCCGGCCTGTGCCTGGATCAGCTTGGCGGCTTCGGTGCTGGCCTTGATGGCAGACAGGCGGCGGTCCAGCTTGCTGCCGTAACGGTGCAGCGCGCTGCGGCTGGGCAGGTTGCCGCCGTGCGATGCGGCGGGAAAGCGCGCCTGCAGGTCGACGATCAGCTCATCCAGCGTTTGCGCGCCGGTGGCCAGCATGGCCTCGATGTAGGCCTTGACGTCCAGCGGCAGGCGGGCAATGGTGCTTTTGCGGCCCATGGCTTACCAGTACTTCGCGGGCCGGGCAATGCCGGGCTCGCACGTCACGGTGTACTCGGCCACGTCCACACCAAAGCGGCTCAGCTCGGCGTGCCAGCGGCCGCTGGGCTGTTTGTCCACCTTGATCAGTTCGCGGTCATGCAGGTAGTCCATTTCGCGGCGCAGTTCCAGCGCGGTGGCGTCGGGGTATTCGCTCTGCGCCACGGTCAGCACCAGGCCCTCAAACGCGCCGATCGGGCGGGCGTTGTTGAGCGTCAGCAAAATGAGCCAGCGCAGGGCTTCGCGGCGCAAACGGGCGTGGTCAATTTCAGCCATTAAATTCTCCAGGTTACAAAATTGATTGGGAAGCACGCAGCAAGGCGTTTTCCAGCTTCATGCCCAAACCGTCGACCTTGGCCTCCAGCGTGCTTTGACCGCGGATGTAGTCTTCGCGGCGCTGGTAATGCAGGGGAAGATCGGCCTTGAGCGTGAGCAGCTCGCGCTCCACGCGCTGCCACTGGCCGGTGTCGGCTTTGGCAGAGGCGTCCAGCGTGTCAAGACGTGCATTCAGCATGGCGTACTGGGCGGTGTTGGTCACGCCCTGCACCCTGAAGTGCTCTTGCAGATCGCGCTTGATCTCGCCCTTGAACTGGATCGCAATCACCTTCACCAGCGCCCACAGGCCACCAATGCCGGCAATCACCACCCAAATAATGTTTGACAAATTGAATTCAACAATCATGGTGTGCCCTGGGCTGCTGTAACGTAGTCAATCAAACGCTGGTGCCTGAGCCGGTCGGCCGCGCAGGCTTGGGCGTTGGCCGTGTGGTTGGCCCAGGCGGCGGCAATGCTGACCCCGGCGTCAACAGCACAGGCGGGGCTGGTGGGGTCAGCAGCTCCGCAGGCACCTGCAGGCGCGTCGGTGCC
The DNA here is from genome assembly GCF_023701345.1 of Rhodoferax sp. GTDB lineage: Bacteria > Pseudomonadota > Gammaproteobacteria > Burkholderiales > Burkholderiaceae_C > Rhodoferax. The sequence continues at coordinate 19,590 of NZ_JAMPXE010000021.1, read as the reverse complement.
AGCAAGGGCGCTGTTCCACATCCAGACAGCGCCAGCAGTGAGGCTGACAGCAGCGCCAGCAGAATCACCACCACCAGCCGGGCCGCTGCCTTGGCTGTCGCCTGGGTGTTCGTCTGCCACAGCACCACCAGGCAAAACACCAGCAGGACAAACAGCACCAGCGCTATTGCGCAAAACAACCAAAGGGCCTCGATTACTGAAAACATCAAACTTCTCCTTTAAAACCGTGTAACTTTTTTGCAGCGCCAACTGCTCCTGGATAGACTTGGTCGCCGCTTCATGGCTGCGCTGAACCTCGGCCTGCAGCGCCTGCGCCTGGGCCTGCACCTGCTTTGCCTGGCGCGCTTGCCAGGCGTTGTCGCTGTACTGGAAGCCGCCGTAAAAGCTGAGTGCGCCGGCCAGCGCGGCGGCAATCAACCAAGGGGGAAGAAAGGCGTTCATGGCTTGACTCCTGTGGATTGCCGCGCTTCGCTCGCAATGACGGGGACGGGGCGCGCATTGGCGGACGGCCCCAGGCACTGGCGGTGCAGGCGCAGGCGGCGTTCCCACAGGCCGGGGCATTGCTTGTTGCCGGGCACGGAGCAATCCACATCACCCGCCTTTTTCCACATCAGAATGGCATCGCACGCGCCCTGGTAGTCATACGCATTCAGGCGCGCCACCAGCGTGCTGGGCCCGCCGCGCTTGCTCTCGCAAAAGCCGTCCACCACGCCCGACTTGCCGCGGCCAATGTTGTAGGCCAGGTTGACATAGGCGTCGTACTCGTACTGGTGCAGTGGCACGTGTACGCATTGCTTGATGGCGCCTTCGAACCGCTGAACGTCGGTGAGCATGCGCTGCAGCGCCTTGGGCGGCGTGGTGGTGCTGCTCATGGTGATGTCACGGCCCGTGGAGCCAAAGCCAAGGGTCGGAACCGCTTTGCCTTTGACCGGATCGGGGCAAGCATTGCCGCAATAACCCTCCTCCACGGCCAAGCCCACCAGGCCAGCGGCAGTGAGGGCAAGCACGGTGATCAGGGAGCGGTTGTCAAAGTTCATACCCTGCACTGTGCCGCGCGCGCGCGAGTGCTGATAACTAAAGCGCTTTAGTTATTGCGGGGTGAATGCAGGGCAGAAACTACAGGCTGCTTCACCGATCCACCAAGCCAGATCCACCCCAAATTTCAAGGACCCCATCATGAAAAAGATGCGCGCAAAATTAGTCGTCAACCACATTGCACCTGGTGCCACCAGCGAACGCCTGTCGTTCAACGCGGTGGCCGCCAGCGCTTACCCAAGCGACGGCAGTGATGAGGACAACACCTATGCCAAGTGGTCGCCATCGGCCGAACTTGGCATCACCATCACCAACCCGGCGCTGATCGGGCAGTTTGCGGTGGGTGAAAAATACTACGTTGACTTCACGCCTGCAGACAAAGCCATGATGCCGATCCAGATGCTTGACGACGATCTGCCAGAAACCAGCAAGGCGGCGCCGCGTGTGACGCCGGACCAGATCGACCAGCTGCACTGCAGCCTGCGGGTGCTTGTTCACAATTTCCGGGGAACCACCTGCACGGTCGCCATCGCGCTGCTGCCCGATGGCTTTGTGGCCGGCGTGGGTCACTCGGCATGCATCAGCGCCGCAAACTTTGACGCTGATGTTGGCGAGCAGATCGCGAAACGAAACGCCCTCAATGCCGCCCGGGAAAAGCTGTGGGAGCTGGAAGGGTATGCGTTGCGGGAGCGGCTGGCTTCTGCAGCGGTATCACCCGCAGAGACCGACTGACCGAAAAAAAGACAGGGCGACTGCCCATGGTGCGCTAACACCCTGGTCACCCGCCTCCGCCGTGAGCAAGCACGGCATTGACCGAAGACCCTGCCACCTGTACAGGCCGGGGCATTATCGGAGATGCCATGCAAGAAGTGAGATGCGGCCAATGCCAGCGAAAGCTGGCCATGGCTGAGTTTGTAAGACTACAAATCAAGTGCCCGCGCTGCGGGACTTTGAACGACATGCGGGCCTTGAGCCCCCAACCCGAGCGCCCTGGAGCGTCAACCACGAAAGTATGTGATGACGCATCTAAAAAGTCCCCTGGCCTGGCTGGGTGGAAAAAGCCGCCTGGCTGACCGGATCATTGACCTGATACCCCAGCACACCGCCTATTGCGAGGTGTTTGCGGGCGCCGCCTGGGTGCTGTTCAAAAAGCCCGAGAGCAAGGTCGAAATCATCAACGACATCAACCGCGAACTGGTCACCCTGTACCGGTGCGTCAAACACCATCTGCCCGCCCTGGTGGAGCAATTCCGGTGGATGCTGGTGGCGCGTGATGAGTTTGACCGGTTCCTGAAGACGCCGGCCGACACGCTGACCGACATTCAGCGGTCGGCCCGGTTCTATTACCTGGCCAAAGCGGCCTTTGGCGCCCGGGTGAACAAGCCGACGTTTGGCATTGCGGCCAGCGGTGCTCCGCGTCTGAACTTGCTGCGCCTGGAAGAAGACTTGAGCGAAGCCCATTTGCGCTTGTCCAGGGTGTACATTGAATGCAGACCCTATCAGGATGTGATTGACCGTTTTGACAAACCTGGCACGTTCTTTTACATCGACCCACCGTACTGGGGCTGCGAGAACGACTATGGCAAGGAACTGTTCAGCCGGGAAGACTTCACCCGGCTGGCCGCGCAGTTGGCCGGCGTCAAAGGCAAATTCATTTTGAGTCTGAACGACACACCTGGTGTGCGCGACGTGTTTGGTGGTTTCAACCTGATGCAGGTAAACACCAGGTATTCAGTGGGTGCTTCAAAAAATCAGGTGGTTGGGGAGTTGCTGATTACGAACTTTGAGGCGGGGCGATGAGGTTGAAAGAATGCGCTGGCTTGAGGGAGATGTCCTGGGGAAGGCTAGCCGCATGATCCACCTTGCGATCTTCATTTGGGCGGTGTTTACCGCACATCCAATCGTCGCCATGCTGATTCTGATCAGAGCCATCATGGATGACGATTGAGAGGGAACAAGATCAAACAGCAGCAGGTGGGTCTTTGGGCCATTCAACGCCCACGATGGCTGCCGTGGTCACCTCGCCACGCAGTCTGGTCGCATTGATTTGCAAATGCAAACGCTGGCGACCCCACTCAGCAGCCTTTAGTTTTTCTTTGTGCGACTCGGTCAGCGTCTGTGTATTGAGTTTTGCCGTGAAATCAAGCGTCTGATCAGTGCTGCAGACAGAAATGCGCACCTCTCCCTCTTTTGTCCAATCCAACTTGTCAATGAGGTAATTGCCGTTCAGTTGAACATCAATTGATTCAGACCGAGGTGTAGATGCGATTTTGCGTGCCTCAGTTCGGCTTAATTCAACGCCTTGCACCTTTAGAGACGTAGCATCACCCACACTTTTAACGATGCTGTGACGTGCATCATCGAAATCTTGACGTGCATAGTCCAGCCGTGGCTGCGCAGCTACCACCTGTTGAAAAATCGCTTGGCGCTTGGTTTCTTCTTGTGACAAGCCAATGCGTTCTTGAGTGGCAGTCTCCACCTTTTTGTCTTCAGAGCGATGTTGCAGGAATGCCTTGTATGCAATAACGCTGCCTGCTACTACGGCAGATCCTAAGACCACCATCACCAATTGAGAACCATCCATTTTCCCCACCAATCCTTGTGCAATAGCAGAAACATATTCTCCAAGATCAACTGTTATTTTGGAACTGCCTTTTTCAACCTTGGCTTTGAATTCGATAGATTGTTTTTGTACATCCGTCAGAACATTCGGGTTGCTACTGCCACGGACCGTTCGTGCGTAAGTGCGGTTCATGGCATGTTGCAACTCTACCAGCGCCTGAGCCATATGCGAAGTGATGGTACTGTCATAGCCTTCGCCTGTCATGCTGATTGTGAGAAGTGGCCAGTTCTTGAATTCAATGGTGATTGGTTTGTCTGATAGCGATTGATCAAGTGCAAGCTGAAGATACCGAAAGGCATCCTCCTCACTGGTGATGAGTAGGGGCGCTTCAATTGGTTCTGTCGTCATAGTTATTTCCTTCCTGGTTAAAAAAAACCTCACCTGCCACAGCGGCGCATCTCGCCGATCTGGCGCAGCCGCTCCACCCGCTCGGCATCAGACAGCGTGATGCTTGACGCACTGGTCTCTGCGCTGCGTATCTCCACCGCGTTCGGGCAGCGCCCGCCACTTTGCTGGCGTGCGCCTGGTGTCGTGGAAGTCTGCACCGCCGTCACCCGTGCCTCGTCGGTGTACACATACCAGGTGGTCTGGCCGCGCTCATAGATACGCTGCTGCGTGCCACCGCGCTTGACCGCTGTGCCCGTGGCCACTAAAAACAGCATGGCCAACTTGCTACTTGCACCCGCCCGCCGCCTGGCATTCCTTGCGCAACGCGTCGTAGTCATCCTTGAGCTCACGGTTGCGCGTATCGCAACGGGTGGCGATGGCGGTCATCTCGCCTGAGATCGAACCCTCCCACGTCGCCCCGGCCAGGTTATTGCTGGCTGAATATTTTTTCACCTGCAGCGCCTTCATTTGTCCATCACACTGCGCCCGGTGTGCATCAATGGCCCCTTGCGCATCGGGCACCAGCCGCACCTCAAGCTCCTGCAGGCGGCGCTTGCCCTGGCTGGCGGCGATCAATGCCTCAATGCGCTGCGCCTCGGTTCTTGGCTTGGCCGGCACGTCAGCCGCTGGCGATTGCGCCACCTGCGGCACAGGTTCATGGCCGGAGCCGGGCCGCACCCGCAACACCTCGCCCTTGCCGCTGCAAGGCGCATCCTGAAACACCACCTTGCCATCGGCCCCGGTGCACTTGTTGATGGCCCAGGCTGGGCCGCACAGGGCGGCCAGGAGGGCAGTTAGAAAAACAGTCTGGTACATGGTTCCTCCTGGTTAAAAAACGCCATTGCAGGCAAACCCATCTTTATCGCCGTCAAGGCCAACATTGCCGCGTTGGTAAGCACCCTGTGCGGATGCCTCGGCGGCGACCTTGTCGCCATTGTTGAGCGCGAGAATATCTGGGCAGGTGACCGTCAGCACGTCGCTGTCGGGCACGCGGACAAACGTCGTTGATACGACAACAGGCGGGACGATCTGCGCAGACCCCACACCGCCCGTTTCGGCACACCATTGCGGGCTGCCGCTGCATGTGCCGGGGTCGCCGCCACCGCCACCGCAACCGGTCAGCAAGAGCGTACCCAGCAGGGGAACAACATAAATAAACTTCATCATCGCACCCCCGCCGCCAGGCGCACGTCCAGCACCCGCTTACGTGCGCAATGCAGCTCACGCGGCTCCAGCGCCATTACCAGGGCGGTGCCGAACTCGGTGCGCATCCAGGCCATCACCTCATGACGCACCGGCTTGGGCAACGGGCGCATCAGCTCCAGCAAGTCTTTTTGCGCCGGGGTAATGCGTGCGCTGGTCTTCGTGCGTTGGCCCTTGCGCGCTTGCGGCGCGAGCGGCGCTTGCAGCGCGAACGGTGCCTGCTGCTGCACCAGCGTGTGAATCACCACCGGGCCACGGGCGTACAGCGGGCCGGTAAGGATGTGGCTGTGCTGGTGCTGGTGCTGGTGGTAATGGTCGTGCTGATGCGTGTGATGGTTGACGGTGTTGTAGTTACCGTTGATTTGAACCGTCCCTGCACCTGAGTTTTCTTGTTGTTGCTCATCCCTCATTGACTATTCCTCCCTTGGTTTAATTACTTTTTACGGTGTGACAGCACCGTATTGCCTGACCCTCTGACTTGTATTGCGTCTGGCGCCGTGTTGACCTGGCTGTGTTTGGCTGCTGGCGGGCTGGCCCCTGACTGCAGGGCAGCGCGCGCCGCGCGGCGCACCGGGCCACTGGCTTCGCGGTAGTCGGCCAGCATGGCGCGCTCGTCATCAGTCAAGGCCACGGGCACCGGGCCGTCACGGCTGCCGGTAAGGATGTAGCGCACATCGGCCCCGGCTGCGGCTATGGCCATCAGGTAAGCCGCATCCGGGAACCGCTCGCCTGCCTCGTAATTTCTCTGCGACCGGGCCGTAACGCCGCCTTTATCAGCCAATTGCTGTTGGCTGAATCCAAGACCCTCGCGAACTTCACGTATTCGGTCGGAAAGTGATGACACAAAATTTCCTAAAAATATATTTACAAATAGGAACAATCGTTCCTATAATTCACTCAACAAATTTTCAAACGCTCAAAAACCCAACCCCCCAAGGCCAACACCATGCACCCAGAACTCATCAAGGCCCAGATCCGCATGCAGGGCACCACGCCGACCGACGTGGCGCGCGGTCTGGGCGTGACCCACACCTGCGTGGCCCATGTCATTGCCGGACGCGGCACCAGCGAGCGCGTGGCCAAGCGCATCAGCGAGGTCACCGGCATTGCCGTGGCCACCCTGTGGCCCGGCAAATACCCGCACCTGGCCGTTGCTGGCCATGCCCGCTAAACCACCAATTCACAAACGTGAATGCCCAACTTTAACCGCTCCATGAAGACACCCCCATTTACCCTTGCCGAGGCGGCACTTGCCGCATCAGCGCAGGATCTGCCAGCCTTGCCGCGCGAACCGATTCTTGGTACCGACTACGTGCGTCATCCAGCACCTGCGCCAGTTGCAGCAGGGTCTTGTGCGCTGTGCTTGGCGTGTCCGCATCGCCTTGCGGCGCAAGAGATTGCCGCCACTGGCGTGAAAGGGTAGGGCCATCCATGTCAGTCTCACGCTCCATCATTTGCGCCAGCAACAGCACGGCACGCGCCACGCCCTCAATGCGCCCGGCCAGTTCGTCAAAGTCTTTTGTGTCCATGGTTTGCTCCTGGTTGAAAGTTGCCATGCCCACACTGTGCGCTCAAAAAACGCCAAAGCGCGTTTCCAGCCCGGCCATTTGTTTCGCAGCCGTTTTGACCCCCATCGCGAGGACTTTCCAATGAACCGCCGCAACTGGAAACGGGTGCACCCGAACAGCCTGGTTGATGCCTTGCGCCTGTGCAAGGAATTTGCCCAGGAGAAATCAAACCTGTCCATCGAGCGCATTGCCGACCGCATGGGCGCCAGCCATGACAGCCTTTACAAGTGGCTAGCCACGGGGCGCTTGCCCGCCATCCTGATCCCGGCGTTTGAGCACGCGTGCGGTTGCCACTTTGCCAGCTGCTGGCTGGCTGCCAGCGCGGGCAAGTTGGCCATTGACATGCCGACGGGCCGCACCGCCACGCAGACCGACATGGTGGAGCTCAACAGCTGCTTTGGCGCGGCCTTGCAACTGCTGGCCGACTTTTACGCCGCGCCTGGCAAGGCCGATGCCGCCGAGACCCTGGCCGCGCTGGCCAGTCACCTGCAGCAAGTGGCCTGGCACCACGCCAACGTCAGCCAGCACGCCACCCCCGAGCTGGACTTTTAACCATCCACCCACCACCCTGAAAGCACCTCATGCCACACACCATCGACCACATGCGCGCCGCCCTGGCGCAGGCGCAAGCCCAGGCCCCGGACTACGAGCAAGCCGACCGCACCGCCCAGGTCAATTTGCTGCTGCACCTGGCATCGCTGAAAGAAGAACACGCCACTGACGCCGACCTGGCGCGCACGCTGGTGGACTGCTTTGACGGCGGCAAGAGCGCCTATGACTGGGTGCGCAAGGCCCGCCAGGAGCTGGGTTTCATGCTCGACGTGCTGGCCCTGCAGGTGGCGTTGGAGGGCAAGGCCCGCGCCCAGCGCCAGGCACAGCAAGGCTGAGCCGGAGCATGCACAGCATGGACCAACAAGACATTCACTACGCGCTGGACAAGCAAGTGCCTGACATGAAAAACCGGGGCTTCACCATTGGCACCAGCTGCGGCCAGATCGACATCGCGCCGGGCTGGATGGCCGACCGCCTGGCCGAGCACCTGACCCGCGCCCTGCAGTGCGAGCTGCTGTACCTGGAACGCGCCCGCCACCATGCTGTGAACGGCACGGCGCAATTGGGGAGCGACAGCCATGGCAACTGACAAACCCAAAGCGGTGACGCTGCCCACCCACACCCTGAAAACCTGCGAGCTGTTTCGCCTGTTGGCTGGCCACGAGCTGCTGGGCCTGGCCCCGGGCGAGATTGCCAAGGCCCTGGGCGTGGGCGCGCCCTGGGTCAGCAATTACCTGCCCGCGCTGGCCGCCGAGACCGGCTTTGTGGAGCGTGTCGAGGGCACCAACCGCTGGCGCCTGGGTGTGCCCTTTGTGCGCATCAGCGTCACGGTGAGCACCGAGCTGGCCAGCGCCAAGCGCCGGCTGGACGAGGTGAGCAACCGCTACCACGTGCCCCTGTAAACCATTTTTTCAACCCTGTACAGAAAGACCAGCCACCATGGCCAAACAACCCACCCCCGCCGCTGAAGTCATTGACGTGCCCATGAATGAGGTACTTGTGACTGAAGACTTCAGCGCCGCCAACCAGCTGGCGCTGGCCACCGCCCAACAGGACAGCGCCGTGCGCGCCGTGGCCCTGCAAATGGGCTATGCGCTGCCCGCCGACTGCACCGACCCCGACCTGATCCAGCGCGACATCAGCGCCAACATGCGCCGCAGTGTGGAAGCCTGCCTGGAAGTGGGCAAGGGCTTGCGTGTGCTGAAAGAGGCTTGCGCCCACGGCAGCTTTATGGCCCGGCTGGATGTGCTGGGGATTGATGTTGGTGTGGCATCTCGCTTCATGCAGTCAGCGGCAAAGTTCTCAAAGTTGCCGACGTCGGCAACTTTGAAAGCCATCAACAACCAGTCCAAGCTGTTTGAAATGCTGGTCCTGGACGACGATCAACTCGAAGAACTCGAACTCACCGGCCAGACCGGCGAACTCGCCCTGGACGACGTGGCCACCATGTCGGTCAAGGAATTGCGCAAGGCGGTGCGTGAGGCCAAGGCAGAAAAAGAAGCCACAGAAAAACTGCTGGAAAACAAAAACAAGCAGATCGACAAACTCAGCCGCCACATTGCCAAGGCCACGCCTGACACCGTGCTGTTGGAGCTGCAGAAAGAAACCACCGCCTTCACCAACGATGCGCTGGGCTGCGTGCAGGGCCAGTTGCGCCAGGCCTTCATTGCCCTCAAGAACCACAGCGACGCCGACCACAGCCTGTTCATGGCCGGCCTGCTGGGCCAGGTGCAGGCCGAGCTGGCCGCGCTGCGTGACGAGTTCCACCTGCCCGACATCAGCAACGCCCGCGACCAGGAGCTGGCCGCCGAGGTGGCGCAATGGAATTTCCCGACACCCGAATCCACCGGCCTCTGAAGCTACCCGCCATGGCACTCAACCCCGCTACCGTCGCGCGCCTGGTGCAGCTGGCGCAAGCCACCGCCGCCGCGCCGCGCGGCCACAAGCAGGCGCTGTACGCAGCGGCCTGCGCCGAGCTGGGGGTCAGCCTGCCCACCGTCCACCGTTACCTGGAACAAGTCACCGTGAAACCCACCCGCAAACAACGCTGCGATGCCGGCGCCGTGGAGCTGTGCCGTGATGACGCCCGCGCCATCAGTGCCCTGCTCATGACCAGCGCCAGAAAAACCGGCAAGCGCCTCATGAGCATTGGCCAGGCCGTCGACATGCTGCTGGCCAATGGCGAAATCAACCCCTTTGTGCTGGACGCCGACAGCGGCGAACTCACCCGCCTGAGCGACAGTGCCATTGCCCGCGCGCTGCGCAGCTATGGCATGCACCCCGACCAGCTCAACCGGCCCACGCCGGCGGTGGAGCTGAAAAGCCTGCACCCCAACCACGTCTGGCAGATCGACGCCAGCATTTGTGTGCTGTATTACCTGACCCCCACCAGCGCCAAAGAGGCCGGCCTGCAGGTCATGGCGCGCGACCAGTTTTACAAAAACAAGCCCGCCAACCTGAAGCGCATTGAGGCCGACCGGGTCTGGAGCTATGAGGTGACCGACCACAACAGCGGCGCCATCTTTGTGCACTACGTCATGGGCGCCGAAAGCGGCACCAACCTGGCCGAAAGCTTTATTGCCGCCATCCAGAAGCGCCCCAGCGACCCCATGCACGGCGTGCCTTTCATCTTGATGATGGACATGGGCAGCGCCAACACCAGCGGCCTGTTTGGCAACCTGGCACGCCGGCTGCAGGTGCAGCTGATTGCCCACGCCCCCGGCAACGCCCGCGCCACCGGCCAGGTGGAAAAAGCCCGCGACATCATTGAGCGCAGCTTTGAGAGCAGCCTGCGCCTGCAGCCGGTGCGCGACCTGGCCGACCTGAACGCCTGCGCCCAGCGCTGGGCCTGCTGGTACAACGGCAACAAGGTGCACACCCGGCACGGCAAAACCCGCTTTGAGCAGTGGCTCACCATTGCCCCCGAGCAGCTGCGCATTGCGCCCCCGGCCCCGGTGTGTTTTGAGCTGCTGAGCGAAAAGGTGGAAACCCGCAAGGTCAATGACAACCTGACGGTGTCGTTCAAGAGCGGCACCTATTGCGTGAAGTCGGTGCCTGGTGTGATGGTGGGCGAAAAGCTGCAGATCACCGTCAACCCCCATGTGGCCAACGCCGCCCAGGTGCTGTTGAAAGACGCCGACGGGCACGAGCTGCTGCACAGCATCCCATTGCTGGCCAAGGACGATGCCGGCTTCCTGGAGCGCGCCAACGTCATCGGCGAAGACTTTGCCCGCCCGGCCGACACGCTGCTGGACGTGAACCGCAAAGAGGTGGTGCGATTTGCCTATGACGCGGCCACCGACGAAGAGGCCGAGGCCAAGCGCCGCGCCGGTGCCATCCCGCTGGGCAGCCGCATCGACCCCTACAAGGTGATCGAACAGGCGCCCGAGCGCAGCTTTATGCCGCGCCGTGGCAATGACCTGGTGCCCGCTGTCACCACCAGCAGCACGCCCAAGGCGGTGCGCCAGCTCAGCCAGTTCGAGGCCGCCCAGGCGCTGGCCAAGCTGGGCCTGCCGCTGAACGGTGAACTCATCACCACGCTGAAAAGCCTGTATGCCGACGGCGTGCCAGAAGATGAATTACCCGCCTTGTTTGACCGCCTGACGGTGCGCAAGGGCCTGCGTGTGGTGAATGGAGGTGCCTTGTGAAATCTACGATCCTTGACCGCAAGGTCACGCCCGATGTGATTCGCGCAATTCATCAGATGACGCTTGAAAAGCGAACCAAGCGTGACATGGCTGATGCGCTCGACATCAGTACCGACCTGATCAAGCGCATTCGCAACAACCGGTATCCGAACCTGGACGATGCCAGCCTCGCGGCCTGGCAGGAAACCTTCGGCCCTGCGTTTGCCCATGAAGGGGGGAACCCCCGGCTAGCAGCGTTTTAAACGAGGTGGGTGAGGCCGATGTACCCGCCACAGCTTTAAACCGCCCTATGCGCGCCTGGCCGCGCACCTTCAAAAACAAGTTGGCCCCGACAAGTTTGCACCTTGCCGAGGCCGTTCCCCAAGTCCCCGTAACTGAAACTGTAAAGGAAGATCCGATGTTATTGCAAAACCAAGCCCTCAGCCCCGAGGCCCGTGCGCACTTCAAGCTGCCGCGCAACCCGTTTGTGGACGACGTGCAGAGCCCCGACGACGTTTTTCAGAGCCCCAGCGTGCGTTATGTGCGCGCCGCGCTGCTCGACTGCGCCCAGCACCATGGCTTTGTGGCGGTGGTGGGTGAAAGCGGCGCGGGCAAGAGCACGCTGGCCGAAGACCTGGAGGAGCGCATCAAGGCCGACAAACGCGATGTGCTGGTGGTGCGCCCCTATGTGCTGGCCATGGAGGCCAACGACCAAAAGGGCAAAACCCTCAAGAGCGGCCAGATTGCCGAGGCCATTGCCTATGCGCTGGACCCGCAACTCAAGGTCAAGAGCAGCCCCGAGGCGCGCTTTCGTCAAGTGCACGAACTGCTCAAGGCCAGCCGTCGGGGTGGCCGGCGCCACCTGCTGCTGATCGAAGAGGCGCATTGTCTGCCGCTGGCCACGCTCAAGCACCTCAAGCGCTTTTTGGAATTGAAGGACGGCATGCAGCGCCTGATCGGCATTGCCCTCATTGGCCAACCCGAGCTGCGCGAGCGCCTGGGTAGCCAGAACGCCGAGGTGCGCGAGGTGGCGCAGCGCTGCGAGCAGGTGGCGCTGGACCCGCTGGACGCCGAGCTGGAAGCCTACCTGCAGCACAAGTTTGCCCGCTTTGACCTCAAGCTGGCCGACGTGTTTGCGCCCGATGCCTTTGACGCCATGCGCGCCCGCCTGATCCACATGCCGCGCGGTGGCCGCCCTGGTGACTCGCGCAGCATGTGCTACCCGCTGGTAGTGAACAACCTGGTGTGCCGCGCCATGAACGCCGCCGCCGCCGCCCACTGGCCGCAGGTGGACGCCCAAGTGGTGAAGGGGTGCTGAGCCATGAAGTCTTACCGCATCCTCATCACCCAGCCCGACGGCTCGCGTTGCCTCTTCTTCGGCCTGTATGCCGACGGCTTTGACGCCGTCATCCAGACCATGACCACGTACCCCGATGCCAAGCGCATCAGCGCCCGGAGGATTTCAGCATGAGCCGAACTTGTGAAGAACTGGGCGTGTGCCAAAACCGCTGCTGCCCGGACTGCGAGGCCTTTGAGTGCGAGCTGCCCTGCAGCCCCGAGCCCGCCCGGCCCACTTTCCCCTTTGCCCCCGGCACCATCGACGGCCCGCACCGTTCGCCCGTAACACAGCGCGGCCTGTTGGTCGACCTGGTCTGGCTGCTGGTGTGTGTGGGCGGGCTGGGCATGCTGATGGGCTACCTGCTGGAGCGCTTCGCATGACGACAGACCTGAGCTGCCCCGTGTGCGGCGCCGCGCTGGCGCTGGACCACCTGTTTGTCGATGCCGACAACCGCGCCGCCGTGGCCCGGCTGATTGCCGTGGCGCTGCCCCTGGGCGGGCCGCTGCTGCAGTACACCCGGCTGTTTGCCCCGCCCAAAACCAGCCTCACGCAACGCAAGCAGGTGCGCATTTTGCTGCAGCTGCTGCCCGACCTGGAGCGCGGCGCCATCACCCACCGGGGCCGCGACTGGGCCGTGCCGCTGAACGTGTGGGCGCAGGGCATCGACCAGATGCTGCAGGCGCGTGACGCCGGCCGGCTGGAGCTGCCCATGAAAGGCCACGGCTACCTGTACACCATCCTGGTCAGCCTGGCCGACAAGGTGGAGGCCGTGGCCGAGGTGCGGCTTGAGGCCGCCAAACGCCACCCCGTGGCCGGGCAGGGCGCGGCCAACCCCGCCGGCATGCCCGATGCCATTCGCCAGCAAATTGCCAGCCTCAAAAACCTTGGAGTCAAAGCATGAACACCCTGCCAAAAAATAGCGCTCACGCCGGCTTGCTGGTCAACCAGGCACTGCTCAAGCTGGTCAAGCAATACGGCGAGGCCAGCTACGGCCTGCTGTTTGACCAGTTTGGCGACCTGGAGCTGAGCCCCAAATATGCCCACACCCGCTTCAGCAACAAGCTGGGCTACCTGTGCCAAACCGACCAGCTGCTGCGCAACGGCCTGGGCCGAAAGGCCGTCTACACGCTGGGCCACCTGGCCTTCAAGCCCAAGCGCGGCACCGCCCTGGCCAGCCGTCATTGCGAGCGAAGCGCGGCAATCCATGACCCCATTGAATCCGAAGACTCGTACCTGGTGAGCAAAGCCCTGCCCAACCAGTACGACGTGATGCGCGCCCCGACGTGGCAGGCATCGCATGCCCCGGTGCTGCGCCCCGGCGCACTCGACTACCAGCGCTACGCCAGCCATGGCGACCGCTGCTGATTTCTCAACCCACAAGGACCTTTCCCATGACACAAACCACACAACCCAGCTACAGCCGCAGCACCACGCCCGGCTACTGGCTGGACGCCAATGGCAACCTGGTGCCCGAGGCCAAGGTCAAGCAAATCGACCAGGTGCGCAACCAGATGGTGTACGACCTGTGCCGCATGGCCGAGACCGAGAGCGCGGCGCTGCGCGCCTTCAAGCTGGCCGCCATGGCCGATGTGGCCGCCTTCGTCAGCCTGAGCCTGGAGCAATACGGCGTGCGCACCGGCGGTGAGAAAGGCAACGTCACATTGGTCAGCTACGACGGCGTCTACAAGCTGGTGCGCCAGATGCAGGACAAGATCGTGTTTGGCGAACAGCTCATGGCCGCCAAGGCGCTCATTGACGAATGCGTGCACATTTGGGCGCAGGGCGCCAATGACAACATCAAGGCCCTGGTCAACCACGCCTTCCAGACCGACAAGGAAGGCAAGATCAACACCGGCCGCGTCCTGAGCCTGCGCCGCCTGGACATCAATGATGCCAAGTGGCAGTCTGCCATGCAGGCCATTGCCGACAGCATGCAGACCGCCAGCACCAAGCCCTACATCCGCTTCTACAAGCGCTCTGATGCTACGGGTGAGTACTTTCCGATCAATCTTGATGTGGCGGGGGTGTGAGATGGGTTTCACCATCATCAATCGAAAACGCGGCGTAAGCATTCGGGCCACTGGTAGCGATGCAAATGCCTTGTTTAAAGCAATGTGCCAATCAGTAGAAAAACAAAAAGTGCAAGTGGTATGCGCTGGCTGCGACACATTGCTTCCTGAGAGCGATCACTTAAAAAATCACTGCCAACCCTGCGCTGACGCTTTGAAGGGGTTGTACAAATGAGCCCGCAAGTCCAAACCACCAACATCACGGTCCGTTCGATGAACGGCACCTACCAGACCAACACCGTGCAGGGCATACGGGCCAGCTGCACGGCAGGTGACAAGCAAGCGGCACAGCGCCTGGGAGAAAAGCTTTACGGTGCGTCACTGGTCCACGTATCGCAGGTGCCGGTTCGGGGTGACTACACCCTCACGCACTGGAAGCTGTACGCCGAGCCGGTGCACGCCTGGGCCTGGCAGTCTGGCCTGATCGAGTTTGGCCGCGAGGTGCCCGAAGGTGCGATTGGGTTCGCCACCGGTATGGACGTGCCACTGCGCCAACTTGTGGACGTGTTGGCGCGGCATGGCCAGGGCAAGAGCGAAGGCAAGCTGCTGGTGCCTGGCGTCCCGGAGGCCGAGACCGGAAAAGCCCAGGTTGATGCGTTGGTCGCATGGGTAGATTGGTGCGCCAAGGGGAATGGCAAGAAAGAATCGGCTGGCGTGGTGTTCACAACTCGCGTTGAGGGCAAAAGCTCATGATGACCGATCAGCAAAAACTCGCCCTGGCCTCCAAAGCAGTGACCTGGCTGCTCCGTCGCATCAAGGAAGACCCGAGGCTGGCTTACCTGATCGGCCCCGGCTCGGAGTCGTTTGACCGGCTGATGGCCGCCAACGCTGCCATTACGGGCGAAGAGCCGGAAACGTCGAGCGAAACATATCTGTCCACCGAGCCGCAGCCAGTGCCGCCCATAGGGCAGTTGGGTGCCATCCTTCATCTGGAGCATCTGGAGCGCATCCGGGTGTACGACGATGGGGTTCACGACGTGGACGACCAGGACGATCTGAACATGCTGGTCAACCACTTCGTTGGGCGTGGCCTGGATGTGGCCGAAGCCGAGCGCGACACCCAAACCGAGAGTTTGTTCTGATGGCCACCGCCCCGCGCCAATCCCACCTGGCCGCCATCCACTGCGCGCAAAAGGCGCTGGGCCTGAGCGCTGAGGATGCCAGCGCGCTCAAGCTGGCGGTCACCGGCCAGGCCAGCAGCGCCACCATGAGCGCCACGCAGCGCAAGGCCTACCTGGCGCACCTGAGCACCCTGCAGCAGCGCGCCGGGCTGATCGACCCACGCCCGGCCAAGCGCCCCCAGGTGCAGCGCAGCGTCGAAGATTACCAGGACGAACGCTGGGGCAAGGCGCGCGCGCTGTGGCATGCCCTGGCTGCCAATGGCGTGGTGCACACCGACACCGACGCCGCGCTGGCGGCCTATGTCAAGCGCCAGAGCCACATGGAGCACTGGCGGTTTCTGAACGGCTACCAGATCAATGCGGTGATCGAAGCGCTCAAGTCGTGGTGCACACGCACCGGCATTGACGTGCGGACCTAAAGAAAGCAAGCCCCCATGGATGACAAAAACCTGCTGACCCCTTTGCATGCGCTGCTGGATCCGGCTTACCCCGAGAACCTGCGCATGGTGGCCGAGTGGCTTTTTGTGCAGCTGGCGGAGGACGAAACCACAGACACCCCCATGGCACCGGCGCGGCTGGCCGCGTTGGCCCTGCTGGCCTTGCGCCAGACCGAGCGCCTGAGCGCCGAAATTGGCGGCATGAACTTTTACCTGAACAAGGGCGTGCGCTACCGCGCCAGTCTGCGTGACCGCGACATGTTTGCGCGCTTCAATGGCCGCAACTACGACGAGCTGGCCCGCGCCTACGGCTTGACGCCGATGCGGGTGCGCCAGATCATTGGCGCGATGATGGCCGACGAGCTGGGCCGCCGCCAGGGCAAGCTCGACCTGGTGTAGCCCCTCGCGCCCGCGTGGGGGCATTGCCGCCCCAAAAAAAGCTAAAACGCTTTAGTTAACTCTTTCCCCCGCCGCCGCAGATCATTGCGGCATGGCACCAAAAACCCCCCTCCCTACAGCTGCACAGCCGGCCCCGGCCTTGCAGATTTTCAAGCCCGGCAAGCACACGGCCATGTCAGGCCAGGCGCTGGCGTTTTCTGAAAGCGACCTGCAGGCCACCGTGGCCGCCTACGACCCCACCAAGCACGAGGCGCCGCTGGTGGTGGGCCACCCCACGCATGACATGCCCGCCTATGGCTGGGTGCAGGCGCTGGCCTTTAACGAGGGCGGCATCGACGCCACCCCGGCCCAGGTGAATGCCGACTTTGCCGACATGGTGGCCGCCGGTGCCTTCAAAAAGATCAGCGCGGCTTTCTATTCCCCCAGCAGCCCGGGCAACCCGGTGCCCGGCGTGTATTACCTGCGCCACGTGGGCTTTCTGGGTGCCGCCGCACCGGCCGTGAAGGGCATGCGCTCCCCCCAATTTGCCGAGCTTGAAGAGGGCGTGGTGGAGTTCAGCGAGTGGGACGACGCCACCAACGCCGGCCTGTGGCGCAACCTGCGCGAGTGGTTCATTGGCGCCCACGGTGCCGAGGTGGCCGACAAGGTGCTGCCCAACTACGAGGTGCGCGCCCTGGAGCTGGGTGCGCAAGACGATATTCGTGAGGCGGCTGTAGAAGCCGCGACTTCCGGCACAGCAGGCGCTGCCGTGCCAACCCCACTTTTTACCGAACCCCAACCGAAGGAGAGCACCGTGACCCCTGAAGAGAAAGCCGCCCTTGAGGCAGAAAACACCCGCCTGAAAGCCGAGCTGGCGGCCAACAAGGCAGCCCAGCTGCACGCGGCCAACGCGGCCTTTTGCGAGGGCCTGCCCGGCGTGCTGCCGGCCTGGCGCGCCGTGGCCGTGGCCACGCTGGATCACCTGGACGCACAAGCCGCGCCGGTGGAGTTTGGCGAGGGCGAGCAGAAAGCCTCGTTGGCCGAGCAACTGAAGGCGATGTTTGCCGCGCTGCCCACCGTGGTGCAGTTTGGCGAGAGCGCCACCACCGAGCGTGCGGCTGCAGCCCTGGCAGGCACGGCTGACGATGACGCGCTGTTTGCCGACGCTGACCCTGAGCGCCTGGCGCAGCACCGGGCCATCAAGGCGCACATGGCGGCGCACAACACCGATTACCCGACCGCTGCCCGCGCAGTGGTTCGGTAACCCCAACACACAGTTTTTTTAGGAGTATTTCAAATGGGACGTTTAAGTAATTTGCGCGTGGTTGACCCGGTTTTGACCAATCTGGCCACCGGCTACACCAATGAGCATTTCGTCGGCAGCCACCTGATGCCGTTTGTGCAGGTGGAAAAAGAGGGCGGCAAGATCCCGCTGTTTGGCAAGGAACACTTCAAGGTGTACAGCACCGAGCGCGCGCTGCGTGCCAAGAGCAACCGCATCAACCCCGAAGACATCGGGTCGGTGGACGTGGCCATGGATGAGCATGACCTGGAGTACCCGATTGACTACCGCGAAGACGCCGAAAGCGCCTTCCCGCTGCAGGCACGGGCCACCAACACAGTGGTGGAAGGCATTCGCCTGCGCCATGAAAAAATGGTGGCCGACATGACGCAAGCTACCGGCAGTTATGCCGCAGGCAACAAGATTGCGCTGTCGGGCACGTCATGCTTTTCTGACTACGTGAACTCCGACCCTGAAGGCGTGGTGAGCGACGCCAAGGCCGCTGTGCGCGCCAAGGTGGTCAAAGAGCCCAACACGCTGGTGATTGGCTACAGCGCCTGGCGCGTGCTCAAGCGCCACCCGCAGCTCAAGGGCATCATCAGCAACCAGCGCAACCGCCTGCTGACCATTGCGGATCTGCGTGACATTTTCGAGATCGAAAACGTGGTGGTGGGCCGCGCCGTAAGCGCCAACGATGCGGGCGTGACCAGCGACCTGTGGGCCGACAACCTGGTGCTGGCCTATGTGCCGCAAGTGGCCAGCGGCCAGCGCAGCCAGTACGAGCCCAGCTTTGGCTACACGCTGCAAAAGCGCGGCAGCCCGGTGATTGACACCCGCACCGAAGACGGCAAGATTGAGCTGATTCGCAATACCGACATCTTCCGCCCGTTCTTGCTGGGTGCCGATGCCGGTTACCTGATCAGCAACACCAACGCCTGATCATGGCCAAAACCCATAACCCCGCTGGGCCAAAGGCCCCATCGACCCCCGGCGTCGCAGACAAGAGCGACGCCGGGGCAAAGGCAGCGGCCACCCTGCTGTACCTGGTGGGCGCCACGCCGATCCTGCGTGACGGCCAGCGCTTTGAGCCGGGCGCCACGATTGCGCTGTCAAAGGCCCAGGCCGAGCGCCTGGGGCTGGCGCGTGCATCCAAGGCGGCTACCGCTGCCGACGTATCAACCGATTCCAACCTGGAGTAATTCCCTATCATGAAAACCGAAAAAATCTTGCTGGCGGTCACCGTGCTGGCCGCCGTCGCCCTGAGCCGTTTCCGCTTTGTTGACTTCTCTGGCAACGTGGCAGGCGCGGGTGAACGCGCCCTGGGCGTGCCTGTGACCAACTTTGCCGCTGGCGAACAGGCTGGCGTGGCCACGCATGGCGAGCTGCTGGTTGAGGCCGGTGCCGCTGTGGCCGTGGGGGCACAGGTGGAGTCTGACGCCGATGGCCGCGCGGTGACGCTGTCGACCGGGGTGGCGTTTGGTGTGGCGCGTGACGCGGCGGCTGCGGCTGGCGACATCATCCGCGTGCTGGCCTGACCCCATCTGACTAAAGACCATGACCTACGCCACCCAGTCTGACATGGAGGAGCGCTTTGGCAGCACCGAGCTGGCGCAGCGCACCGACCGTGCGGCGGGTGTGGTGATAGATGCCACGGTGCTGGCGCGTGCCCTGGCTGACGCCGCCGCCGAGATCGACGGTTACCTGGCCACGCGTTACACGTTGCCATTGCCCAGCACGCCGCCGGTGGTCAACCGCCTGGCTTGCGAAATTGCCCGCTACCGGCTCTATGACGACGGTGTGCCCGAAACGGTGCGCGTGCGCTACCAGGACGCGGTGAGCCTCTTGAAGCGCCTGAGCAGTGGCGAGGTGCAGCTGGCCGGCATTGCGGCCGTGGCGGTGGCCGGTGGCGCGGGTAATGCCGTGGCCACGCGCACCGCGTCCAAGCAGTTTGACGGCGCCAGCCTGGGGGC
>NZ_JAMPXE010000148.1 GCF_023701345.1 Rhodoferax sp. | reverse complement strand
TCAGGGCATGGTCGCCAGCGGGCAGCAGCTTGATGGTCACGCCCGGGTAATGGCCGCTCATCTCGCGCCAGTCCAGCACCTCGTCACCCCGGGCAATCACGGCAAAGTAGCGCTCCGGGCGGCTGATGCGGGCAACTTCCTGCGCCAGCAGTTCAGCCACATACGCCGGATCAAAGCTGAAACTTTGCGTCGGGTCGTGCCACAGGGCGTTGTCTCCGACAGAGGCGGCCAGGTCGCGCGCAGGGTGCACCGCCGGATTGAGCAGCACCGCCTTGCAGCCCAGGCGCTCGGCCAGCCAGGTGGCATAAAAGCCACCGAGCGAGGAACCAATCACGGCCATGCTGTTTTGGGGCCACTGCGCAATGCCCTGCAAGACCTCTTCCATGGCCAGTTTGGGCGATGCCGCCAGCGCCGGGCACCACCAGGTCACGTCGGGGTGGCGACTGGCCACCGTGGCAGCCATCAGACGCGCCTTGTTGGAGGCGGGCGAGGAACGAAAACCGTGCAGGTAGAGCAAGTGGGTGGTGGGCATGGTGAAAGAATGATAGTGCAATGTAGGTTACCCCCTGCCACCGACAAGCCAGTGCTGTTGATCTGCAACACCCAGAACCGTTCCAGTTCAACGCTTGCGATTTTGCTCGAACGAGGCTACCTCCATGTTCACCATGTGCAGGGTGGCATGAGCGATTGGAAGCGCCGGGGTTGGCCAGTGGTCAGGTTCTGAGGCTTGGATGCCGTTCAAAACGCAATGCGAAAGGCCGAAGCAGTGCCCGCTGGCGGCTGATCAATTGACGCGTAACCTATGCCGGGTATGTCACCGCACTGGCTCTTGAACGCGCCCGTCACCAGAATATCACCGGCCTTGGCAAGGTCCTCACCCAGCTTGCTGGCGGCATTGACTTCAGAACCAAACACATCGCTGTCGCCAATGCGCAAAACCCGGCCATAGCCCAGGCCAACACATAACAGCACCTGCTCCTCTGGCAATCTGTCCAGGTTGTAGGCTGCCAGCAGTTGCTGCAAACCGATGGCGCATTTCAGCGCTTTTTGCGGATTGCGAAAGATCACAAGAAATGAATCGCCTTCGAGCTTTAACAGGATGCCTTCATGGTCTTCTATGACCGGGATCAGCAATCGCTCGGACTCATGAATGATTTGCAAAAAGTGAATAATGCCGAACTCTTCAACCCGCCGTGAAAAACCGGACATGTCGGTAAACATCACGCACCAGTCTTCGCCGAAAAGGTCCCAGATGCGCTGGTCGATACGCGCCTTGTCAGCGCCCGGTTCCAGACGCTCCTGGATGAGTCGGTCCAGCCGGTCCTGCGAGCCGCTGGCGTGAATGCGATGCAATTGATTCATGGTTGGTTACCCCTGCTGTTAGCTTTATATCAGATGCGCCCTGCCCCCTGGTTGACGATACAGCCACATATGGCAACCAAGCACGACATCATGAAACACACCAGCAAAGGTGTGCCCAAACCCAGCATCATGCTGCACACTTCGCTGTTGCGCGGCGCCTGCGCATCGCCCTGATCGGTCTGCCTGGCGCCGACAAGACCACGCTGTTTGATGCAGCATCCAGCACCGCGCCACAAACCGGCGAATTGACAGGCACGCACCGCATCTACCCACCTGCACGGTGCAAATCGACCTGGACGAAGCCAGCGTGCTGGACCTGCCGAGCCTGAGTTCGCTGCGCCCTTTGAGCCGCCCGACCTGATCGTGCAGGTAGTCGATGCCACAAATTTCCAAAGTCACCTTGAACTCACGCTGGAGCTGAGCCAGCCTGGCAGTGTTTGCCAGCGTGCTGTTTGTGGTGTTCGAGGTCAGCGGCTGGATCGACAGCCAAACCACACAACGGCTGATTGGCATTGTGGTGCCCTACATGCTGCCGCTGTTGCCGCTGCTGTTTGGCGTGCCGAAGGAACTCTCCCTGCTGATGATCTTTCAGGCCCTGGGCACGCAGGACATCAACACCGTGCTGGGCACAGTGCAGATCCTCACGCTGCTGGTATTCATCACCTTTTATGTGCCCTGTATCTCGACCTTTGCCATCATGCACAAGACGCTGGGGCGCACCCAAGCGGGGTTCTCGGTGCTGCTGTCGGTGGGCGTGGCGCTGCTGCTCAGCGCGCTGGTACGCCTGATGATGGTGCTGGCGGCATAAAACAATACAAATATGTCTTAACTAGGTATAAATCCTAGGTATATTTTGAAATTAAGTACCAATAATTTCAATTTGAGTACCAAATCTGCATGACAGGATCAGTATCGTTCAGGGGGTCAGTGCCAGCAACGCACTGAACAGTGCAAACGACGTCAAAACCACAGGAGACAACCCCATGAAACTGAAAACCCGCCTGACACTGGCTGCCTCGCTGGCCCTGTCGCTCTGCGGCATGTCCCAAGCGGCCACCGAGCTGGTCATTGCCACCGTCAATAACGGCCACATGATCGAAATGCAGAAACACAGCAAGACCTTCGAGGCCGCCAACCCCGACATCAAACTCAAATGGGTCACGCTCGAAGAAGGCGTGCTGCGCGCCCGCGTCACCACCGACATCGCCACCAAGGGCGGCCAGTTCGACGTGATGACCATCGGCATGTACGAGACACCCATCTGGGGCAAAAAAGGCTGGCTGACCGAACTCAAGACCAACGCGGCCTATGACGTGGACGACCTGCTGCCCGCCATGCGCAACGGCCTGTCGGTGGACGGCAAGCTGTTTGCCGCCCCCTTCTACGGCGAAAGCTCGATGCTGATGTACCGCAAGGACCTGGCCGACAAGGCCGGCATCACCGTGGCCGACAAGCCCACCTGGACCGACATCAAGGCCCTGGCTGCCAAAATCCATGATCCGAAAAACGGCGTCTACGGCATCTGCCTGCGTGGCAAGCCGGGCTGGGGCGACAACATGGCCTTCCTCGGCCCGCTGGTCAACACCTTCGGGGGTCAGTGGTTCGACATGAACTGGAAGCCGCAACTGGAATCCAAGCCTTGGAAAGACGCGATCAATTTCTACGTGGACTTGCTGAAATCGTATGGCCCGCCCGGCTCGTCGGCCAACAGCTTCAACGAAATCCTGGCGCTCTACAACGAAGGCAAGTGCGGCATGTGGATTGACGCCACCATTGCAGCCTCGTTCATCACCGACCCGAAACAGTCCAAAGTGGCCGACAAGGTGGCCTTTGCCCAGGCACCTACCGCGGTGACACCCAAGGGTGCCAACTGGCTGTGGGCTTGGTCGCTGGCCATTCCCGCGGGCTCCAAAAAAGTGGACGCCGCCACCAAGTTCGTGACCTGGGCCACCAGCAAGGAATACATCGACCTGATTGGCAAGGAAGTGGGCTGGGGCAACATCCCCACCGGCACCCGCAAGAGCACCTACACCCGGCCTGAGTTCCTGAAAGTGGCCAAGTTTGCCGCCGCAGAAAAAGCCGCCATCGACAGCGCCAACCCGAACGACGCCACCCTGCCCAAGAGCCCGTATGTGGGCGTGCAGTTTGCCGCCATTCCGGAGTTTCAGGCCATTGGCACCACGGTCGGGCAGCAAATGAGCGCAGCACTGTCGGGCAAGTCGACGGTCGATGCCGCTTTGAAAGCCTCGCAAGTGGCGGCCGAACGTGAGATGAAGAAAGCCGGCTACTACAAGTAAGAAGCATCCATCTGGCTACTGCGCGGACCGATCTGGGGCCGGTGTTCCTCGCCGTACGGGAGTGCGGCTGCGGTACAGCGACCCCACCTCGATCCGCTTGCTACGCCCTCTGGCCGCTTCTCGACTTTCCTTGAACGACATCTCTACGAGGCATTTGCCATGAACCGATTCATTCCCCGCGTCCTGCTGACACCGGCCATCGTCACGCTCTTTTTATGGATGATCGTGCCGCTGGTGATGTCGATCTATTTCTCTGTCATCCGCTACAACCTGTTGCAGCCGGATCAGACCGGCTTTATCGGGCTGGAGAATTTTGAATATTTCATGACCGACCCGTCATTTGGCGCGGCGGTCATCAACACCCTGCTGCTGTTGGGCAGCGTGATCCTGATCACGGTGGTGGTCGGCATTTTGCTGGCGCTACTGGTGGACGCGCCGTTTCCGGGCCGCAATATCGTGCGCATCCTGCTGATTTCGCCCTTTTTTGTCATGCCCACGGTCAATGCGCTGCTGTGGAAACACATGATGATGAACCCGATTTACGGGGTACTGGCGCAGGTCTGGATTTTCTTTGGCGCGACACCGGTGGACTGGCTGACCGACTGGCCGCTGTGGAGCGTGATCATGATCGTGACCTGGCAATGGCTGCCCTTTGCCACGCTGATTTTCATCACGGCGCTGCAAAGCATGGACCGCGAGCAGCTTGAAGCCTCGCGCATGGACGGCGCCACCTACCTGCAACAACTGCGCTACCTCTACATCCCGCATCTGGGCCGATCAATGGCCGTGGTGGTGATGATCGAGATGATCTTTTTACTCAGTGTGTTTGCCGAGATCTACACCACCACGGGCGGTGGCCCGGGCGATGCCAGCACCAACGTGGCGTTCCTGATCTTCAAACAGGCGCTGCTGAACTTCGATGCCGGTGTGGCCTCGGCCGGCGCTCTGTTTGCGGTGGTGCTGGCCAATATTGCCGGCATTTTCCTGATCCGCATGGTTGGCAAAAACCTCGATAAGTGAGCACTGCATGAAAACTCAAAACAACCCATTGCTTTACGTTCGCACGCTGGCCGCCTGGGGTGTCACCCTGGTGCTGTTTTTTCCGCTCGGCTGGCTGGTGCTCACCGCCTTCAAGACCGAGCTGCAGGCGATCTCGGTGCCGCCCCTGCTGCTCTTCACGCCCACGCTGGAGAATTTCACCATCGTGCAAGAACGCAGCGACTATTTGCTCTATGCCCAGAACTCGCTGATCACCAGCGTGGCATCTACCATTCTGGGGCTGGCGCTGGCCTTTCCGGCGGCCTATTCGATGGCGTTTTTCAAAGGCAAGTACACCAAGGACATCCTGATGTGGATGCTGTCCACCAAGATGATGCCTGCCGTGGGCGCGCTGGTGCCCATCTACGTGCTGGCACAAAACTCCGGCCTGCTCGACAGCCGCACCGCGCTGATCATCATCTTTACCCTGAGCAACCTGCCCATCATGGTCTGGATGCTGTACTCGCAGTTCAAGGAAATTCCCGGTGAAATCCTGGAAGCCGCGCGCATGGACGGCGCCACGCTGTGGCAGGAATTCAGCAAGGTGCTGCTGCCGCTCACCCTGGGCGGCCTGGCCTCCACCGGCCTGCTGTGCATGGTGCTGAGCTGGAACGAAGCCTTCTGGTCGCTCAACCTGAGCGCTGCCAAGGCCGGCACGCTGGCCACGCTGATCGCCAGCTACTCCAGCCCCGAAGGCCTGTTCTGGGCCAAGCTGTCAGCTGCCTCGTTCATGGCGATCGGGCCCATTGTGGTGTTTGGCTGGTTCAGCCAGAAACAACTGGTGCAAGGTCTGACCTTTGGCGCCGTCAAGTAAACCTTAGCTAAAAAATTACCAGGAGACCTCTTCATGGCTTACCTCAAACTTGAACGCATCGAAAAAATATTTGGCGAAACCCGCGTCATCAAAGGCATAGACCTGGAGATCCAACAGGGTGAATTCGTGGTCTTTGTCGGCCCGTCGGGCTGCGGCAAATCCACCCTGCTGCGCCTGATTGCCGGGCTGGAACACATCGACGGCGGCAAACTGCAGCTCGACGGCCGCGACATCACCCATCTGCCATCGAGCAAGCGCGACCTGGCGATGGTGTTCCAGAGCTATGCGCTCTACCCGCACATGAGCGTCTTCGAGAACATGAGCTTTGCCCTCAAACTGGCCAAAGTCGACGCGGCCGTGATCAAGGAGAAAGTGGACCGTGCCGCCAAAATTCTCAACCTGACCCAGTACCTGGAGCGCACCCCCAAGGAACTGTCCGGCGGGCAGCGCCAGCGCGTGGCGATTGGCCGTGCCATCGTGCGCGCGCCCAAGGTGTTTTTGTTTGATGAGCCCCTAAGCAACCTGGACGCCGCGCTGCGCGGCCAGACCCGCATCGAGATCGCCAAGCTGCACCGCGACCTCGGCGCCACCACCATTTACGTGACGCACGACCAGGTCGAGGCCATGACGCTGGCCGACCGCGTGGTGGTGCTGCGCGACGGCCAGATCGAGCAGGTGGGCACACCGCTGGAACTGTATGACCGCCCGGCCAACCAGTTTGTCGCCCAGTTCATTGGCACACCGCAGATGAACATCGTGTCGGCCAAGCAGATGCCCGTGCTGCAAACCACGGCTGGCCTGAGCCTCCCTGAAGGTGGCTTTGTCGGCTTGCGCCCCGAAAACGTGATCTTGCACCCGCCCGGCCAGGGACTGTTGCAGGGCACGGTGGACCTGGTGGAAGCGCTCGGTGCCGAAACCCTGATTTACGTCACCACGACCCAGGGCGCACAACTGGTGTCACGACAGAACGAACGCACCCCGCTGCGCAGCGGCGACAGCGTGGGCATCCAGATCGACCTTGAGGCCGCCCATGTGTTCGATGCCAACGGGCGCATCACCCGTACCGGCCAGACCCACGAGACACCCACCCACTGATTGACCAACCACCGCATCCCATCATGAACTCCATACAACCCCTGAGCGGCCAGGTGGCCGCCATCACCGGCTCGGCATCGGGCATCGGTTTTGCCAGTGCCCAGGCGATGATTCTGGCCGGCGCGCAAGTCGTGCTGATTGACCGCGACGCAGCCGCCCTGGCCAAAGCCTGCGACACGCTGGGCACCGCCGCCTTGCCGCTGGTGCTGGACCTGCTGGACCCGGCGCAGTGCGCGGCCCTGCCCCAGCGCGTGCTGGCGCTGACCGGTCAGCTCGACATCTTCCACGCCAACGCCGGGCTGTATGTGGGCGGCGATCTGGTCGACGCCAATGACGACGCGATCGACCGCATGCTCAACCTGAACATCAACGTGGTCATGAAGAACGTGCGCGGTGTGCTGCCCCACATGATTGAACGCGGCGCGGGCGACATCATCGTGACCAGCTCGCTGGCGGCGCATTTCCCCACGCCCTGGGAGCCGGTCTACGCGTCAAGCAAGTGGGCCATTGACTGTTTCGTGCAGACCGTGCGCCGCCAGGTGTTCAATGTGGGCATCCGCGTGGGCGCCATCTCGCCGGGGCCGGTGATCACCGGGCTGCTGGCCGACTGGCCGGCCGAAAAACTGGCTGACCTCAAGGCCAAGGGCAGTTTGCTGGAGGCGGCTCAGG
>NZ_JAMPXE010000147.1 GCF_023701345.1 Rhodoferax sp. | reverse complement strand
GTTTCATAGCCGTGCTGGCGCCCGCTCATGACGGCCACTTTTTGTGCGCCAATCTGTCCCAGCCACAGCGTGCCGCCATGGCCGGCCACGCCGGGCTGCGGAAAACCGGCCAGCGCGCCGTACGGGATCTGGACGGCGTCGGTGAGGTGCCCGCTCAGGCCGCCCCAGCCCGAGCCCAGCACCACGGCGATGCGCGGTTGCAGGCCCGGGGCGCGCTGGCGGATCGTGTCGATGGCGTTCATGGTGTGTGCTGGCCAGCGCCTTGTCTTACCTTGATGTGGCCCGGGCCAAAGCTCTCGGGCAGCAACTGGCTGAGGGTGTGGCGCGGCCCCAGCGCCAGCTCATTGGCGCTCAGGACGAGCAAATCGGGCGTGCCAAATTCACGCAACTTCTGACGGCAGCCGCCGCAGGGCGTGGTCCAGTTGCCCGCGTCGCCGCTGCCCACCACCAGCACGGCACGCGCTTGCCGCCCGCCAGCCAGCACCATCGCCGCCAGCGCCGCCGCTTCGGCACACAGACCCTCAGGGTAGGCGGCATTTTCCACATTGCAGCCGGCATGGATGCGACCCTGCTCATCGAGCACGGCGGCACCGACGGGGTAGTTGGAATAAGGCGCGTAGGCGTTGCCCCGGGCCTGGCGCGCGGCGGCTAGCAGCGCCTGCTGCTGGCTGTCGGTGAGGGTGAAGGTCGGCATGACCGCACTTTACCGCGAGTCGCGCGACTGGCCCTGCCAGAAAGAGATCAGCGCTTGATGAGGCGTAGCCTTTTGCGGATCAATCAAGGCGTGATCCACGTCGTCCTTCAGTCCGACCCCCGTCAGTTGCTGCTGGCGCGCCCTGGTCAGCAACTGGTGCAGCGTGCGCACGGCAGCGTCGACCGACAAGCCGGCGGGGCGGATGTTCGATATGCAATTGCGCGCCGCGTCACTGGTGCCGACCTGAGGCGCCCAGGTGATGTAAACGCCCATGCTGTCGGGCGAACTCAGGCCCGGGCGCTCGCCAATCAGCACCACCACGGTGTTGGCGCGCAAGGCGGCGCCCACTTCGTCGCCGATGGCGACACGGCCTTGTTCCACCACGGTCAGGGGCGCCACGGTCCAGGGCCGGGTGTCGGCCCGCAAGCGCTGCAACATCAATGACACCAGTGCCACCGCGTTCTGGTGGATCGCCAGCGACGACAAACCGTCGACCAGCACCAAGGCCACGTCGAAGCCCGGCGCATCGCCCTGCTGTGTCTGCCACTGTGCCAGAGCCTGCAGCGATGCCGCATCGAGCCGCCGCCCCAGGTCCGGTCGTTGCAGGTAGGTGGCGCGGTCGGTGGCCTGGCTGTGCAGCAGCAGCGTCGGCAGGCCCAGGCCCTGCAGGTTGACCTGGATGCCGTGCGCGTCAAACGGCAGCTGCACCGCGTCACGCGCCTGGGCGTGGGCCAGTTGAAAGGCCAGGTGGGCGCCAGTGGACAAACTGTTGCCGGCCCGTCCCAGGGCTATGCGGGCGTCGGTGAAACGCTGCAGCGCTTCCCATGGGGTCGACGTGACCAGCGCGGGAGCCCTCATCAAGAGGTCCCCAGGCGTTGAATCGCCGTTGCAAAAGCAGCCGGCAAATGCGGGGCCAGGCGCGGTGACTCGCCGGTCAAGCCGGGCTCACAGATGCCAACGGTTTGCTGCCAGGCCTCGAACTCGGGGGCGGCGCGCAAGCTCAGCAGCTGGCGCAAGACCAGCGCGTCATGGAACGAGGTGCTTTGGTAGTTGAGCATGATGTCGTCCGAGCCCGGCACACCCATGATGAAGTTGCAACCGGCCGCGCCCAGCATCAGCAGCAGGCTGTCCATGTCGTCGGCGTCGGCCTCGGCGTGGTTGGTGTAGCAGACATCGCAGCCCATCGGCAGGCCCAGCAGCTTGCCGCAAAAATGGTCCTCGAGGCCGGCACGGGTGATCTGCTTGCCGTTGAACAAATACTCCGGGCCGATGAAGCCGACCACGGTGTTGACCAGCAACGGCTTGAAGTGGCGCGCCACCGCGTAGGCGCGCGCCTCGATGGTTTGCTGGTCGCAGCCATGGTGGGCGTTGGCCGACAGGGCGCTGCCCTGGCCGGTCTCGAAATACATCACATGGGCACCGCGCTGGCCATCCTCAAACAGGGCGCCGCGCTGCAGGGACAGCGCCGCTTCACGCGCTTCGTTCAGCAGGGCCAGCGTGACCCCAAAGCTGTGGTTGGTGGCCTCGGTGCCGCCAATCGATTGGAACACCAGATCCACCGGCGCGCCGCGCTCAATCGCCTGCAGGGTGTTGGTGACATGGGTGAGCACGCACGACTGGGTGGGGATGCCGTAGTGGCCGATCACGTCGCCCAGCATGTGCAGCAACCGCACCACTTGCGGCACGTTGTCGCTGGCCGGGTTGATGCCGATCACCGCGTCGCCACTGCCCAGCAACAGCCCGTCGAGCAGGCTGGCGGCAATGCCGGCCAGGTCGTCGGTCGGGTGGTTGGGCTGCAGGCGCGTGGCGAGCCGGTGTTTCAGGCCCAGGGTATTGCGCAAGCGGGTGACGACTTCGCACTTGCCGGCGATCAGCACCAGGTCCTGCAGGCGGCACAGCTTGCTCACGGCGGCTACCATTTCCGGCGTCAGGCCGGGGGCCAGGGCGGTCAATGTGGCCGTGCTGGCGTGGTCCGAGAGCAGCCAGTTGCGCAGGTCGCCCACCGTCAGGTGGCTGACAGGGGCGAAGGCGGCTGCGTCATGGCTGTCCAGAATCAGCCGCGTGACTTCGTCACTTTCATAGGGCACCACGGCTTCATTGAGGAGCACGCGCAATGGCACATCGGCCAGCGCCATTTGCGCCGCCACCCGCTCCTGTGCGTCAGTGGCCGCCACACCGGCGAGCTGGTCGCCCGAGCGCAGCGGGCTGGCCTTGGCCAGCAGCGTGCGCAGGTCCGCAAATCGATAACATTGCAGGCCAATGGTGTGGGTGTAGGCCATGACCTGTGCGCTACAGGACTTTTAAGACCGATCCTCTCACATCACGCCAGGTCAAAGCGATCAAGGTTCATCACCTTGTTCCAGGCCGCCACGAAGTCATGCACAAACGCCGTCTGCGCGTCGCTGCACGCATAGACTTCCGCGAGGGCGCGCAGCTGCGAGTTGGAGCCGAAGACGAGATCGACGACGGTGCCCGTCCACTTGAGCTCGCCGGTGGCCCGGTCGCGTCCCTCCAGCACACCTTCGGATGCGGCCGACATCTGCCACTTCGTGCCCATGTCGAGCAGGTTCACGAAAAAGTCATTGGTCAGCGTCTCGGGGCGCTTGGTGAGCACACCGTGCGCCGAATGGTCGAAGTTGGCATTCAGGGCGCGCAGGCCGCCGATCAGAACCGTCATTTCCGGAGCCGTCAGCGTCAGTAACTGCGCCTTGTCCACCAGCAACTCTGCCGTAGCATCTTCGACCTCCTTGCGGGCGTAGTTGCGGAACCCGTCCGCGGCCGGCTCCAGCACGGCGAACGATGCCACGTCGGTCTGCTCCTGCGATGCGTCCATGCGCCCCGGCGCGAACGGCACCTTCACGTCCTGGTCAGCTTTCTTCGCAGCCGCTTCGACGGCCGCGCAGCCGCCCAGCACGATCAGGTCGGCCAGAGAAATCTTCTTGCCGCCGGACTGGGCGCTGTTGAAATTCTGCTGAATGGCTTCCAGCTTCTGCAGGACCTTGGCCAGTTCGGCGGGCTGGTTGACCTGCCAATCTTTCTGCGGCGCCAGGCGAATGCGCGCGCCGTTGGCGCCACCGCGCTTGTCGCTGCCGCGGAACGTGGCCGCCGAGGCCCAGGCCGTGGTGACCAGTTGCGAGATGGACAGGCCCGAAGCGAGCACTTTGGCCTTCAGGGCCGCAATGTCGTCCGCATTGGCCAGCGGATGATCGACGGCGGGAACGGGGTCCTGCCAGATCAGCGCCTCCTTGGGCACCAGCGGGCCCAGGTAGCGGGCGAGCGGGCCCATGTCGCGGTGCGTCAGCTTGAACCAGGCGCGGGCGAACGCGTCGGCGAACTGATCCGGATTCTCAAGAAAGCGCCTGGCAATCTTTTCGTAGGCCGGGTCGACGCGCAGGGCGAGGTCGGTGGTCAGCATGGAAGGCGCGTGCCGTTTTGCCGGATCGTGGGCATCCGGCACGGTGTTGGCGCCCATGCCATGCTTGGGCGTCCACTGGTGCGCGCCGGCCGGGCTCTTGGTCAGTTCCCACTCAAAGCCGAACAGGTTCGAGAAGAAGTTGTTGCTCCACTTCGTCGGCGTGGTGGTCCAGGTGACCTCCAGCCCGCTGCTGATCGTGTCGCCGCCCTTGCCGCTGCCAAAGCTGCTCAACCAGCCCAGGCCCTGCGCCTCGATGCCGGCCGCTTCCGGCTCGGGCCCGACATGGCTGACATCGCCGGCGCCATGGGTTTTGCCGAAGCTGTGGCCGCCCGCGATGAGCGCCACCGTCTCTTCGTCGTCCATCGCCATGCGCGCGAAGGTCTCGCGGATGTCGCGCGCCGCAGCGAGCGGATCCGGGCTGCCGTTCGGGCCTTCCGGGTTGACGTAAATTAGCCCCATTTGCACGGCAGCGAGCGGGTTTTCCAGATCGCGGTCGCCGGCGTAGCGCTTGTCATCGAGCCACTTGTTCTCGGAGCCCCAGTAGACGTCTTCTTCCGGTTCCCAAATGTCGGGTCGGCCACCGGCAAAACCGAAGGTCTTGAAGCCCATTGATTCCAGCGCGACGTTGCCGGCAAGGATCATCAGGTCGGCCCAGGAGATCTTGCGGCCGTACTTCTGCTTGATCGGCCACAGCAGCCGGCGCGCCTTGTCAAGGTTGACATTGTCCGGCCAGCTGTTCAGTGGCGCAAAGCGCTGGTTGCCGCTGCCCGCGCCGCCGCGGCCGTCGTGGATGCGGTAGGTGCCGGCGCTGTGCCAGGCCATGCGAACGAAGAAAGGTCCGTAGTGGCCGAAGTCCGCCGGCCACCAGTCCTGCGAATCCGTCATCAGCGCACGAAGATCCCGGGCGACGGCATCCAGGTCGAGGCTCTTGAACGCCTCGGCGTAGTTGAAGGCCGCGCCCATGGGATCGGACTTGACGGAGTGCTGGTGCAGGATGTTCAGCTTCAGCTGATTGGGCCACCAGTCGGCATTCGACGGCGCGCCGGCGATCGTGTGCTTGCGGGCGTCTCCCGAGAACGGACACTTTGATTCGTTTGCCATGGTTTTTCCTTTGCTTGTTTGAAGTCGAATAATCGGTTCAGTTTAGGTTTTGTATGGCGCTTGATCAAGTGAGTTTTGTCAATCGGGGCCATAGTGCATTCTGACAAACCTATTGCCGAAATTCGATTTGCTGATCTGCCTGCCAGATTCCTGTCGCTGGATACGACGATTTACCGATGTCTTGCATGAGTAGCACAATCATGCTACATTGACGCCATACTTTGAAAGTAAATCATGCAGACCACCACCATCCGTCTCGACGACGCCATGAAGGAACGCATCGCAGCTGCGGCTGACCATGCTGGCAAATCAGCGCACGCCTTCATTCTCGACGCCATCGCCCAAACTGTTGAGCAGGTTGAACTCGACAGTGAGTTCAATGACATCGCAGACGAGCGGTGGAAGGGAATACTGGCTTCCGGGCAGACGGTATCCTGGGAGGACGCGAAAGCGTATCTGGCAGCCAAATCCCGTGGGGAAAGCCCGAACAAGCCGTTGGCTCGCAGTTCCGACCATTGACGGCTGCAATGACTCGCATTGAGATGGCGCCTGAGCTATTGGACGACTTTGATCGCTTCTTTGACTACATTGCACAGTTCGATGCTGGCTCCGCGTCTGAACGCATTGGGGAAATTGTGGAGGCTGTGCAAATTTTGGCTACCAGCCCCATGATGGGTCGTCCTGTCAAAGGCGGCAAACGCGAACTTGTCATTGGGCGGGCTACCCGAGGCTACGTTGCGTTGTACAGATACGTGGCACCGCTCGATACGGCCTTTGTGCTGGCAATGCGAAGTCAGCGCGAATCAGGGTACAAAAATAACAGTTGAATTCCCGGGCAAAAGCAGAATTTGCTTTTTTGTGGAGGATTGGCATCCACTGACTTCGGCGCACATCGCAGGACTGGTCGAGGCTGGCAACCGCTGCACAACGGAAGTCGGTTTCGGACCCTTGGCGGTCAGCCAACTTGTCGAAATGCTTTATCGAAACCGGCCGTCACCATGAAAGTGCCGGGCTGCTTCAATGGAATTAGCGGTTCTTCGTGGCAAAGGACAAAGGGTTGTCGCCTATGTATTTTTCAAGGCCCGCGCCATGTGCAATTTTTTGTAGCTGTCGATCAGGCGCTGGTGCCTGTCGAGCCCTTCCAGTTTCATACCCGTTGGCGTCAAGCCGAAGAAGCGCACGCTGCCGTCCACTGACCCCAACACCGCGTCCATCCGAAGGTCGCCAAACATCCGGCGGAAATTGACCACGTAATCGTCCAGTTCCAGCTCGTCGTCCAGCAGCACCTCGAGCACGACGTTCAAGGCTTGATAAAACAATCCGCGCTCGACCGTGTTGTCGTTGTACTGCAGGAAGGCGCCCACCAGCTCGTGCGCCGCCTCGAATTGCTGCAAGGCGAGGTTAATCAGCAGCTTCAACTCCAGAACTGTCAGCTGGCCCCAGGCCGTGTTCTCGTCAAATTCGATGCCGATCAATGTGGCGATGTCGGAGTAGTCGTCCAGCTCGTTGTTTTCCAAACGCTCAAGCAGTGCTTCCAGGCTGGCATCGTCCAGGCGGTGCAAGTTCAAAATATCGGCGCGGAACAACAGTGCTTTGTTGGTGTTGTCCCAGATCAAATCGTCGACCGGATAAATTTCCGAATAACCCGGCACCAGAATGCGGCAGGCCGTGGCGCCCAACTGGTCATACACCGCCATGTACACCTCTTTGCCCATGTCTTTAAGAATGCCGAACAAGGTCGCTGCTTCCTGCGCATTGGAATTCTCGCCCTGGCCAGAGAAATCCCACTCGACAAAATCGAAATCCGCTTTGGCGCTGAAAAAGCGCCACGACACCACACCGCTGGAATCGATGAAGTGTTCGACAAAGTTGTTTGGCTCAGTCACGGCTTCACTTGCAAAGGTGGGCCGAGGTAAATCATTCAGGCCTTCAAAACTGCGACCCTGCAGCAATTCCGTCAGACTGCGTTCCAGCGCTACTTCCAGGCTTGGGTGCGCGCCAAACGAGGCAAAGACACCTCCCGTGCGCGGGTTCATTAAAGTCACGCACATCACCGGGTAGGTCCCGCCCAGCGATGCATCTTTCACCAGCACCGGAAAGCCCTGCTCTTCCAGGCACTGAATGCCGGCCAGAATGCCAGGGTATTTCGCCAG
>NZ_JAMPXE010000146.1 GCF_023701345.1 Rhodoferax sp. | reverse complement strand
GTTTGTTAGTTGGGACACAAAGAACCACCTGGTATCTCAGTGAATATCAACTCTCACTAAAACGACAAACTTTCATTTGCGCGTTGCCAGTTCACCGCTGTAAAGTTTTCAGGCCAGTTCTTTACATTGGCTTCACACTTTTTCATGTAGTCGCGATGATATAGCCCCTTGACTGGAACGGGAAATGGAATTCGTTTATTTGGAGAATAAATTTGATTCAAATCAAAACATCATGACTGCATCGGCCTGCCGTAGGCCATGCCGCTATCCCACAACCTGGCCATGTCAGCCAGCATATTTGGCGGGATACGGTCGTCTTGCCGCGCCTGGGCCAAGGTGTCTGACATGGCATCAGCAATGCGCACGAGCACGCTTTGCGGAGCAGCCACACGACACACGTCCCGACCAAATCTCAGCAGTTCTTCGGTCAGCGGGTAAGTCCGGGTCTGGCCCTTGCCAGCGAACAATTTAAGCGCCAAGGTCTGGTCTTCCAGGTCCGCCCCGCCCTGAAGCCGCGCGTATCGGTAGATTCTGGTGGTGACCACGTCAAACATGGGGGCCAGGCGCACATCGTTCGCGTCGCCATACAGCACGCCAAAATTCTTCAGGTGGCCGTCCCCGTTGGAGACCATGACCGTGAATGCGACCTGCTCAAAAAATCGCTGCAAATCAGCTTCTGGCAAGCGCAGCATCTTCAAGGCCTCGGCAATCCGCTCGTAGCTTCCGTGATACTTGCGATCTGACAGCGTGTCACGCACCCGCAAGCCCATGATGGAGGCCACGTCTTCAAATCCAATCCGTTCACCGTCGGCATCAATGTCAAACCGGTCGACCAGCAACATCTGGCCATCGTCAGACAGATCAAAACCGGGCGTCTGAATACCTGCAGCACTTGCGGCCTTCAAACAAAGAAATTCATTGGCAGCCAGGCCTGGATAGGCTACCGAGGCCGCTTTCACAATCACCGTAGGAATAGGGATGGTTGCCCGCACCGGCACCATGATCTTGGGCTGCATGCCGGCCACACCAGCCCCCGTGCTGAGATAGGCACGGACCAACTCATCAAAAACTTCAGGCGTGAACGCTGTGGACAGCAACTGCGCCCTGGTGATGGCAGGAGCGTGAGGAGCAGGCGCAACACCCGGAATTGAAAACCCGAGGCGACCGATGCCATTGGCACCCGCGAGCGCCAGCAGGTGCATGGCTGTCAGCGGCTGCTTGGGGAACATTTGCCTGAGCCGCATGAACAAATCGCCTTCGGGCAGGTTTTGATCCATCACCGGGAACAGCGCGCTGTCTTCGTAGGTCAGCTTTAACGGCGGCATCAGGAGGCCCACAGCGGGTTGAGATAGGCTGGCATCCAGGTAGCGAAACTCAAATCTGCTTTGATGCAACAACTGCCCCCCTCCTGCGCTGCCAATCGCTACGTTGAGCAGCCTGATTTTTTCAGGCAGCAGCATCTTCATCCTCGTCCAGGTCAGCAAAACGTTCGGTCATCTCTTGCAAAGTGGGCAGACCTGCGCGCTCAATGCGCAGCACCAGGCCCATCGCTGCCAGGATGGCCATCAGCGACGACACCGTCACGTCGTCGCCACGCTCCAGACGGTGCAACACATCACGACTGCGCCCGCAGTGCTTGGCAATATCAGTGGTCTTGAGTCCCAGCTCTTTTCGAGCATTCTTGACGGCTTTGCCAAGGTCTTGGGGTAAACGAATAATGTCCTTCATAGAAGACATTATTGCTATTTAATCGAAATTTGTCGAACTTTCAAGACAAATTTGAAATAATAAAGAATCGGTCTGTTTCCACTATTTCCGCAAAGTTTCGTGAAAAATTTCGCGGACCAGCGCATCCGCCAGCCGCTGGGCAGCACCCTGATGGGATTGTGCAAAGCGTTGGGCTGCCTGACGGGCAATTTCCAGCCGATTGTGGTCAAGGCACAACGCACAGGCTGCAGTCTGGGCCTGTTTCAAGTTCACGACCCGCAGCGCCGCACCGGCCGCCAGCGCCTGCTCGGCTGCCTCGGCAAAATTAAAAGTGTGCGGCCCCATCACTACCGGGCAGCCACAGGCGGCGGCTTCGATCAGGTTCTGCCCCCCCAGCGGCTCAAAGCTGCCGCCCAGCAAGGTCACGTCGGCCATGCCGTAGTACAGCGCCATTTCGCCCAGCGAGTCGCCGAGCCAGATCGCTGGTTTTTCGGCTGCCACGGCACCCGGCCCAGCAGGCCCCCAACTGCTGCGCCGCTGTACGGTAAACCCATGTGATTCGATCAAGGCTGCCACCGCATCAAAGCGCTGCGGGTGGCGCGGCACGATGAGCCACTGCACGTTGGCTGCATCGCGGGGAGCATGCCCCAATATCTCCAGCAGCGCCAGCTCCTCGCCCTCGCGCGAGCTGGCGAACATCACCACGGGCCGAGCCATTTGCGCGCGCCACTGCTGCCCCAGCGCCAATTGATCGGCGTTGGGCGCGGCATCAAACTTGAGGTTGCCCATCACGCCCTGCACTTTTGCACCCAAAGATTGCAGTCGCTGCGCATCCAGCGGGGTTTGCGCCCAGACGGCCGTCAGTGCGGCAAACGCCGGGCGTGCCAGCCAAGCCAGGCGCTGCGCCTGGCGCAGCGATTTGTCGCTCAGGCGCGCATTGGCCAGCACCAGTGGCACACGTCCACGCTGGCAAGCAGCAACAAGATTCGGCCACACCTCGGTTTCCATCAGGATGCCAAGGTCGGGTTTGAAGTGCTTCAAAAAACGCTGCACCGCACCCGGCGTGTCCCACGGCTGCCAGGCTTGCAGGTCGCCGGCTTGCAGAAGTTTCAGGCCTTCGGCGCGGCCGGTCGCGGTGCCGTGGGTGAGCAACAGGCGCATCTGTGGCAACTGCTGGCGCAGCGCCGTAACCAGCACCGCAACGGCACGCGTCTCGCCCAGAGACACAGCATGAAGCCAGACCGTGGGGCCATCATGCGCGGACACCGGCTGGACATAGCGGCCAAAGCGCTCTTCAATGCATTGCCCGTAGCCCGGTTCCATCACACTACGGCGCAGCAATTTGCGTTTGAGCAGCGGTTGCGCCAGCCACATCAAGCAGGAATAAAACCAGCGTGTCATGCGTGGACCGAGTTGGACAACACAATCTGCCAGGCCTGCCAGACCGCATCGACCGAGGGCGTGGGCTGGGCAAACACGCTGCACTGGCGTGGGGAAACCTTAGATTCGTCGACTGGGCCGGTGCGCCAGGCGGTGTCAAAGTTGTAAATCTGCACATGGGGCAAGTCCAGTGCCACCGCAATGTGGCTCAGGCCGCTGTCCACGCCGATCACGCCGCTGCAAGTGGCCAGCGCGTCGGTGAACGCGTCCAGCGGCAGGACCGGCCATACCCGCGCATGCGCCAGGCCCTGGGCGATGTCGTGGGCAGTTTGCAGCTCGGCCGGGCTGCCATGTGGCAAGACCACGCCAAACCCGGCGCCATCAAGGCGCTGCGCCAGCGCGCGCCAGTGCGCCAGCGGCCACTGCTTGTCGGCGCGCGATGTGCCATGCACCAGCGCCACCACGCCATGCAGACCCGACTCAGGAGCCTGTGCCTGGACGGCTGTTTGGTCTTGCTGCGCCAGCAAACCAAAAACCAGTTCATCAGGCACGCGATAGTGCAAGGCCCGGGCACATAAGTCGCGCGAACGGGTCACAGCATGGCAGTGTGCTGGCAGAGTGATGGCCCGATGCGCCACCCAGCGCGCCGGGGCCTCAAAGCTGGAACCTTCGGTTTGATTGGCCAGGCCATAACGCTGGCCGCCCGGGCTTAAACGGGCCAGCCAGGAGACCAAGGCAGATTTTGTGAGGCCCTGCAAATCAATCACCGCGTCGTATGGTTCCTGCTGCAAAGCCAGCTTGAACACGCTCCAGGCGCGACGCGTGTCTGTGCTGAAAGGCGTCTTGCGCCAGCGCCGCAAATCGCTGGCAATGATGCGGTGGACACCCTGGCAGCGTTGCACCAGCGGCGCAAAGCCGCGTTCCACCACCCAGTCGATTTTTGCCTCTGGCAGCGCGCGCAAAATGTCCTGCACGGCCGGCATGGCGTGCACCACGTCGCCAAGCGATGACAGCTTGACGATCAGTATCTTCAATGCACCGCCTCATCGGTGACGGCACCGGGCAGCACCTGATGCAACAGCGCCATCATGTCGGACTGGATGCGCGTCAAGGCCTCGGGCGTGTGGCCCTCAAAACGCAGCACCAGCACCGGTGTGGTGTTGGACGCGCGAATCAAACCGAAACCATCGGGCCAATCGACGCGCAGGCCGTCGATGGTGTTGAGCGTGGCCGGTGCGGCAAAGTCGACCCGTGACACCAGTTGCGTCACCAGAGTTTGCGCCTGGCCCTCGGCGCATTTCACGTTGAGTTCGGGGGTTGAAAAACTGCTGGGCAAGGCATTCAAGATGGCGTTGGCATCTGGCGACTGGCTCAATATTTCCAGCAGACGGCTGCCGGCGTAAGTGCCGTCGTCAAAGCCGTACCAACGCTCCTTGAAGAAGATGTGGCCGCTCATCTCGCCCCCCAGCGGCGAATCGACTTCTTTCATTTTTGCCTTGATCAGCGAATGCCCGGTCTTGAACATCATCGGCACGCCGCCAGCCACCGCAATGGCAGGCGCCAGACGTTGCGAACATTTCACGTCAAACACAATGGTGCCACCCGGCGCGCGCTGCAGGACATCACGGGCGAACAACATCATCTGGCGATCGGGGTAAATGGTGTTGCCCTCTTTGGTGACGATGCCAAGCCGGTCGCCGTCGCCGTCAAAAGCCAGGCCCAGTTCGGCATCACCACTCTTGAGCGCTGCCATCACATCACGCAAGTTCTCGGGCTTACTCGGGTCGGGATGGTGGTTGGGGAAATTGCCGTCCACCTCGCTGAACAGCTCGGTCACCTCGCAGCCAATGGCGCGCAAGATGCCCGGGGCCGACGCACCCGCAATGCCGTTGCCGCAGTCCACCACGATCTTCATGGGGCGAGCCAGCTTGATGTCGCCCACAATGCGCGCCTGGTAAGCGGCCAGCACATCGACCTTGCTAACCTGGCCACCGGCGCGCAGCTCCCAGGTTTGCGCTTCCATCATGCGGCGCAAAGCTTGGATCTCGTCGCCATAAATGGCGCGCCCCGCCAGCACCATCTTGAAGCCGTTGTAGTCCTTGGGGTTGTGGCTGCCGGTAACCTGAATGCCGCTGGCGCACAGGGTATTGGCGGCAAAGTAAAGCATGGGGGTGGTCGCCAGGCCGATATCGATCACTTCGACACCCGCTGCCGCCAGGCCGCGCATCAGGGCGGCGCTTAAGCTCGGGCCACTCAGGCGACCGTCACGCCCGACGGCAACCGCCGTTTGTCCTTCACGCAGCGCTGTCGTGCCGAAGGCTCGGCCAAGGGCTTCGGCCACTGACGCGTCGATGGTGTCGGGCACGACACCGCGGATGTCGTAGGCCTTGAAAATGGAAGCGGTCAATTGCATGGCTTTTCCCTGTTGGTGTTATTGGGTTAATCGTGCCTTGAATTGTAGGCGGCACACTGTGCGCAGCGGGACCATGATGCGTGCCTGAAAGTCGTGCCGGGCTTATCATGCGAGGCTCTGAACCAGTTTTAAATACCATGAAAACATCTGTTAACACTGTGACCACCACGTTTGACAGCCCGCTGGGACTTGTGCGCCTGGCAGCCAACCCGCAAGGCTTGTGTGGCGTCTGGTTCGATGGGCATGACGACAGCCCGGATGCCAGCCACTGGGCGCCCGACCCAAACCATGCCCTGCTACAGCAAGCAACTCGCCAACTCGGCGATTATTTTGCCGGACAGCGCCGCCAGTTTGAGCTGCCCCTGGACCTCAGCACTGGCACGCCTTTTCAACAATCGGTATGGCGGGCGCTGCTTGACATCCCGTTTGGACAAACCTGTAGTTATGGCACCGTCAGTGCCGCGATCGGCAAACCTTCGGCGGTGCGCGCGGTGGGTGGTGCCATCGGGCGCAACCCCTTGAGCATCATGGTGCCTTGCCACCGGGTGATCGGGGCCAATGGGGCGCTCACCGGTTATTCGGGTGGCATGCAACGGAAAGTGGCACTGCTACAGCTTGAAAGAGCGCTTTGAATTCATCCCACCCTACAAAATCCTGGCTCCCTGAATTTGTGCTGCTGGGGGCACTTTGGGGCGCTTCTTTTTTGTTCATGCGTCTGGGCGCGGCCGAATTTGGCGCCCTTCCCACTGCCGGCATGCGTGTCGCCATTGCCGCGCTGTTCCTGTTGCCCTTGCTGCTGCTGCGTGGCCAGTGGCGGGCCTTGTCAAAGCACTGGAAAAAAATCTTTGTGCTCGGCATGCTCAATTCGGGCATCCCCTTTGCACTTTATGCCTATGCCTTGCTGTCGATCACTACCGGCTTGTCTTCGCTGCTGAATGCGACCGTGCCGCTATTTGGCGCCCTGATCGCCTGGCTCTGGCTCAAAGACCGGCCGCACGGCATGAAGATACTGGGCTTGCTGATTGGCTTTGTCGGTGTCGCCATGCTGGCTTGGGGCAAGGCCAGTTTCAAGCCCAATGCCTCTGGCCTGGTGACAGGCTGGGCGGTGCTGGCCTGCCTGGGCGCCTGCCTGTGTTACGGCATATCGGCCAGTTTTACCAAGCGTTATTTAAGCGGCGTGCCGTCGCTGGTAATTGCCACCGGCAGCCAGATCGGTGCCGCGTTAGGCCTGGCGTTGCCCACCCTGTGGCTGTGGCCGAGCCAAACGCCCAGCACTACTGCCTGGCTGGCACTGCTGGCGGTGGGCGTGTTGTGCACCGGAGTGGCCTATGTGCTGTATTTCCGCCTGATTGACAAGGTGGGGGCTGCAGGCTCGCTGACCGTCACTTTTTTGATTCCGGTCTTTGCCGTGTTCTACGGCATGGTGTTTTTGGGAGAATCGGTCACGGCTTGGATGCTGTTCTGTGGTGCCGTCATTTTGCTGGGCACGGCCTTGTCGATGGGGTTGCTGAAACGCTTTGTTCAACACGCTTCACCGGTTTGACTGTTTCTTGACTGCAAAGCAAAAAGCCTTGCAATTCAATGAATTGCAAGGCTTTTAAACTGGCGGAGCGGACGGGACTCGAACCCGCGACCCCCGGCGTGACAGGCCGGTATTCTAACCAACTGAACTACCACTCCTGGTAGCTAACGTTTACTCTTGCGAGCCAAGTCATCTGTCCTTGCGGACAAACCGTTACCGACTTGCGCCGATTTATCTAGCGATAAACTGGCGACCCCACGGGGATTCGAACCCCGGTACCTACCGTGAAAGGGTAGTGTCCTAGGCCTCTAGACGATGGGGTCATAACCTTTGGACTTCCGTCATTCTTGAAAACTTTGGTGGAGGTAAGCGGGATCGAACCGCTGACCTCTTGCATGCCATGCAAGCGCTCTCCCAGCTGAGCT
>NZ_JAMPXE010000145.1 GCF_023701345.1 Rhodoferax sp. | reverse complement strand
TTGGGACTCTGGATTTGCTACCAGATCGTGACCCAACTGGGCGGTACCATACAGGCTGAATCCGATAACATGCTGACCCGCTTCAGCGTGACCTTTCCCTTGAATTCATCAGAAACACCTTGATGCCGCCACCATTGCCAAAAATTTGCCTGATCGAAGACGATGAGATCATGGGCGAATCACTCGCCGACCGCCTCAGTCTGGAGGGCTTCAGCTTTGACTGGTACCGCAACGGCAACGATGCCTGCATCGCCCTGCGCACGCAAAATTACGCGTTGGTGATCAGTGACATCCGCCTGCCAGACATCACCGGCGATGCCCTGTTTGAACAATTACTGAGTGAGCACCGGTGCTTGCCACCGTTCATCTTCATTACAGGCCACGGCGACATTGACACCGCCGTGCGCCTGCTCAAGACGGGCGCGCATGACTACATCACCAAGCCTTTTGACCTGGATGCCTTGATCGACAAAATCAATGCCTTGATCGCTCCCAGCAACAGCCTGGGACCTGCCGCCCTGGGTCATTCACATGCCATGCGGCAAATCGAGGCCATGCTGCATCGACTGGCGACCAGTGATGCCTCGGTGCTGATCACCGGCGAATCTGGCGTTGGCAAAGAGCGCGTGGCGCAAGCCTTGCACCAGATGGCAGGTGCGGCCAAGCCATTTATTGCCGTCAACTGCGGTGCGTTGACCGAAAGCCTGCTCGAAGCCGAACTTTTTGGTTACGAAAAAGGGGCTTTTACCGGCGCGATCCGAACCAAAAAAGGCGTTTTCGAGCAAGCCAGCGGAGGCACGCTCTTTCTTGATGAAATTGGCGACATGCCGCTGGCCATGCAGGTCAAACTGCTACGTGCCCTGCAAGAACGCAGCATCGTGCGGGTAGGCGGGGAGACATCCATCCCGGTTCGAATTCGTTTGATTTGCGCCACCCACCAGTTGCTGCAGGAACGCGTGAACAGCGGCGCTTTCCGAGAAGACCTCTATTACCGCATCAATGTGGTTGAGCTGCGCATTCCACCGCTACGCGAACGCCCTGAGGACATTCTTCCCTTGGCGCGTTCACTGCTTTCAGAAATTGCCTTGGCAAACGGGAAATCGCCGCCCGGTCTGACGCCAGCAGCAGAACACGCTCTCAAAAACTACCGCTGGCCAGGCAACATTCGGGAGTTGAAAAACGCTTTGGAGCGGGCCAGCCTGATGAACGATTTCCACTTTATTTCCCATGACATCCTGTTTGACCGGCCCGCACCTATGCTGACGGGACAGCAGGATGTTGCCAGCAGCCTGCGCGACTATCTCAACGAGTGTGAACGTGACTTCATCGTGCGTGCACTCGACAGCCATCAATTCCAGATTCAGGCATGCGCGGACTCTTTGGGTATCAGCAGGAAAAACCTATGGGAAAAAATGCGAAAACTGGGCATTGACAAGAGCCTTGATGGGGGAAATTGAAAGTCAACCAACCCCATCTTTCGCGCCTGTTTACTCACCAGCCTTGACCGCCAATACAGGACAAGGCACGGTCAGAAGCAGCTCCTGGGCAACGCTGCCCATGATGAGTTTGCCCACCTTTGAACGTTTTCTCATGCCAATGACAAGCAAGGAAACATTCAGCGATTCAACCAAGGCCAGAATTTCTTCGACCGCATGATTGCCACGGACATATTGCTTCAACTCAAAGCTGAGACCTGTGTTGGACAATAACTCCTGCACTCTCTCAAAATCCTGGACGTCGGCAAACGATGGGTCTTCCGTTCTACCGCCTGGGCTGGCGTTGACAACGAGCAAATGCTCATTGCGGCGGCCTGCTATTTCGATGCCTTTGTTCAATGCCGCCTGACCTTCAGGACGCGGCACGTAGGCTACAAGTATGGTCATAATTTTCTCCAGTTTTCCGCCATGTTAGCGCGTTCATTGCTGACTTTCAAAGCCGGGGACCTGCGGATCAAAACCACCCGCATGGCCACCATCGGAAAAAGACGGGCGCAGGGCCGCAGCAATAGGGGCGCGCCTGGGTCGGCGGATACAAGAATAAATTGCTTGAAACACATTCAGGCGCATGATATGTAAATACCATTCACTTTACGAAACTTTTTCTCAATGAGAGTCGCCATGTCCACAGTCAACGCACTTCTCCCTCCCCTCATGCAACGCTTGGGTGTTGTACCGTCTGCCTACACCGGTGGCACCTTGCGGGTCACTTCTCCCATTGACGGCAGCGAGCTCGGCTGCCTTGCCCCCCACAGTGCACAGCAGGTTCAACAGCTTGTAGATGCTGCGCACCAGGCGTTTTTGTCCTGGCGCAAAACACCTGCTCCCCGGCGCGGCGAGCTCATTCGTTTGCTGAGTGAGGAATTACGCCTGGCCAAAAACGACCTCGGCCAGCTGGTTTCGCTCGAAGCCGGAAAGATCCTCTCGGAAGGCCTGGGTGAAGTGCAGGAGATGATCGACATCTGTGATTTCGCCGTCGGGCTGTCGCGTCAGCTTTATGGCTTGACGATCGCCTCGGAGCGAGCCGGCCACCGCATGATGGAAAGCTGGCATCCACTGGGCGTGGTCGGCGTCATCAGCGCGTTTAACTTTCCGGTGGCGGTTTGGTCCTGGAATACCGCGCTGGCCATCGTCTGTG
Organism: Rhodoferax sp.; assembly: GCF_023701345.1. Lineage (GTDB taxonomy): Bacteria > Pseudomonadota > Gammaproteobacteria > Burkholderiales > Burkholderiaceae_C > Rhodoferax. Next base: position 4,813 of record NZ_JAMPXE010000145.1, on the reverse strand, counting down.
GCGATGCCGTGGTCTGGAAGCCCTCTGAAAAAACACCGCTCACCGCCCTGGCCTGCCAGGCCCTGTTCGAGCGGGCAGCCCAACGCTTCGGTGATGCGCCGCCAGCGCTGTCGCAATTGCTCATTGGCACCCGGGAAGTCGGTGAGGCACTGGTCAACCACCCCAAGGCGGCACTCATTTCTGCCACTGGCAGCACGCGCATGGGGCGCGAGGTGGGCCCCAATGTGGCGCGACGTTTTGGGCGCAGCCTGCTCGAATTGGGCGGCAATAACGCGGTCATCATCACACCCAGCGCCGATCTTGACTTGACCGTGCGCGGCATCCTGTTTGCCGCGGTCGGTACCGCCGGGCAACGCTGCACCACCACCCGGCGCCTGATAGTGCACCACAACGTGCGCCAGGTTTTGACCGAACGCCTCAAGCAATCCTATCTGGCGCTGCCCATCGGCAACCCCCTGACTGCTGGCACTTTGGTGGGGCCACTGATCGACAGGGCCGCATTTGAGGGTATGCAGCAGGCTCTGGCCCAGGCCAGGCAAGAAGGTGGTCAGGTTTTCGGCGGCGAGCGGGTATTGGCGGACCAGTTTCCCGACGCCTATTACGTCAAGCCGGCCATTGTGGCAATGCCAACACAAACCGAAGTGGTTCGCCACGAAACCTTTGCCCCCATTTTGTACATCATGGGCTACACGCATTTTGAAGAGGCTGTGGCCATGCAAAACGATGTGCCGCAAGGCCTGTCGTCGGCCATATTCAGCAACGACTTGCGTGAGACTGAGGCCTTCCTGAGCGCCAGCGGCTCTGACTGCGGCATTGCCAACGTCAACATTGGCACGTCGGGGGCTGAAATCGGCGGTGCCTTTGGCGGAGAAAAGGAGACGGGTGGCGGTCGCGAATCGGGCTCGGATGCCTGGCGCGCCTACATGCGCCGCGCCACCAACACCATTAATTATTCAAAAGAACTCCCGCTTGCGCAGGGTGTTCGGTTTGAGGTCTAGACAACGGCGCCACCGCTCACTATTTCCATGATCAAACCCTCCGAACCGGTTAGTAGCGAAGCCTTGTTGGGGCAGCGCCACCATGCAACCCAAATCCAATTCATCGCAAAAGACGAGGTGGCACGCCTGTTGCCCTATGGGCCGCTGATTCAAGCGCTGGCCACAGGTTTGCTGGAACCCATTGAGTCGCCGGCACGGAGTTTTTTCAACCCCAATCATGATGCCAGTTCGGTGCTGATCATGCCGGCCTGGCGACCCCATCACTTGATGGGCACCAAAATCGTTTCCATCTGGCCTGGAAACAATGCCAGGGGCAAGCCCGCTGTTTCCGCCGTTTATGTGGTCAACTCATGCGAAGACGGGACACCGCTGGCAGTCATCGATGGCACAGAATTGACCCTGCGCCGCACGGCGGCAACAGCGGCCTTGGGTACCCACTTGTTGGCCCGACCGGACAGCAGGAAGCTGGCCGTTTTGGGGACGGGTGCGCTCTCGCTACCCATGGCGTTGGCACACCACAGCGTGTTCAAGTTGTCTGAAACCACCATTTGGGGCCGCCAGCTTGACAAAGCCCAGGCCGTGGTGGACCAACTGGCTCAGCTCGGCATCACGGCGCGCGCCAGCGCAGACCTGCAAAGCACGCTGGCCAGCGCCGATATGGTGGTGGCGGTTACCACGGCCACCGAGCCGTTCATCCGAAGCGACTGGGTCAGGCCCGGTACCCATTTGGGCTTGGTCGGTGCTTTTACCCCGGGCATGGCGGAGGCCGAACCCCGACTTCTGGCCAAAGTCAGACTTTTTGTCGATTCACGGGAAGCGGTTATGCAAAAGGGCGGCGAGGTGCTGCAAGCTTTGCGCGCGGGCTTGATCACCGAAGCCGATGTACGGGGTGAACTCGCGGAGTTGCTTGCCACTTCTACGCAATCCGCTGGACGCCTTGTGGCGCAAGACATCACTGTCTTTAAATCGGTCGGCTTTGCCGCGCTCGACCTGATTGCCGCAGAGCATCTGCTGCAAAGCCTGGCCATCCCGAGCACTGCCACTTCCTGAACAAAACCGCTTTGGCTCCTGGAAGCTAGCGTCCCAAATCCTTGGCGCTGACACCGGCAATGCCCCAGTTCTCCTTGGGCACGTCGTGAATCCAGACGCGCACATTGGCAATTGGCGCACCGGTCGCCTCAACCAGCGCAGCGCTGACCTTTTCGATCACCGCGCGTTTTTGCTCTTCGGTGCGGCCTTCCATCATGTATATCTGTGCGAATGGCATGGTGTTGCTCCTGAAAGTTTGCGCTTAAACGAAACGAATGCTGGTGCTGCCCATGCCCTGCACGCGCAGCGTGATGTTGTCACCGGCCTGCACGGCCACCGCTTCGGTGATACCACCGGACAGGATCAGCGTGCCCGCCGGTATGCATTCGCCGCGCTCGGCCAGCAGGTTGGCCAGTGCCGCTATGGCCGCTGCCGGGTGGCCCATCACGGCGGCACCGGCGCCAAAGGCCACCGGAATACCATTCTTTTCCAACACCACGCCCACGGTGCGCAGGTCGCAGTCGTTCACACTCATCGGCTGGCCACCCACCACAAAACGTGCTGCCGAGGTGTTGTCGGCCACCACGCTTTTCAGATCGAACTTGAAGTCGCGGTAGCGGCTGTCGATCACCTCAATGCCGGGCATGACGAAGTCGGTGGCCGCCAGCACCGTGCCAATGTGGCAGCCGGGGCCGCGCAGTTCGGCTTTGGTGACAAAGGCGATTTCAGGCTCGACCTTGGGGTGGATCAGCTCGCTGACCTTGCATTCGCCGCCGTCGGCAACCACATAGTCGTCGGTCATGAAGCCAAACACCGGTGTGTTCACGCCCATTTGCTTCATCTTGGCATGCGAGGTCAGGCCGGCTTTGAGGCCGACCACGGTGCGCCCTTGCGCCAGCTTGCGCCGGCGGATTTCGTTCTGGATGGCGTAGGCGTCGTCCCAGTCCATGTCAGGATGGTCATCGGTGATCTTGGGGGTGTCCTGTTGCTTGAGCTGGCAGTTTTCGAGCCGGTCAGCCAGGGCGTTGATGGTTTGGGTATCGAGTTTCATGGGTTTCCTTAATTAAGCTTGCTTGCGTTCGCGCGCCAGCGTCATGGCGGTATCTTCGATCATGTCTTCCTGGCCGCCGACCATGCCGCGCCGGCCCATTTCGACCAGAATGTCGCGTGCCGCTACGCCGTACTTCTTCTCGGCGCGTTTGGCAAACAGCAGGAAGCTGCCATAAACACCGGCATAACCCAGCGTCAGGGCGTCACGGTCGATGCGGATCGGGAAGTCCATGATCGGCACCACCAGGTCTTCGGCCACGTCCTGGATCTTGTAGACATCGACCCCGGTGTCGATTTTCATCAGGTCGAGCACCGACACCAGCACTTCCATCGGCGTGTTGCCAGCCCCGGCGCCCAGGCCGGCAGCGGCGGCGTCGATGCGGCTGGCACCCACTTCAATCGCGGCGATCGAGTTGGCCACCCCCATGGCCAGGTTGTGGTGGCCGTGAAAGCCCAGCTCGGTCTCGGGCTTCAAGGCCGCGCGCACTGCGCTGAGCTTGGTTTTGACATCACCGGGCAGCATGTGGCCGGCCGAGTCGGTCACATAAATGCAGTTGGCGCCATAACCTTCCATCAGCTTGGCCTGGCTCACCAGCTTCTCCGCGCTGGCCATGTGCGCCATCATCAAAAAGCCCACGGTGTCCATGCCCAGGGTGCGCGCCTTGCTGATGTGTTGTTCAGAGACGTCGGCTTCGGTGCAGTGGGTGGCAACACGGATGGTGTTGACGCCCAGGTCCTTGGCCATCAGCAGGTGCTCGACGGTGCCGATGCCCGGAATCAGCAGGGCCGAGACCTTGGCCTGTTTCATCAGCGGGATCACCGCGCCCAGGTATTGCTCGTCGGTGTGGGCCGGAAAGCCGTAGTTGACCGAGGAGCCGCCCAGGCCGTCGCCGTGGGTGACTTCGATCAGCGGGATGCCGGCGCCGTCCAGCCCGCAGGCGATGGTTTTCATCTGCTCGAGCGTCATCAAATGGCGCTTGGGGTGCATGCCGTCACGCAGGGTCATGTCGTGCAGGGTGATTTGTCGGGTTGGTGTTGACATGGTGTTTTCTCCTTGGGGTTCAAGCCTGCGTGGCTTTGAGCGTGAGCCGGCCGGCGATGATTTCTTCGGCAAACATCTCGGCGGTGCGGGCCGCCGCGGCGGTCATGATGTCGAGGTTGCCGGCGTATTTGGGCAGGTAGTCGCCCAGGCCTTCGACTTCCAGGAAGACCGAGACACGGTTGCCATCGAACACCGGGCCGTTGACCAGTTTGTAGCCGGGCACGTACTTTTGCACTTCCTTGATCATGGCGTGGATCGATTCGGTGATCCTGGCCTGGTCGGGCTCGGTCTCAGTCAGGCAGTGCACGGTGTCGCGCATGATGAGCGGTGGCTCGGCCGGGTTCAGGATGATGATGGCCTTGCCCTTTTTGGCGCCACCGACTTTTTCCACGGCGCTGGCGGTGGTGCGGGTGAATTCGTCGATGTTCTTGCGGGTGCCCGGGCCGGCCGATTTGCTGGCCACGGTGGCGACGATTTCGCCGTAGGCCACGGGTTGCACGCGGCTGATGGCCGCCACCATGGGGATGGTGGCCTGGCCTCCGCAGGTGACCATGTTGACGTTCATCTCGGTCAAAAGGCCCCCACGCTCCCCCGCTGCGCGTGGTCCGCTGCCCCCCGAGGGGGCTGGGCTGCCTTGGGAGCGGCCCGGCGGCAGCCCGCCCACGTGTTCGACCAGGTTGACCGACGGCACGCA
>NZ_JAMPXE010000020.1 GCF_023701345.1 Rhodoferax sp. | reverse complement strand
TACGACATCATCTTCTTCTGGGTCGCCCGGATGATCATGATGACCACCCATTTCACCGGCCAGGTGCCGTTCAAACACGTCTACATCCACGGCCTGGTGCGCGACGCCCAGGGCCACAAGATGAGCAAGTCCGAAGGCAACGTGCTGGATCCGGTCGACCTGATCGACGGCATTGGCCTGCCCGAACTGCTGGTCAAGCGCGCCGAGGGCCTGCGCAAGCCCGAGACCGCACCCCAGGTGCGCAAGAACACCGAAAAGGAATTCCCGGCGGGCATTCCGGCCTTTGGTGCCGACGCGCTGCGTTTTACCTTTGCCTCGCTGGCCTCGCTGGGCCGGTCCATCAACTTCGACGCCAAGCGTTGCGAAGGCTACCGCAACTTCTGCAACAAACTCTGGAACGCCAGCCGCTTTGTGCTGATGAACTGCGAAGGCCAGGACTGCGGCCTGAATGAACACACCCAGGAAGAATGCGCCGTCGGTGGTGGTGCCAACGGCTATCTGGAATTCAGCGCGGCCGACCGTTGGATCGTCTCCCTGCTGCAAAAGGCGGAAGCCCAAGTCGCCCAGGGGTTTGCCGACTACCGCCTCGACAACGTCGCCAGCACCATTTACGACTTTGTCTGGAACGAGTTCTGCGACTGGTACCTGGAAATTGCCAAGGTGCAGATCCAACAAGGCAACGAGGCGCAGCAGCGCGCCACGCGCCGAACGCTGATCCGCACGCTGGAGACCATCCAGCGCCTGGCGCACCCCATCATCCCGTTTGTGACCGAAGAACTGTGGCAAAAGATTGCCCCGGTGGCCGGTCGTGCCGGTCCCTCGGTGGCTGTTGCCGCTTACCCGGTGAGCCAGCCCGAGCGCATCGACGAAGCAGCGATTGCCCATGTCGCCAAACTCAAACAGCTGGTGGATGCGTGCCGCAACCTGCGCGGCGAAATGAGCGTGTCGCCCGCCACCCGTCTGCCGCTGTTTGCCATTGCCGGCTCAGGCGCCGAGGCGGACTTCATGACGCAGGCTGCACCCGTACTGCAGGCGCTGGCCAAGCTCAGCGAGGTGCGTGTGTTTGAAGACGAGGCCGCTTGGGCTGCCGCCGCGCAAGCTGCGCCGGTGGCCGTGGTCGGTGAGGCGCGTATCTGCCTGTTCATGGAAATTGACGTGGCAGCGGAAAAGGCGCGCCTGGGCAAGGAGCTGGCGCGCATTGAAGGCGAGATCGTCAAGGCCAACGGCAAGCTCGGCAACGCGTCTTTTGTGGCCCGCGCGCCCGCCGCCGTGATCGAGCAGGAGCGCAAGCGCCTGGCCGATTTTGAGGCCACCGTGGCCAAGGTCAGGGACCAACTGGCACGGCTGGGCTGAACTCGCGGCCGTCGTGGGCTGGCCAACGCTGAGCCGTTGGCGCTTCCGGCGTCAATACAGAATGCGGCAACGGATGGTTTCAGGCACGGCACACAACTCGTTCATCGCGGCCTGGCTGGCGGTGCTGTCCACGTCAATTACCACGTAGCCGATTTCCTCGTTGGTGCTGAGGTACTGGGCGACGATGTTGATGCCCGCTTCCGACAGTCGTTCATTGACGTGCGCCAGCACGCCGGGAACATTGCGGTGGATGTGCAGCAGCCGGCTGCGCCCGGTATGCGCGGGCAACGCGACTTCAGGAAAGTTGACGGCGGAAGTGGTTGAGCCGTTGGCACTGTAGCGAATCAGCTTGGCCGCCACCTCTGTGCCGATGTTGATCTGCGCTTCCAGCGTCGAGCCGCCAATGTGAGGCGTCAGGATCACATTGTCAAAACGTGTCAATGGTGAAGTGAACAGGCCATCGTTGCCGTGTGGCTCGACCGGGAAGACATCGATCGCCGCGCCGTGCAAATGACCACGCTCAAGCGCGGCAGTCAGCGCGTCAATATCGACCACACTGCCACGGGAGGCATTGATCAGGTGGCTGCCCGGCTTCATGGCGGCCAGTTGCGCCGCCGCGATCATGTTGGCAGTTTGCGCTGTCTGCGGCACATGCAGGCTGACCACGTCGGCTGCATTGAGCAAGGCTTCGAGGCTGGGCATTGCCAGCGCGTTGCCCAAAGGCAACTTGGCCTCGATGTCAAAAAATAACACGCGCATGCCAAGCTGCTCGGCCAGCACACCAATCTGGGTGCCAATGTGGCCATAACCAACGATGCCGAGTGTTTTGCCACGCACCTCATAAGAATGCGCGGCGCTCTTGACCCAGCCACCACGGTGCAAGATGGCATTTTTTTCAGGAATCCCGCGCATCAGCATGATGATTTGCGCCAGCACCAGTTCGGCCACGCTGCGGGTATTGGAAAACGGGGCGTTGAAAACTGGGATACCCAGGCGCATTGCTGCTGTCAAATCCACCTGGTTGGTGCCAATGCAAAAGCAGCCAATCGCGGCCAGTTGCTGCGCCTGCTGCAGCACGGTGGCCGTCAACTGCGTGCGCGAGCGGATGCCCAGCAAATGGGCATCGCCAATGGCTTCCTGCAGTTGGGCGCCAGACAGCGCCTGGGCATGGGTCACGATACGGGTGTAGCCCGCCTCTTGCAGCGACGTCACTGCCGAGGGGTGTATGCCTTCGAGCAAGACCACTTTGAGGCCGCTTTTGGCGGTCGGGAGATCAAGCAATTTTTGGTTCATGATGGTTGGGCCAGGAGAGGGTGTTGGGGTTGTGTGATGGCAGGGCGTCAGCTGGTGCGCCGGCCGGGCGATGATGAAACGACACGGTTTGCGTTGTTGTGCTGGCCGTGCCCTGTGCCAACAGATCGGCCAGCGTGTAGCGGTTGAGATAGCTCATGAAACTTTGCAGTGCCCCGCTCATGATGCCGGTCAACTGGCAGGCGTTGCTGAGCTGGCATGCGGAGCTGCCGGAAAGGCATTCGACGATGGCGAAATCAGGCTCAATGCTGCGCACGACAGCCCCCAGATTAACCTGCTCAGGACGGGTTGCCAGCCGCATGCCGCCGCCCTTGCCGCGCACGGTCTCAAGCCACCCGGCCAGGGCCAGTTGATGGGTGATCTTCATCAGGTGCGCCTCCGAAATCTCGTAGGCGCGCGCCACCTCCGAAATGGTGCACAGGCGCTCGGGATGCTGGGCGACGTACATCAGCAGACGGATCGCGTAATCGCTCATGACGGTCAGACGCATGGCGCAACTCCATTGCTCAGGGTCCGGGAGTGAGGCATGGGAATCATCACCATCGACCTCATGCGGCAATGACTTCGAGGTCGGGTTCCAGCGTGCGCAGGCGGTTCTCGATACCCTGAAGCGTGCCGGAAATGGAACTCGGGCAGGTGCCACACGCGCCCTGGTAATGCACGATGAGCTGGTTGCCGTTCAGGCCAAGCACATGCAGGTCGCCGCCATCACCTTGCAGGTAGGGCCGGATCTCCAGATCCAGCACCAGTTCGATGTCGTCGAGGCGCTGTTTGTCTTCCGGGCTCAGGTCGGCCACACTGGCGCGCGCTGCAAAAACCGTTGCGGCAGACTGCGCGCTGGCGGCGGGTGCGGCCCGCAAGGGGATGGCAATTTCGCGCAACAACTGTTCCCAGTCAGCCTGGCCGTCCTGAGTCACGGTGAGCCAGCTGTCAACGTAAAAAACATTGCTCACGTGCGGGATCGCAAACAGCGCGCTGGCGAGCGCATCGCCCTGGGCCTGCCCGGCGTTTTCATACGAATGGGCAATGCCCCAGCTCAGGGGTTCGCGCAAGAGGAACTTCCTCGCGTTCGGATTGGGTGTTTCATCTATGTCAACGATTTTTGGCATGGTGAGTTCCTGTGGGTAAGGTCAAGCTTGCCGGTTTCGTGGTGCGCCGCCTCAGGCGTCGCCCAGCGGCGCCTGCATCGGGTCGGCCTCGGCCTCGGTCGATACGCTGGGCTCGGCGTTGAACGCGGCCTGCAGCGTGTGCCACGGCAAAATGGCACATTTCACGCGCATGGGCAGCGCGCTGATGCCCGAGAAAACCGCCAGCCGGCCGATGTGCGGGCTGTCCTGCGCGGCGCTGCGGCCGGTGGCCATGTCGACAAACTCGTGGATCAACGTCTTGGCATTCGCCGTGCTTTTGCCCTTGACCGCCGCCGTCATCATCGACGCCGAGGCCTTGCAAATGGCGCACGACTCGCCGTGGAAAACGATGCGCTCAACGGTGTCGCCCTTGAGGTCCAGCGCAATGTGAATGTGGTCGCCGCACAGCGGATTGACGCCTTCGGCATGGTGGCTGGGGTGCGCCAGCTCGCCGTAGTTGCGCGGCTTGCGGTTGTGGTCCAGGATCACTTCCTGGTACAGGGCCTTGGCGTCTGTGCTCATGCGAATACCTTTTGCACCGTGCGAATGCCCGCCACCAGCGCGTCCACGTCAGCCAGCGTGTTGTAAAACGCAAACGAGGCGCGTGAGGTTGCCGTCACGCCCAGTCGTTGCATCAGGGGCTGGGCGCAGTGGTGGCCGGTGCGCACCGCCACACCTTCCTGGTTGAGCAGGGTGCCCACGTCGTGCGGGTGGATGCCCTGCACCGCAAACGACAGCACCGCCGCTTTGTCTTGCGCGGTGCCGAACAGGCGCACGCCGGGCAGCGCGCTCAACTGTTCGGTGGCATAGCGCAGCAGCGCATGCTCATGCGCCGCAATGGCCGGCATGCCGATGCCGCAGAGGTAGTCGACCGCGGCGCCCAGGCCGACAGCCGCGGCAATCGGCGGCGTGCCGGCCTCGAACTTGTTAGGAATAGGGGCGTAAGTGGTCTTCTCGAAAGTGACGGTATGGATCATGTCGCCGCCGCCCTTGAACGGCTGCATCGCCTCCAACAGCGCGGCGCGGCCGTACAGTACGCCGATGCCGGTCGGGCCGCACAGCTTGTGGCCCGAGAAGGCATAAAAATCACAGTCCAGGTCCTGCACGTCCACCACCAGGTGTGGCGCGGCCTGCGCGCCATCGACCAGCACCGGCACGCCGTGGGCGTGCGCCAACGCGATCATTTTTTTCACCGGATTGATGCTGCCCAGCGCATTCGAGACGTGGCCGACGCTGACCAGGCGGGTGCGCGCATTGAACAGCGCCTCGTACTGATCGAGCAGCAGTTCGCCGGTGTTGTTGATCGGCACCACGCGAATCGTGGCGCCTTTCTCCAGCGCCAGCATTTGCCACGGCACGATGTTCGAGTGGTGCTCCAGCACGGTCAGGATGATCTCGTCACCCGCCTTGATGTTTTGGCGGCCCCAGCCGTGCGCCACCAGGTTGATGCTTTCGGTGGTGCCGCTGGTGAAGATCACCTCGCGCGCTTCGCGCGCATTGATGAAGTGCTGCAGTTTGGTGCGTGCCGCCTCGTAGGCTGCGGTGGCGGTCTCGGACAGGTAATGCACCGCGCGGTGGATGTTGGCGTGCTCGCTGGTCTGGTAGCGCCGCAGCCGGTCCATCACCGGCTGCGGCATCTGGCTCGATGCCGCGTTGTCCAGATACACCAGCGGTTTTCCCGCCACCGTGAGCTGGAGGATCGGAAAATCAGCGCGAACGCGTGCCACGTCAAAAATTGATGACACGGCGGATGCGGATGATGTGAACGGGGTGTTCATGCCTGGCCTGTGGTTTGTTCGAGCACGGTCTGCTCAAGTTGCCGTCGCAGTGACGCGACCGGAATCCGGTTGATGACCTCGGCGCCAAAAGCGTAGGTCAGCAGATTGCGTGCCACAGCCTCTGACAGACCGCGGCTTTGCAGGTAAAAAACTTCATCGCTGTCAAGCTGACCGACGGTGGCGCCGTGGGTGCATTTGACGTCGTCGGCAAAGATTTCGAGTTGCGGCTGGGTATCGACCACGGCTTTTCTGGAGAGCAGCAGGTTGCGGCTCGATTGCGCCGAATCTGTTTTTTGCGCGCCGGGGCGCACCATCACCAGGCCGTTGAACACCGCGTGCGCGGCGCCACCCACAATGCATTTGTGCAACTGTCGGCTGACGCCGTGCGGCTTGGCATGGTCGATGAACGTGTGCGTGTCGGCCAGTTGCTGGCCACCTATCAGCGCCAGTCCGTCAAGCGCGCATTCCGCCGCATCGGCGGTTTGCAGCACCTTGAGGTCGAGTCGGGAAATCTGCCCGCCCAGGGCGATGCTGGCCGAGTGGTAGCGGCTGGCAGCGCCGAGCGACACCGCGCAACTGGCCATGTGAAAGGCCTGCCGGCTCTCGCGCTGGAGGCGGACATGTTCAAGCTGGGCGCTCGCACCCAGGGCCAGCTCGGCCACCGCGTTGGTGAAATAAGTGCCTTCATGCAAGGCCACGTAGTCTTCAACCAAGGTCAGCTTGCTGCCGGCGCCGGCCACCAGCAGAAGGCGCGGGTGGCTTGCGACCTCGGGCTGCGTTGAAATGAAAAGCACATGCACGGGCGCGGCAAGCGCGGTGTCGGGCGGCACGATGAGGACGGCCGCATCCGTTAAAAATGCGGTGTTGAGTGCGGCAAACAAGGCATCCTGAAATGCAAGGTGCTGGCCCAGATGCTGCTCAATGGCCGGCGTTTGCGTGGCCAGCAGGGAGGTTAGCGTGCCTATGACGAGCCCGTCATCCAAACCTCGACTGGAGAGTTGCGGCGCAGGCACGCCATCGACAAAAACCAGCCGCGTCGGCGCCTCTTCGATATGCAGATGCTTGATGTCGTGCGGCTGCAGGGCGGTGGGCGTGCGCAGCGGCTGAAATGACTGGCTGGCAAAGGCCGCCAGCGGGGTGAAGCGCCAGGCTTCGTCGTGCGTGGTGGGCAAGGTGAGTGCGTTCACGCGCTCCAGCGTCCGGGCGCGCAGCCTTTTCAGCCATTGCGGCTGTGTTGGTGCCGAGCTGCCCGGCGGCAACGCCAGGGAAGTAAGCAGGCTGTCCAGCACGCCACGCTCAGGCACTATGGCTGTGCTGGCGCTCATGACACCGTCCCCGCAGCCTCGGCTTCGATCCAGTCATAGCCGCGTTCTTCCAGTTCAAGCGCGAGTTCCTTGCCACCGGTGCGGATGATGCGCCCGGCGCTCATCACATGCACATAGTCGGGAACGATGTAGTTCAGCAGGCGCTGGTAATGCGTGACCAGCACAATGGCGTTGTCCTTGCTGGCCAGTTGGTTGACGCCTTGCGACACCACGCGCAGCGCGTCGATGTCGAGGCCGGAGTCGGTCTCATCGAGGATGGCCAGGCTGGGCTCCAGCAGCGCCATTTGCAAGATCTCGTTGCGCTTTTTCTCGCCGCCGGAAAACCCCTCATTAACACTGCGCTGCAGAAACTCGGGGCTCATCTCCAGCAGCTTCATTTTCTCGCGCACCAAATCATCAAACTCCAGCGGGTCCAGTTCGTCATGGCCACGTTCAGCCTGCACGGTGTTGTAGGCCAGGCGCAGAAACTGGCTGTTGCCGACACCGGGGATTTCGATCGGGTACTGAAACGCCAGAAAGACACCGGCGCGGGCGCGCATTTCAGGGGCCAGCTCCAGCAGGTTCCTGCCTTCAAACAGCACCTCGCCGCCGGTCACCTGGTAGGCCGTGTGGCCCACCAGCACCTTGGCAAAAGTGCTCTTGCCCGAGCCATTCGGCCCCATGATGGCGTGGACTTCGCCGCGCTTGACGGTAAAGTTCAGGCCCTGGAGAATTTCGGTGCCGTTGACACTGGCGCACAGGCCGCGCACCTCCAGCAGTGTGGGGCTATTTTGCACAATCATCCTACGCTCCCTTCAAGCTTGAACCCGAGTAATTTGGTGGCTTCGACCGCGAACTCCATCGGCAACTGGCGAAACACATCCTTGCAAAAACCGTTGATGATCATCGAGACGGCTTCTTCGGCGCCGATGCCGCGCTGGGCGAAATAAAACATCTGGTCTTCGCCAATCTTTGAGGTGGACGCTTCGTGCTCGACCTGGGCGCTTGGGTTGCGCACCTGGATGTAAGGAAAAGTGTTGGCGCTGCACTTGTCCCCCACCAGCATCGAGTCGCACTGCGAATAGTTGCGCGCGCCCGCGGCACCGGGCATCACCTTGACCAGGCCGCGGTAGCTGTTGCTCGACTGGCCTGCTGAAATGCCCTTGCTGACAATGGTGCTGCGGGTGTTTTTGCCGATGTGGATCATCTTGGTGCCGGTATCGGCCTGCTGGTGGTGGTTGGTCACCGCCACCGAGTAAAACTCCCCGACCGAGTTGTCGCCCAGCAGAATGCACGACGGGTACTTCCAGGTGATGGCCGAGCCGGTTTCGACCTGGGTCCAGGAGATGCGTGAGTTGATACCTCGGCACATACCGCGTTTGGTGACGAAGTTATAGATGCCGCCAACACCGTTTTCGTCGCCCGCATACCAGTTCTGCACCGTTGAGTATTTGATGTCGGCGTTGTCCAGCGCCACCAGTTCCACCACGGCGGCGTGCAACTGGTTGGTGTCGAACTGGGGCGCGGTGCAACCTTCAAGGTAAGAGACCGAGGCGCCTTCTTCGGCCACGATCAGGGTGCGCTCAAATTGCCCGGTGTCCTGGGTGTTGATGCGAAAGTAGGTGGACAGGTCCATCGGGCACTTGACGCCCCTGGGGATGAAGCAAAACGAACCATCGGTGAACACCGCCGAATTGAGCGCGGCGTAATAGTTGTCACCCGCCGGCACCACGCTGCCAAGGTATTTTTTCACCAGTTCCGGATGGTTTTGCACCGCCTCGGAGATCGAGCCGAAAATGATGCCGACTTCGGCCAGCTTGGCCTTGTAGGTGGTGGTCACCGAGACGCTGTCAAAAATAACATCAACCGCCACGCCCGCCAGCGCCGCGCGCTCGTGCATCGGCACGCCGAGCTTTTCAAAGGTGCGCAGCAGTTCGGGATCGACCTCGTCCATGCTTTTCAGCTTGGCCTTGGGCTTGGGCGCCGCGTAGTAGCTGATCGCCTGAAAATCGATCTTCGGATGCTTGATGTTGGCCCACTCGGGATCGGTCATCGTGAGCCAGTGGCGAAACGCCTTCAGGCGGAATTCAAGCAGCCACCCGGGCTCGTTCTTCTTGGCGGAAATCAACCGGATGGTGTCTTCACTCAGGCCCTTCGCCGCCACGTCGGTCGCAATGTCGGTCACAAAGCCATGTTTGTACGGCTGATTGACCAGGTTTTGCAGAACGGCGCTCATCGGGCGGCTCCCTTGCCGGCACCCGCCTTCAGGCTGAAGCTTTCACCGCAGCCGCAGGTGTTGCCAACGTTGGGGTTGTCGAACTGGAAGCTCTGCCTGAGTCCTTCGGTGACGAAGTCAAGACGCGCGCCATCAAGACTTGGCAGATCGCGCTTGGCAATCAGCAAGGTGGCGTCATGGCTCTCAATGCAGAGCTCGTCGTCGCGCACCTCGTCGGCCAAGGCATAGGTGTAGGCGTAGCCTGAGCATCCCACTGGTTTGAGACCCACGCGCAGCCCGACGCCACTGCCGTGCTTGGCAATTTGCGAGTGGATTTGTCTGGCAGCCGCTTGCGTCAATGTGATTGAAGTCATAAAGTCTCCTATAGGTCTATTTTAAATACATCTTATAAAAAACTTCAAATTTTTGGTAATCCATCAATTCAAGTAGGGGGAATCAACAGCTTGCGAGTTCAGACCCCAACATCACGCCAGGTCAGCGGCGACGCAGCACATGGATGAACTCTGAGCCCACCGTCTGCTGCTCCAGCAGCTCGTTGCCGGTCTGTTTGGCAAAGGCCTGAAAGTCGCGCAGGGAGCCAGCATCGGTCGCCACCACCTTGAGGGTCTGACCGCTTTCCAGTTCGGCCAGCGCCTTCTTGGCTTTCAGGATGGGCAGCGGGCAGTTCAGTCCGCGGGTGTCAATTTCTTTGTCGATGTGCATGTTGGGTTCCTGGAATGGTGTGAAGCGCCCGGCATCAGGCCGGAAAGACCCCGGTGGACAGATAACGGTCGCCGCGGTCGCAGACGATGAAGACGATGGTCGCATGTTTTTCACGCCTGGCAATTTCCCGTGCCACCCAGCACGCCCCGGCGGCTGAAATGCCGGCAAAAATGCCTTCCTCGCGGGCCAGTTGGCGGCACATTTCCTCGGCATCTTCCTGGCTCACGTAGAGCATCTCATCAATATGGGTGGGGTCATAAATCTTGGGCAAATAGGCTTGCGGCCACTTGCGGATACCCGGAATGCGCGAGCCCTCGGTGGGCTGCACGCCAATGATCCGGACCGCCGGGTTTTTTTTCTTGAGGTATTGCGACACGCCGGTAATGGTGCCGGTGGTGCCCATGGCACTGACAAAGTGGGTGATCTTGCCCTTGGTGTCGGCCCAGATTTCAGGGCCGGTGGTTTCCACATGGATGCGTGGGTTGTCCTGGTTGGCGAACTGGTCCAGCACGCGGCCTTTGCCTTCGTGCGCCATCTGGTCAGCCAGGTCGCGCGAGTATTCCATGCCGCCGCTTTTGGGCGTCAGGATCAACTCGGCGCCAAACGCTTTCATGGTTTGCGCGCGCTCAACCGACAGGTCTTCGGGCATGATCAACACCATGCGGTAGCCCTTGATGGCCGCCGCCATGGCCAGGGCAATGCCGGTATTGCCCGAGGTGGCCTCGATCAGCGTGTCGCCAGGCTTGATTTCGCCGCGCTCCTCGGCGCGCCGGATCATCGACATGGCGGCGCGGTCTTTGACCGAACCCGCCGGGTTGTTGCCCTCCAGTTTGCCCAGAATGACATTGCCGTGCGCCGCATTTTCAGTAGCCCCAATGCGTTGCAGGCGCACCAGGGGGGTCTTGCCGATCAAATCCTCGATGGTTGAATATTTCATACCCCGCACTGTGCCATAATTCGGGCCTCAAAGCGTTGCCCGGGTGGTGAAATTGGTAGACGCAGGGGACTCAAAATCCCCCTCCGAAAGGAGTGCCGGTTCGATTCCGGCCCCGGGCACCAGAACCTCATATCAGACAGTCTCAAATCCTCTCAAAACCCGCACGTTCCCCAGCGTAGCGGGTTTTTTGTTGCTTCGCACCTGCCAACACGCCGGGATTTGATGCAGCGTTGGGCGAACGTGATTCCGATTAGGGTAGCAGCTGGCTAAGGGACAGTCATGGGGCTATACTTGCACAAATTCAAGTACAACTAACAAAGCACCGAAACCATGAAAATCGTGACCTATTCTGAAGCGCGCAGTTCTTTGAAGTCGGTGCTGGATGCCGTGCACGATGATGCGGACGTGACGGTGATAAGCAGGCGTGACGGCGCGGACGCTGTGGTGATGTCCCTTGACCACTATCAGAGCATCATGGAAACCATGCACCTGCTATCGACCCCGGCGAATGCAGCGCATTTGGCCAAGTCAATTGCACAACACAAAGCAGGCAAGGCCACACGGAGCGAACTGACGAAGGTTTGACGCATGGCAAGTTCGATTCGATTTACCCCGGCCGCATGGGCCGATTACACCTACTGGCAGGGGCAGGACAAAAAGACATTGAAGCGCATTAATACCCTGATCGAAGCGGCGGCGCGTGAGCCGTTCGCGGGTATCGGCAAGCCTGAAACGCTCATGGGCAACATGGCCGGATATTGGTCACGGCGCATTGATGGCGTGCATCGCCTGGTGTATGCCGTTGACGATGCTGATATTGACGTGATCGCGTGCCGGGGGCATTACGACGATTGACGGCGCCATACCGCGCAAAGGCGGCAATCGCGCCTATGCCGAGCGCAGTAACAAGCTTTATTTCAGCACCATTCGTATCACGCTCTCAATGATGTTGGCACGTCGCAAAGCGATTGCTTCTGGTGACTCGAAGTCTTGCTTGAATATCAAAGCAAAGGTTTTTCGATTGGACACGTTGTAAAACGACTGCGCACTGATCAGGAAATGCAGGTCTATCGGCCTGAGTCCTGTGCGGAAAGCGCCGGACGCGACGCCACGTTCATAGACAGTCGCAATCATTTCAATTGCTGGGTTGTTGACGGTCTGAATCACTTTGGAGCGTGCCAGGAAGGCGCCATTGTGGATGTTTTCGGTCATGACCAATCTTACAAACCCGGGGTTCTGAAGATGGTAGTCATAGGTGAATCCCGTCAACTCCCGAAGTGCATTGACCGGATCCAGGTCTTCAAGATGGAGTGACGGCTCGATTTCGCGGATGCGGCGATAGGCAGCCTCCAGGACGGCGATGTACAGACCTTCTTTGCCTTCGAAGTGGTAATAAATCATCCGCTTGCTGGTGCGTGTGGCTTCGGCAATGGCATCAATGCGGGCACCGCTGTAACCTTTGCGCTCAAATTCACGCGAAGCAACTTCCAGAATGTTCTGTAGCGTTTTGGCGGAATCACGGACATTGCCGGATTTCACGCCCCCCTTTGCGGCGCTCTTCGTACTTTTTCGCAAGGTCTTATGGCTGGCTTGCGTGGTAACGGGATTACTCATGGGCAATAAAGTCTTTCTGATGGCTTTGATTATCCCTAGGAAATTGCAATTGCCAGTGTTGAACTGATCACCTGCACACCACCTGTCTTTTGATCGCATTCAATCATCAGGGTTTAACCCTACTCGTTAGACACTCACTGGTTAGTACACTAAATTCATTCGGTAAATCACTGATCGCACCGCACTCGCCAGGAATATCTTTAGCACCAACCAGGAGTACCGCCATGACGGCAAAGACGATCACCAGCAACACTGCAGTGAAGGCACTTTGGTAAATACGCCACTTGCGTGTACAACAATTTAAATCGATACTGTTTTCAGGCTTTCAAGAGTTTTTCAACCACCCAGAAGGAGACCATCAACATGAACTTCCACGTCAATCGCCGTTCTGCCCTTTGTGCTGGCGCCTCGCTCGCAGCTGCCGCTGTGATGCCGGCCTGGGCACAGGCCCAGCCAACCCTGCGCTTTGCTGCCGTTTTTTCGGACAAGGACATCCGTGCCGACATGATGAAGATGTTCGCCAAAGAGGTCGAGTCATCCTTCAAGATCGACATGTTTCTCAACTCGACCATGTTCAAGCAGGGTACTGAACTCGTTGCGCTGCAGCGGGACAACCTCGAAATGGGCAACATCGGGCCGCAGGACATTTCCAAGCAGATCCCGGCCTGGTCACTGCTCACATCCGCTTACCTGTTCCGTGATGCAAATCACTTGACCAATTTTTTCGCGAGCGATCTGGGCGCACAGATGAAGAGCATGGTGGCTGACCAACTGAAAGTGAAGGTTCTGGGGCCGACCTTCTTCGGCACCCGCCAGGTGGGCCTCAAGACCAAGAAAAAAATCAACGTGCCCGCTGACCTGGCTGGCGTCAAGCTGCGCATGCCACCCGGCGATTCCTGGCAACTGCTGGGACGATCCATCGGTGCTAATCCGACCCCCATGGCCTACGCCGAAACCTACACGGGCCTGCAGACCGGCGCCATCGACGGCCAGGACAATCCTTTGCCCAACGTGCAGAACATGAAGTTCTACGAGGTGATGTCGCAGATTGTGCTGACTTCCCACCTGGTGGGCTACGACCTGCTCGTCGTCAACATGAAAACCTGGAACAGCATGTCGCCGGCCACACAAAAGGCCTTCCAGGCCGCCGCCGACAAGGCCATCGCCTGGAGCACGGCCGAGCACCTCAAGCGCGAGGCGGAGCTGGCCGAGGGCTTCCGCCGCCAGGGGCTTGACGTTTATGCGCCCAATATCAACGCGTTCCGGGACTACGCCCAGAAGGTCTACATGGCATCGGACGAGGCCAAGCAATGGCCGGCCGGCATGCTCGACAAGATCAATGCCATGAAATAAGCCAGGCCGCTGCGCCGGTGGCACCAAACCCGGCGCAGCGGTTGCCAGAACCAACCATCGCCATTCACTGAGCTCTTGTGTCTGATGACTAAAACCCTCATGTCCTCCCTGCACCGGTTTGCCGAGGTGATCGCCGCCGGCTTGCTTGCCATCATCTTTGTATCCTTTATTGTTCAGATCGCGCTGCGCTATCTGTTCAACTGGCCTGTAGGCTGGACCGCTGAATTGTCTGTGGTGGCCTGGCTCTGGCTTGTACTTTGGGGGGCGGCTTTTGTGCTCAAAGACAACGAGGAGATCCGCATCGATTTCCTCTCGGCCCACGCCGGCAGGCGTGCGCGGATCGTCATGGGCATCATCGGTTCGGTCAGCATCATTGTCCTGTTTGGCATGTCGTTGCCGGCTGCGTACGACTACGTGAGTTTCATGAAGGTCGAGAAAAGCTCCTATCTGAACACCCGCTTCGACTTCCTGTTTTCGATCTACATCATCTTCTCGGTGGCCGTGATCGCCCGTAATTTCTGGAACCTCGGTCAGCTCCTGCGCGGTAAAGACCCCGCTGGCGCCGAAGCCGCTCAAACCACCTCCCCACGATGAACTTCACCAGTCCCTTTTCGTTGGCCCTGGCGGCCATCATCGCCCTCAGCCTGCTTGGCGTGCCCGTTGGTCAGGCGATGATTGGCGGCTCGGTGCTGTACCTGTATCTCAAGGGCATGGACATGGGCACCGCGGCCGAGCAGTTGCTCAACGGCACCTATTCCAGCTTCCTGCTGCTGGCGATCCCGCTGTTCATTCTGGCTGCCACCATCATGAGTACCGGCAGCATCCTGGACCGCCTGCTGCGCTTTTGCAATGCCATCGTCGGGCGTTTCCCCGGTGGCCTGGCACAGGTCAACGTGTTGCAGAGCATCGTGTTTGCCAGCATGTCCGGCTCCGCACTGGCCGATGCAGCCGGCTCGGGCAAGATGATGCTGGCCATGATGACCCGCGATGGCAAGTACACCAAGGGCTTCGCCGCTGCGCTGACCGCCGTGTCGGCCGTCATCGGCCCTATTCTTCCGCCGTCGATCCCGATGGTGCTTTATGCCCTGGTCTCCGGCGCCTCAATCGGCTACCTGTTCATCGCCGGTGTGCTGCCTGGCCTGCTGCTGGGCGCCGTGCAGATGGGGCTGATTTATTTCCTGGCCAAACGCAGGCATTACCCGGTCGAAGCGAAGGTGCCGCTGCGGGAAATGCCGCGCATCACACGCGAGGCATTTCCGGCGCTGATGTTGCCTGTCATCCTGTTGGGTTGCCTGTACACGGGCGTGACCACTCCGACCGAAGCCGCAGGCCTTGCGGCAGCCTATGCCCTGCTGATTTCGGTGGTGCTTTACCGCAGCATCGGCTGGAAAGACATTTACAACTCGTTGATCAGCAGCGCGCGCACCAGTATCTCCATTGGCATGCTGATCGCGGGTGCCCTGGTTTTCAACTACGTCATTACCGCAGAAAACATTCCGGCCTCGCTCAGCGTGATGCTCAAGACCTTTGATTTGTCACCGCTGGGCTTCATGCTTCTGGTCAATGTGATATTGCTGGTTTTGGGCGCCTTTCTGGAAGGCTCAACCATCATCCTGGTGATCCTGCCGGTGCTGTTGCCCACGGCGATTGCACTTGGCATTGATCCCGTGCACTTCGGCGTGGTGGCGATTCTCAACATCATGATCGGACTCGTGACCCCGCCCTATGGACTGCTGCTGTTCATGATGACAAAAATTGCCGACGTATCGCTGATGGAACTGGTGCGCGAGACTCTTCCTTTCCTCGGGGTCATGTTGGGTGCGCTCGCCGTGGTCACGTTGATGCCTGACCTTGTGTTGTTCCTGCCGCGGCTTGCCGGCTACACAGGCTAGCGGACGCCACTTCCCCGCCTTGGCAAGATGCAGGATGCGCCAGCAAAAGGGCTGTGGTCCAAGGACTTCCTTGGCCTGATTTCAAGCAACCTGCTGCTCTGTCTGGGTATTTACATGTTGCCGGCCACACTCCCGGCTTATGTTGCCGGGATCGGTGGCAGCGCATTCCAGACCAGTCTTGTTATCGGGGCCTTCTCGATCCTGTCGATGGCGACGCGGATGGCCTCGGGTGTGATCTTCGATGTGACGGGCGAGAAAAGCATCATCTGGATCGGCATTGCCAGCATTGCCGCGACTACATTTCTGATGATCTGGATGCCCGTCAACGGCATTCTCCTGATGCGCGGCATTCAGGGCGTCGGCTGGGGACTGGCCACGTCAGCCATTGCGACCGTGGTGTACAAAATTGTCCCGGAATCACAAAGGGGAGAAGGCGCGGGCTATTACGCGCTGACGGTGATTGTCCCGGTGTCGCTCTCGCCATTGGTGGCGATCGTCGTGATGGATTACTTTGAGTTCAAGAAGGTCCTGGCGGTCTCGGCGTTGTTGACATTTGCCGGGTTGGCTACCTTGAAACAAGGGCTGTCCTCACTTGCGCAACACAAGCCCAATCCAACGGCTTCCAGGGGCACGATGCTGGCGCGTGTCTTTGAGGGCGGCGCAGTGCTGCCATCGTTTCTCTGTTTTATTCTGTCGGTTCCATTGTGTGGTGTCATGGCTTACATCGTGCTGTACGGCAGGGAACAACAGGTACAGAATATCTGGCTGTTTTTCGTCGGCTACGCGGCCATGATTCTTGTCACCAGAACAATGATTGGACGCCTGTTCGACGCGAAAGGCCATGCGGCCATTATTTTGCCTGGCAGTGCCGCCATGTTGCTCGGACTCATTGCGCTGTCACAGACCCGCTCGATAACCATGCTGGTGGTCTCTTCCCTGTTGTTCGGACTGGGCTATGGTGCCGTTCAACCCTCGCTGCAAACCTGGGCAGTCAACCGTTGCCCACCACACAGAAAAGCGGCAGCCAACGGGCTCTTCATGTCGGCGATTGATCTCGGCTACATCGTTGGCTCGATCACACTGGGGCAAATTGCGCAATCACAGGGATTTGCCGCCATGTACCTTTACGCAGCTGGCATCATGATGGTCTTCATGCTGATCTACTTGAAGAATTGGAAGACACCGGTGCCCTGAAACGATTCACAATCGGCATGTTCCTGACGATGCTCATTCACCACGCAACAGAGGATTGGCAATGTACAAAACTATCGTATTAGCCTATGACGGTTCCATTTCCGGACAAAAGGCCCTGCTCGATTGCAAGGACCTTGCCCAGTGGAATCAAGCCGAGCTTTGGCTTGTGGCGGTCATGCCCTACAACATCAATCTGGTCACCATGGACGGCGGCTTTCCCGTGCCGGACATTGATCAAAGGAACAAAACCGAATTCCAGAAAATTCTTGCCGATGGACTGCAGCGTCTGGCACAAGCAGGCTACGCCGCCACCGGTGAACTGCTCGCGGGCGACGCGGTCCAGGAGATCACCAGGTTTGCGCGCAAAGTCAATGCCGACCTGATCGTGGTCGGACACAAACACGTCGAGGGCTGGGCCCGATGGTGGAGCGGGTCCATCTCTGGCGCCCTGGTTGAGCATTCCCCCTGCAGCGTTTTCTGCGTCGTCACGCAATAGGTGCTCCGTTTTCAGGCCTTGATCAGATTGACCGAGAAGCACTGGCCAGACGCGATGACCTCCAGCAAGCGGTCGATGTTGGGGTGTCTGCCGGGATGGGCGCGTGCATCGGCCGTGTGTTCGGCAAAGAGATCCAGACCTTCTTGCGCCGCCGCCACGTTGATGTCGCCGTGTCTGGCTGCAAGGGCTGCGTAGACCGCCAGGGCGCCTGCCTTGCCGGGTTTGTTCTCGATCGTGGCCACCAGCTGGCCTGCTGCGTTGCGCAGTTGCAATGCCGCCAGATCGGTCACGGCAGGGAGTTGTTGGAGTATGTCGGCGAAGGCCATGGCTTGGTCCTGGGTTTGTCAGTCAGTCGTGGGCAATGAATGGTAGTATTTGCCGATGAGCAAGTCAAAAAAAGGTAAGTCCGGCAAGCTTGGCAAAAGCGAGTACTACGATCTTCTGGCTCCGCTGCAGCAGGAGCTGAACGACGTGGCGCGCTGGCTGCAGCATACCGGCAAACGGCTGGCCGTGATCATCGAAGGTCGCGACACGGCGGGCAAGGGCGGCGTGATTTCGGCTTTGATGGAAACGCTCAATCCACGCCTGTGCCGAACCGTGGCGCTGGCCAAACCGAGCGAACGCGAGACAACACAGTGGTATTTCCAGCGCTATGTGCCACATCTGCCAGCCGCTGGTGAAATCGTTTTTTTTGATCGCAGCTGGTACAACCGTGCCGGTGTTGAAGCCGTCATGGGTTTCTGTAGCCCAGCCCAGACCCAGGCCTTTCTCCAGCAGGCCCCGGTGTTCGAGCAGCTGTTGGTGGACGATGGCATCCTGCTGTTCAAGTATTGGCTGACCGTTGACCAGGAAAAACAGGAGGAGCGTTTTGCCGAACGCCTGGCTGATCCGCTCAAGCGCTGGAAACTCAGTCCGATCGACCTTCAGGCGCGCGAAAAGTATGCCCAGTACGGGCTGGCACGTGATGCCATGCTCAAGGCCACGCACAAACCGAAAGCGCCTTGGGTGCTGGTCGACTTCAACGACCAGCGGCGGGGCCGGCTCACCTTGATCCGCCACCTACTTGACCATATTCCAGAAAGAAAGGTGCCAGAGGCTGTGTTCGAATTTCCGCCACTCGGCCATGCGCCGCTGCGTGAGCAGTTCGGGACTCCGCTGAAGCCGATCAAGACAATTGCTGGCGACCCATAACCACTCAATCAGCAGCGTCAACTCGACAGTCTCATCGGGCGACAGGGCGGTGCCGGCAGGAATTTTGGCCATGGTAAAGTCAAAATTTACGTTGCCGAAATACTTGTGTCATTACTTTCCAGTCTTCTTGTCCTGATCGTCGCCGCTCGCTTGCTGGGGCGGTTGTTTGCCAGGTACAAGCAGCCTGAATTGATTGGCGAAATTTTCGCCGGCGTTTTGCTCGGCCCGGCCGTACTCAACCTGATTCAGCCCAATGCCGCCTTGGCCGGCATCTCCGAGCTGGCTGTATTTTTGATCATCCTGAGCGCCGGACTTGAAATGCGCTTTGCCGACATCATCGGGGCCATGCGCGGGCGCGGCCTGCTGCTGGCCGTCATCAGCTTCTTGGTGCCGTTCCTCGGCGGCGTGCTGGTGGCGGCAGCCTACCAGCAGGATGTGATGCGCATGATATTTCTTGGCCTGTGCATCTCCATCACGGCACTGCCGGTGGCGGTCAAGCTGCTTGGCAGCCTGGGTATCCTGCATACCCGGATTGCCCGCTATGCACTGGCCACCGCTGTCGTCAACGATGTCGCCGCGTTGTTCATTTTGGGCATCGTACTGAACATTCCGCAGCATGTGACATGGGGTGGTGCCGCATCGTCGATCGCGGTCGCCATTGTCAAACTGTTCGGTTTGGGACTGTTGGTCTTTTTTCTCAATCGGTTGCTTGGCTGGCTGGACCAGCGTAATTTGAGCATTCAGGCCGTTCCGGAGGCGCTGATTCGGTATTTCGGGCCGGAAGCCCTGTTTGGTGTGGTCATCGTTTTTGTGATGGTCTTTGGCTCCTTCACTGAAATGCTCGGATTCCATTTTGTCATTGGTGCTTTTTTTGGCGCCTTGTTTCTCGACAAGCGGCATTTTCTGGCTTCCCGTTACGATGATTTGCGCGGCACACTGGGCTCCATTACCAATGGGTTCCTGGCGCCGGTGTTTTTTGCCTACCTCGGGCTTGAGTTTCAGGCCGGGGCTTTCAGCAACATCGGTTTCCCGGTTGTCGTCATCCTGGTTTCCATTTTGACCAAACTGTTTGCGGGATGGCTCGGCGGCAAGCTTGTTGGCATGCCATCCAGAGAGTCGATCGGCCTTGGGTGTGTCCTCAATGGGCGAGGTGTCATGGAGCTGGTTGTTGCCGGAATCGCCTACCAAAAGGGCTTTATCGGACCCGCGATGTTCTCGACCCTGGTTTTGATGGGTATCGTGACCACGTTCCTGACGCCGCTGCTGTTCAAAAGGGTCTATTCCTCAGCACAGCTTGCCGAATACAGCCGGGCAAAACCTGAGGTTTAACCGGCGTGGTTGTGGTCCCTGTCCGGGCGCTTGTAAGGGTCCACATGCGTCATCATGTTGATCACCCGGTGGCGCTGCATGACGCGGCTGCGGGCTGCCACGGCAATGTCGTGGCCTTGCTCGACGCTCAGCGTGGCATCCACTTCCAGGTGGGCATCGACCACGATCATGTCGCCCATTTTGCGGGTGCGTATGTCGTGCACATTGCTGATGCCGGGGGTTTGCATCAGCGTTTGCCGGATGGCCCGCACCTCGGCCTCGTCCACCGCGCGGTCCATCAGGTCATGCAGGGCGTCCCAGCCGAAACTCCAGCCCATCCGGGTCACCATGAAGCCCACAATGGCGGCGGCAATCGGGTCCAGAATGGGGTAGCCCAGCAGGTTGCCGATGATGCCGACCCCCACCACCAGCGACGACGCGGCATCCGATCGGGCATGCCAGGCGTTGGCCACCAGCATGCTGCTCTTGACTTTTTTGGCCACCGCCAGCATGTAGCGAAACAGCAGTTCCTTGCCCACCAGCGCGCCCGCGGCCACCCACAGGGCTGTGATGTGCACCGTGGCAATGGAGGCGGGGTTTTGCAGCTTGCCGGCGGCTGACCACAGCATGCCCAGGCCCACCAGCAGCAGCAGTGCGCCCAGCACCAAAGCGGCTGCGGTCTCAAACCGTTGATGGCCGTAGGGGTGGTCTTCGTCGGCGTCTTTCTGGCTGTGGTGGTTGGCAAACAGCACGACAAAGTCAGCCACCAGATCTGACAGAGTGTGCATGCCGTCGGCGATCAGGGCCTGTGATTTGGCCAGGATGCCAACCGCAATCTGGCCAATGCTCAGCACCAGGTTCACGGCCACACTGACCCAGGTGGAACGCGATGCAGCCGCAGCGCGCTGGGCCGGGCTGAACTGGCTGTCTTCGTCGTCGTCGGGAAATTCGTCTGGGCGCATGGGGCAGTTCAACAAGGGAGAAGCCTGAAGTTTAGGCCACTGAGCGGCTGGCCCTGACGGGCGGCATCACTTCATACAATCGCGCCATGAATTTTCTAGACATGTTGCGCAATGCCGAGCGCCAAAACGGTTCCATGTTGTGCGTCGGGCTGGACCCCGAGCCGGCCAGGTTTCCTGCGACCCTGCGGGGCGATGTCAGCAAAATTTACGATTTTTGTGCGGCCATCGTCGATGCCACGGCAGACTTGGTGAGCGCCTTCAAGCCGCAGATTGCCTATTTTGCGGCGCACCGGGCCGAAGACCAACTGGAGCGGCTGATGGCGCACATGCGCCGCGCCGCGCCGGGGGTGTCCGTCATTCTGGACGCCAAGCGCGGCGACATTGGCAGCACCGCCGAGCAATATGCCAGGGAGGCTTTTGAGCGTTATGGCGCCGATGCGGTGACATTGTCACCGTTCATGGGTTTTGACTCGATCCAGCCCTACCTCAAATACCATGGCAAGGGCGCTTTCCTGCTGTGCCGCACGTCCAACCCGGGGGGCGATGATTTTCAGAACCAGCGGCTCGCCAGCGTGGCGGGCGAGCCGCTGTTGTACGAGCACATTGCGCAATTGGCGCAAGGGCCGTGGAACCTCAATGGCCAGCTGGGACTGGTGGTGGGCGCGACCTATCCCGCCGAGATCGAGCGCGTGCGCGCGCTGGCGCCAACGCTGCCGCTGCTGATTCCGGGGGTGGGGGCCCAGGGCGGTGATGCGATGGCCACAGTGCGGGCGGGTTGGCGTGACAACGGGCCGATCATCGTGAATTCATCGCGTGCCATCTTGTACGCTTCAAGCGCTGCTGATTTTGTCCAGGCCGCACGCCAGGAAGCCTTGAAAACGCGTGACCTGTTGCAGGCGGCGCGCCCGTAATCCAGTTTTAACGTTTGGGGCTGGAGGCATGGGCTTCCAGCCGGGCTTTCAGAAAACCGCCGGTGCCGTAACGCGTGACACGGCTGTAAAAGCGGCGTTTGAGCTGCTGCACCATCAAGGAATAGGCCTCGATCAGCGCCGGTGCAATGGTAAAGCTGTCGTAGTTCACCACCACCGCCACACGTTCTTTGAGCGGTTCCAGCAGCGCGGTGACCTGGGATTCAATGGCGTTGACGTCGTTCATGTTGTCCACCGCCAGCCCTTCAAAGTTGATGAACAGCAGCCGGTGGGCGCTGTCAAGTTCGAGTCGCTCGGCCAGCGGCGTGGCCAGCAGGCGTTGCCGCAGCCCCATGGGCTTGTCTGCAAACAGGGCGGCGTCCATCACTTTGAGCTGCGGGCTGATCAGCGGGCAGAAGTCCATCTGCGCCAGCACATCGCGCTGCAAATCGACGCCAGGCGCCAGTTCGATGAGTTCCAGCGCCGGTGCCTCCGGGGTGCCGGCCAACTGGAACACACAACGCTCGGTCACATACAGCACGTGCTGGCCACGCTGGCGCGATTCGCGGGCGCTGAAGGTGCGGTGTGCCACTTGGCGGACAAACTTGTGCTGAGTGCCCTCGCTGTGAATCTGCAGGCGTCCGTCTTCAATGCCCAGTTGCAAGTCACCGGCCGTGAAGGTGCCGACAAAGACCACGGTCTTGGCGTTCTGGCTGATGTTGATGAAGCCGCCGGCGCCAGCCAGCTTGGGGCCAAATTTGCTGACGTTGAGGTTGCCTTCGGCATCGGCCTGGGCCAGCCCGAGCACCGCCACGTCCAGGCCGCCACCGTCATAAAAGTCAAACTGGCTGGGTTGGTCAATCACGGCCTGGGCGTTGATGGCGGCGCCAAAACTCAAGCCACCCGCAGGAATGCCGCCAATCACGCCGGGCTCGGCGGTCAGAGTCAACAGATCGAACACCTTTTCTTCGGCGGCCACGGTGGCCACACCCTCGGGCATGCCAATGCCCAGATTCACCACGCTATTGGGCTTGAGCTCCAGCGCAGCGCGCCGGGCAATCACTTTGCGTTCTGTCAGCGCCAGCGGTTCGATCGAATCCATGGGCACACGAATCTCGCCGGAGTAGGCCGGGTTGTAGGCCTCGGAAAAGGTTTGCATGTGAAGCGCCGGATCCGTGGCAACCACCACCGCGTCGACCAGCACACCAGGCACCTTGACGCTGCG
Source organism: Rhodoferax sp. (assembly GCF_023701345.1). Lineage (GTDB taxonomy): Bacteria > Pseudomonadota > Gammaproteobacteria > Burkholderiales > Burkholderiaceae_C > Rhodoferax. Next base: position 12,929 of record NZ_JAMPXE010000020.1, on the reverse strand, counting down.
CGGGTGCAGGGTATTGCGCTCGGCGAGACGTTCCACCTGCGCAATCACAATGCCGCCGCTGTTGCGCGCCGCCATGGCAATGGCCAGCGCTTCGAGCGTGAGGGCTTCGCGTTCCATGCTCAGGTTGCCGTCGGGGTCGGCGGTGGTGGCGCGGATGATGCCCACATGGATCGGGAACGCCTTGTAGAACAGGTAATCCTTGCCGTCAATCGCCATGCGCTGCACGATGTCGTGGGTGGTCGCGGCGTTGAGCTTGCCGCCACCGTGGATCGGATCGACAAAGGTGTCGAGCCCGACATGCGTCAGCGTGCCCGGCTTGCCTGCGGCAATGTCGCGAAACAGGTGCGTGATCACGCCCTGCGGTAGGTTGTAGGCTTCAATCTTGTTGTCAATCGCCAACTGCTGCAGCGTGGGCACCAGTCCCCAATGGCCGCCGATGACGCGGCGCACCAGGCCGTCGTGGCCAAAGTGGTTCAGGCCCCGGCTTTGGCCGTCGCCCTGGCCGGCGGCATAGACCAGCGTGAGGTTTTGCGGTGCGCCCTGGCCGGTTTCTTCCCGGGTTTGCACAAAACGCTCTTCCAGCGCCACCGCAATCTCTTCGGCAAAACCAATGCCGACAAAGCCACCGGTGGCCACCGTGTCGCCGTCGTGGATCAGTCGCACGGCCTCGGCCGCGCTGACCACCTTGTTGGTGCGTGCGCCGGTGGTTTGCTGGTCGTTGAACTGGGTGTGCATGGCTTGTCTCCTCAAGGCACGATTTTCAAGGACGCAGCGAGGTCACCGCGGCACCTGTGCGTCAGTCTAAACCCGTTGGCTCAGGCACCCCTTCATTTTTGTCAAAGCAGTCGGGCCAGATAACGCCCGGTGTGGCTGGCCGGGTTGGCGGCCAAAGCTTCTGGCGTGCCGACACCCACCACGGTACCGCCGCCGCTGCCGCCCTCGGGGCCCATGTCGATCAGCCAGTCAGCCGTTTTGATCACGTCCAGGTTGTGTTCGATCACGACAATGGTGTTGCCGGCGTCGCGCAACTGGTGCAACACCCTGAGCAGCAGGTCGATGTCGGCAAAGTGCAGGCCGGTGGTGGGCTCGTCCAGAATATAGAGCGTGCGCCCGGTGTCACGTTTGCTCAGTTCCAGCGCCAGCTTGACGCGCTGGGCCTCGCCGCCGGACAGCGTGGTGGCGGCCTGACCCAGCCGGATGTAACTCAGGCCGACGTCCAGCAGGGTGTGCAGCTTGCGCTCGATGGTGGGCACCGCCTTGAAGAAGTCATGCGCGACATCGACCGTGAGGTCCAGAATTTGCGCGATGTTCTTGCCCTTGTAAAGCACTTCCAGCGTTTCACGGTTATAGCGCTTGCCCGCGCAGACATCGCAGGGCACATAGACATCGGGCAGAAAGTGCATCTCGACCTTGACCATGCCGTCACCTTCGCAGGCTTCGCAGCGGCCACCGGCCACGTTGAAGCTGAAACGCCCCGGACCGTAGCCACGCTCACGGGCCGTGGGTACCTCGGCCATGAGTTCGCGGATGGGGGTGAACAGGCCGGTGTAGGTGGCCGGGTTGGAGCGCGGCGTGCGGCCAATCGGCGACTGGTCGACGTTGATGACCTTGTCGAAATACTCGATGCCCTCGATCGCGCTGTGTTCTGAGGGTTCATCATGGGCACGGTACAGGGTGCGCGCCACGGCTTTGTACAGCGTGTCATTCACCAGGGTGGATTTGCCCGAGCCCGAGACGCCGGTGACGCAGGTCAACAGGCCCACCGGGAAAGCGACATCCACATGTTTCAGGTTGTGGCCGCTGGCGCCGATGACCTTGAGCGCCTGCAACTCGCCCAGAGTGGCGTTGTGCAACGCTTCGCGTTCGGCACGTTTGAGCGCGGCCGGACTGGGTGCAAAGCGGCTGGTCTTGCCCTTGTTGAACGGCACCGCGGCTTGTGTGGGCAGCCAGGCGGTGCGCTGCTTTGGCACCGCAATACAACGCGCGCCACTCAGGTATTGGCCGGTGAGTGAGTCGGGTGTGGCCTTGACCTGGTCAAAGTTACCCTGCGCCATGACGCGGCCGCCGTTCAGGCCGGCACCGGGGCCCATGTCGATGATGTGGTCGGCGGCGCGCATCATGTCTTCGTCGTGCTCGACCACCAGCACACTGTTGCCAATGTCGCGCAGGTGTTTCAGGGTGTCGATCAGGCGGTCGTTGTCGCGCTGGTGCAGGCCGATGCTGGGCTCATCCAGCACATACATGACACCGGTCAGACCGGAGCCAATCTGGCTGGCCAGCCGGATACGCTGCGACTCGCCACCGCTCAGCGTTTCGGCGCTGCGGTCCAGGCTCAGGTAGGTCAGTCCGACATCGTTCAAAAACTTCAGGCGCAGGCTGATCTCGCGCACCACCTTGGCGGCAATGTCGCCCTTGGCGCCGTGCATGGTGAGCGTCTTGAAGTAGGCAAAACATTCGGCCAGCGTGTAGTGGCTGAGCTCAAAAATCGCCCGCGACTGCGCACCTTCGCCAATCCGGACGTGGCGTGCTTCAGTTTTGAGTCGGCTGCCCGCGCAGTCCGGGCAGGGCTGGATGCTGCGCAGGCGCGCCAGGTCTTCGCGCACCACGTTGGAGTCGGTCTCGCGGTAGCGCCGCTGCATGTTGGGGATGATGCCTTCGAACGGGTGTTTCTTGCTGAGCTTTTTGTCGCTTGACAGCCCTGAGTCCATGACGTAGCTGAACTTGATTTCCTCTTCGCCAGAGCCTTGCAGCACCGCCTGTTGCACGGCTGTGGGCAGGGATTCGAACGGCTGCTCGATGTCAAACTTGTAGTGCGCGGCCAGGCTCTCCAGCATGGCAAAGTAGTAGGCATTGCGCCGGTCCCAGCCCTTGATGGCGCCGCTGGCCAGGCTTAAAGATGGAAATGCCACCACGCGTGCCGGGTCAAAAAATTCCTGCAGACCCAGGCCGTCACAGCTGGGGCAGGCGCCTACCGGTGAGTTGAACGAGAACAGGCGGGGTTCCAGTTCGGCAATCGAGTAGCTGCAGACCGGGCAGGCAAACTTGGCATTGAACAGGTGTTCTGCTGCGCTGTTCATTTCGAGGGCAATGGCGCGCCCATTGGCCACCCGCAAAGCCGCCTCGAAACTCTCGGCCAGGCGCTGTTTCAGGTTGTCATGGTCACTGCGGTCAGCGCCGGGATCAGTCTCAGGGTGGCGCACTTTGATGCGGTCGATCACCACATCAATGTCGTGCTTCTCGGTTTTCTTGAGGGCCGGCAACTGGTCAAATTCATAAGTCTGCCCGTTGACCCGAAAACGCACATAGCCTTGCGCCTGCATGTCGGCAAAGACGTCCAAAAACTCGCCCTTTTTCTCGCGTGCGATGGGCGCCAGGATCATCAGCCGGGTCTCCACGGGCAGGGCGAGCACCGCATCCACCATCTGGCTGACCGTTTGCGATTGCAAGGGCAAGCTGTGCTCGGGGCAGTAGGGCGTGCCGGCGCGGGCAAACAGCAGGCGCAGGTAGTCGTGAATCTCGGTGACCGTGCCCACCGTGGAGCGCGGATTGTGGCTGGTGGCTTTTTGCTCGATCGAGATCGCCGGCGACAGGCCCTCAATCACATCGACATCGGGTTTGTCCATCAGTTGCAAAAACTGGCGGGCATAGGTGGACAGGCTCTCCACATAACGGCGCTGGCCCTCGGCATACAGCGTGTCAAACGCCAGGCTGGACTTGCCCGAGCCCGACAAGCCGGTGATCACCACGAGCTGGTTGCGCGGAATGTCGAGGTCGATGTTTTTCAGGTTGTGGGTGCGGGCGCCGCGGATGCTGATGTTCTGCGCCTGCAGGGCTGCGCCCAGATATTTGCCCTCGGTCGCGGGGGGCAGGGTGCCGGCTTCAGAAGTGTTCAAGGTGGAAGGGCTCAAAAAATACGGTAAAAATGCATCGGACAACCTGCCATGATAGCCAATGGCGGCGCCCGGCTGGCCTTGACGGGTCAGGCAATTGCCCATAATCAGGGACAATGCACGGCTTGTAGCCCATCCGGGTTGAGCTTGAGATTTCGGAGAAGCCCTTGTCAGATGTGAACGCGCCACTGGTGTCTGCCAGCGCCAAAACCGGGACCGCCATGACGGCGCTGGAATTGCGCGCCAGTCTTTCCCTTGCTTCCATATTCGCCCTGCGCATGCTGGGCCTGTTCCTGATTTTGCCGGTGTTTGCCATCGAGGCAGCGCGTTATCCGGGTGGCGACGACGCCGCCATGGTGGGTCTGACCATGGGCATTTACGGTTTGACCCAGGCCATGCTGCAGTTCTTGTATGGCCTGGCCTCTGACCGGGTCGGTCGCAAACCCGTGATTGTCTTTGGCCTGCTGGTGTTTGCGGTCGGCAGCCTGTTGGCGGCATGGGCGCCGTCGCTCACCTGGCTGGCCATTGGGCGGGCGGTGCAGGGTGCGGGTGCGGTGTCGGCGGCCGTCACGGCGCTGCTGGCCGACCAGACGCGTGATGAGGTGCGCACCAAATCGATGGCGATGGTGGGGGCCAGCATCGGCTTGATGTTCGCCCTGTCGCTGGTGGCTGCGCCGGTGCTGGCGGGATGGATCGGACTGGTGGGTATTTTTGCCCTGACCGGGGTGCTGGCGCTGTTGGGCGTGGCCGCGGTGATCTGGTGGGTGCCCGCCGAACCCTTGCAACACAAGGACCAGCCGCGCGGCCGGGTCGTCGATGTGTTGCACTCGACGGCGCTGCTGCGGCTGAATTTTGGCGTTTTTGTGCTGCACGCGGTGCAACTGGCCATGTGGCTGGCCCTGCCGGCCATGCTGGTGCAGGCTGGTTTGGCGCGCGAGGACCATTGGCAGGTGTATTTGCCTGCGGTGCTGGGCTCGTTTGTGGTGATGGGCGGCAGCCTGTTCCAGTTGGAAAAACGGGGTTATTTGCGGGCCGTGTTTTTGACCTCGATCGGCTTGACGGCACTGGTGCAGCTTGGGCTCTGGTGGCAGGTCGACGCCACCCCCGGCCTTGCGCTGCTGGGTGGCTTGCTGTTTGTCTTTTTTTACGGCTTCAATGTGCTGGAAGCCAGCCAGCCCAGCATCGTGTCGCGTTTGGCGCCCCCGGCCAGCCGCGGCGCCGCCATCGGGGTTTACAACACGCTGCAGTCGCTCGGTTTTTTTGCCGGCGGCATGGGCGGTGGCTGGCTCATGAAACATGGTGGCGCCAGTGGTCTGTTTGCGGTCTGTGCCGGCCTGATGTTGTTGTGGCTGGTGGTGGCCTGGCCGATGCAGGCGCCGGTGGGGCGCGGTCATTGAAATCCGGCAAAAGCCGGCTAAACTGAAACATTGCGGTTCGTCCGCCTGGTGCGTGTCTGAGGCACCGCAACATACAAAGGAACAAGCATGGCATCCGTCAATAAAGTAATTCTTGTGGGCAACCTCGGACGTGATCCGGAGGTGCGAACTTTTCCCAACGGCGATCGCGTGGCCAACGTCACCATCGCCACCACGGACAAGTGGAAAGACAAGCAAAGCAATGAAATGCGCGAAGCCACCGAGTGGCATCGTGTGGTCTTTAACGGTCGGCTGGCGGAAATCGTGGAGCAATACCTGCGCAAGGGCGCGCAGATTTACGTTGAAGGCAGCTTGCGCACCCGCAAATGGACCGACAAGGACGGCATTGAGAAATACACAACCGAGATTCGCGCCGACCAGATGCAAATGCTGGGCAGCCGCCAGGGCATGGGTGAGCCCAGCCATGGCGAGGATGAGGGCGGTTATGGTCGTCAGGCGCCGGCTGCTCCTGCGCGCGCCGCTGCTGCGCCAGCGCGTGCTGCAGCGGCAGCCGCCCCGGCGGCCCGTCCGCCCAGCGGTTTTGATGACATGGATGACGACATTCCGTTCTGATCTTTGCTTGATCAAGCCTCAAGGGCCGGCAAGTCGTTGGACTGCCGGCTTTTTTATGGATCATTCTTTTGTCAGCGCGGCTTGATTTTGGAATAATAAACATGGCATGAGGATGGCAGGACTGAAATAAGTGGTCTAATTTCCACCTCGGATTGCGGTGCCCTGCCGCAAGCTGAATTGATCCGTGATCTTGTCAATGATCAAAAATAATCTCAAGTTCAAAGTCAGCATCTACCTGTTTGTCGCCCTTTCCGTGGCGACGGTGGTCACTACCCTGCTTTTTATCAGGCACCGGCAAGCAGACATGCAGGCCGTCGTGGCTGACCATGTCATGCAAATTGCCGATGTCGTGGTTGCCAGCACCCGCTACACCATGCTGTTGAACAAGCGCGATATCGCTGAAAAGATCATTGAGGACGTTGGCAAACAAAAGGGTATCGAGCGCCTCAGGGTGATCAGCAAGGACGGCACGATCATCCATTCCAACCGAAAATCTGAAATCGGCTATTCGGTTGAGCAACAGGACGAGCCCTGTATTCTTTGCCATCAGACCAGCGAGCCCTTGCAAAGGGTTGCCGATGACAAACGGTGGCAGGTGTTTGCCAATCCGGCTGGAAACCACCGGGTGCTGGCCAGCATGCACGCGATACGCAACGAACCAACCTGTGCCTCGGCATCCTGCCATGAGCATCCGGCCAGCCAGACCGTGCTTGGTATTGTGGATATTGCCTACTCGCTGGATGAGATTGACCAGGCTATGCGCAAGCATGCCGTTCACATCGCTGCGATCTCATTTGCGTTTATCGTGCTGGTGACGTTCAGTCTTGGTTATCTACTGCAGCGCATGATTTACGTGCCACTGAAAGATCTTGAGACCGGGGCCAAAAAAATCAGATCAGGGCAGCTCGATCAGCTCATCCCCGTGCGCAGTCCGGATGAATTCGGCCGCGTGGCGGGTTCGTTCAATGACATGACGACGGCCCTCAATCATGCCCGCTCCGACTTGAATGAGCTGATTCAAGAGTTGGAGTCCAAGGTTGATGAGCGCTCTAAAGAACTGCTGGCAGCCCGGGCCGAAGTGGCTCAAGGGGAGAAGCTGGCTTCCATTGGTGTGCTGGCGGCAGGCATTGCGCATGAGTTGAACAACCCGCTGACCGGGGTTCTGACCTTTACCTCCCTGATGCGCAAAAAAGTGCTGGAAGGCAGTGAGGACGCCGAGGATCTGGATCTGGTGATTCGCGAGACCAAGCGCTGTGCCAGCATCATCAGGCGCTTGCTTGATTTCGCCAGGGAAAAGGTGCCGGTCAAGGGCTTCTTCAATCTGAATCAGGTGGTTGAAGACACGGTTCGTTTTGTTGAGCGACCCGCATCTTTGCAAAAGATTGTGATCACGATGGACCTCGATCCGGATTTACCTCAAATCTGGGGCGATGCTGACCTGGTCAAGCAGGTGGTTCTGAACATTCTGGTCAATGCCCAGCAGGCCATTGAGGGGGCCGGTACGATTGCCGTCGTGAGCCGCTCTTACGTTGCCAAAACTTCCCAACAAACGGACGAGATGCGTGTGCCCATGGTTGAGTTGGCCATCAAGGACTCTGGTTGTGGCATACCGGAGGCCAATATGCAGCGCATTTTTGATCCCTTCTTTACCTCGAAGGAAGTGGGCAAGGGTACCGGGCTGGGTCTGTCGGTCAGCTACGGGATTGTCAAAGCGCATGGTGGCGAGATCAAAGTGGCAAGCGTTGTTGGGCAGGGTACGACTTTCCGGATCCTGCTTCCGGTCACGTCGCCCTTCAATGAAAGCGAACTTAGTCCAGGTGAGAAAGCACAATGAGCGCCAAAATCTTGATTGTTGATGACGAGGAAATCGTCATTCGGAGTTGTCGACGCATTCTTGGCGACAGCGTGTTTGTGGTCGATTCGACGCACGATGGCCAGGATGCCTTGCGCAAGGTTGATGAGACCGAGTACGACTTGATGATTCTGGACATCATGATGCCTGGCATCGATGGTCTGGAGGTGTTGCAGAACGTCAAGGAGCGTCATCCCGACGTCGATGTCATCATGATGACCGGCTTGTCCGAGATCCAGACTGCCGTCAAGGCCATGAAACTGGGCGCCTTTGACTATTTGTCCAAGCCCTTTGATCCGGATGAGCTCAAACTTGTGGTGGATCGGGCTTTGGAGCGGCGCCAGTTGCAGCAGGAAAACCGCAAGCTCAAAACTGAAGTCAGTTCCAAATACCGGTTTGAGAACATCATTGGTTCAAGCCCGCCGATGCAGGCGGTATTTGGCTTGATTGCCAAGTGTGCGCCGACCAATAGCACCGTGCTGATCTCCGGAGAGAGCGGCACCGGCAAGGAAATGATTGCCCGCGCGATCCATTACAACAGCTTGCGCAAGGACCAGCCGTTTGTCACGGTTGACTGCAACACGCTCAGTGAAAATCTTCTGGAAAGTGAACTGTTCGGGCATACCAAGGGTTCATTTACTGGCGCCGTGGCCAACAAACGCGGCATGTTTGACATTGCCAACAATGGCAGCCTTTTCCTGGATGAGTTTGGCAATATTCCGTTGTCCACCCAGGCCAAACTGCTGCGTGTCATTCAAGAGCGGGAGTTCAGGGCGGTTGGCAGTACCACAACGCAGAAAACCAATGTCAGACTGATCACGGCCACCAATAAGGACCTCAAGGCAATGGTGCAGGATGGCACTTTCCGCGAGGATCTTTACTATCGCATCAACGTTTTTCCGATCCACTCGCCAGCCCTCAGGGAACGCCGCGATGACATCCCGGCACTGGCCTTTCACTTCCTCAGGATCTTCAGCGCCGAGCTTGGCAAGCCGGTAGCAGAAATCTCGGATGGCGCCATGAGTCTGCTGGTGAACTACGCCTGGCCGGGCAATGTCCGTGAACTCGAAAACACCATGCAGCGGGCGGTCATCCTGGCAACTGACCACATCATCCGCCAGGCGCACCTGGTCAACATCATCGAGAACACGCCGCGCCCTGACTTCGAGGTGCCGCGCACCAGTGATGACCTCAAGCGCGTCAAGAAAATTGCCCGTGAAAAATCAGTGGAGGACATTGAGAAAATGTTCATCCAGGAAACGCTCAGGCGAAACGCCTCCAACGTGACCCGCAGCGCCGAGGAAACCGGCATGCAGCGGGCCAATTTTCAGGCGCTGATGAAAAAATACAACATCCGGGTGCGCGATACCGAGTACGGCTCCGGAGAAACTGATTCGGGGTGAGCATGGATCAGGTCGTGAGGCCAGGGGCCTCACTTTCGAGCGTCAAGACTTCGATTCGGGATGGTGCTCGTCATCCACTTCCTCGTAGCCCGTGATCATGGCCTTGAAGTGGGCCGAGGGTGTGTGGCCCAGGCTGGCCAGGTAGACGTGGACGATGATGAAGCCGCAGAACAGGATGAACAGCAGCACATGAACCGTGTCGACAACCCGCACGCCGCCGAACATGTCGACCATGGACGAGAAGCGGGCCACATCCCATAGCAGCAGGCCGGTGAAGAATTGCAGCGGCACCAGCAGCATCATGATGATCTGGTACAGCATGCTTTGCAGGGCGTTGAACTTGGCGTAGGCGCTGGGATGGTGCGGATTGGGGTCGCCCTTGAAGATGCCGTAGCCATAGAACTCCATTTGCCGAAAACTGGCCTTGAAATACTTGCTAGGACTGAGCTCAGGGTGATAAACCTTGATCTTGTCGGTGAACAGGTAAAAGCCCAGCCAGACGAAGAAGTTGGCGATCAGGACAAAGCCGATCCAGTTGTGGGCGACAACCGCCGTCCGGAACGACATCAACTGAAACAGATCCAGATACCTGAGTTGTAGTCCGGTGGCAATCAGCAACACAAAGCCGAAGGCGTTGGTCCAGTGCCAGATCCTGACAGGCAAGGGGTGGATGTAGAGCTTGTTCATGGTTGATTCCTGTTACTTGGTGTCGCCTTCAGGCGCATTGTTTTCATCTGTCGCGGCTTGACTTTTGGCTTCGGCCTGGGCGGCGAGCCGCTCTGCCTCCAGTTTGTCACGCATGCCTTTGAAAAGGCGTTTGACCGTCATGTGGGCAATCGGCACGCTCATGGCACCCAGCACGACCAGCACCAACAAGATGTCGAGCAGCTTGATGCGCGTGCTGCCAATCACGTAAAAACCGCGCACAGAGTCAACCGACATGAGTGAATTCAGGACGTCTTGCTGAACGCCGTGGCGCAGGGGCCTGCCATCGGGGCCGGCGATCGTGAGGGTGACGCTCTGGAAGGGTTCGGCCCCTTTTTTGTGACAGGTGTCGCAGTCCTTGATGGCCAGGGCCTTGGCGCTCAATTGGTGTGCCTGGACGCCGGAGCTCACTTCCAGCCGACCTTGCAGGACGGTCTTGCTGTCATCGCCGGATTGACTGAACTCTTTAAGCAGACTCCACAGGGCTCGTTCGTTCAAGCCTTCCTTGTTGACATCGGCGGCATTGGTACGTTTGTCGAACTGCGGCACCCCCGATTTCTCCGAGACCTGCAGCTTGGTGGCATTGTCATACAGCCTGAGGTTCACCCGGCGCTGTGCGTTCGGCGCATGGCAGGCCGGGCAGGAAATGGCAGAGAAATGCCGCTCGGTGTTGGGCAACCAGTCCTGGTGCTGCTTGACGGCGTCTTTGTGGCATGAAAGGCAACTGTCCTTGATTCCCGTTCCCATCGAGGCCGCTTTGACATTGTGGGATTGGTGGCAATCTGCGCACAGTGGTGCCGTGGCTCCCTTGGCGACGCGTGCGATCCCATGCACATCCTGGGCGTAAGCTTTGAAGATGTCTTCATGGCATTTGGCGCAGGGCGTTGCCGCAATGGGCTCGACGATTTTGCTGGATTGGACGGTATGTGGATGATGGCAATCCGAGCACAGGGGCGCTTTCTGGCTGCCTTCCTTGATCATGGCGGCATGAACGCTGTCCCCGTATTCCGAGACTTTTTTCTTGTGGCAGGTCAGGCAGGAATCCTGCATGCCCAGTGCGTAATCACGCCTGCTTTGGATGTCGGTTGCTACCTTGCCGTGTGTTTTTCCGTCAATGTCCGAGTGGCAATCCTCGCAATCCGTTTCCTTGTGCATGGACCCGGTAAATGCTTTGGCCGAGACATGCAAGGAAAGTAGTTCACCGCTTTCGAGTTTTTTCTGCTTGGTTTCCTTGTCGTGGCAGTCCAGGCAGGTCTGGGTCTCTTCGGATAATTCAATGGTTTCGCTGAGTACGCTGGCGCTTGCCAGTGCGAGTCCCACGGCCACCATTGCCCCCAGCAACCAGCGCTTGCCAGAAGTCGCCAAAGTCATGTTGCCTGTTGCCCATACGCTTTTCATCAGAGTTTCCCTTCGTTGATGCCACTCAATTGCAAAGCCCGCCAGTGAGTTCTCTACTCCCTGGCGGGCTCCTATTTCAAACAGTGTTCAGTTTCACGGTGCTCAAGGGTATTTGCAAGTCTGCCCTTATGCCTTTGAAGGACGGGTCACCCATGCCTTGATAGCTAAGGACACCAGCATTGTGATGCCAACAATGGGCAGCATGACGGCATAGATCAAGCCAATGAATGGCGCGGCCACAAAGAGTGCAATATCTTTGACGCGCATCAGCATTTTTCTTGCTGACGGAATTGTCATCAGGGCCTGGCCAGCGGTCCAGAGCAGCATGGCCATGCCAATCAGGGGCAACAGCACAGCATAGGCCAAGCCGATGAAGGGGGTCGCCAGGAGCATTGCCACACGTTTGAAGGGGTGCTGCTTGACGACTTCAGGCTGCATCGGTTCAATCGCCACGGCTTGCTGCGGCATGACGCTGGTCTGCGCGGGTTGGGGCAGAAGGGCGTGGGCCGCGCTTTCTTCGATCATCTCGGGCGACAGCGGTTTACGCATGAAGTCCGACACGCCGGCAGCCTTGGCTCTTTGCTCATTGGCTGTTGTGCCGTAGCCGGTGATGATCACTACCGGGGTCCAGGGTCGACTGGCCTTGACGCGTTCGGTCAACTCGACACCGTCCATGCCGGGCATTTTGATGTCCGTGAAGACAACATCGTATTCCTGCTCACGCAGCCGTTCCAGTGCTTCGGCGGCGTTCTGGGCTGTGATGACCACATAGCCCTTGTCTTGTGAAAGAACACGGTTGAAACTCTTGCCAACCACCGGGTCGTCATCGACAACCAGTACTTTACGCAGTGCACTCATGATATTTCTCCTTGAAAACTATGACTTGGTCAGCACAATTGCCACCAGTCCCAAACCCGAATCCTTGCCCTGTCCTGAACAGTTTTGGCTTGGATTTGATCTGATTAAGCAAACGGTGTGCCAGCTGGAATTAATTAAATAATATTGTTTAATATCAATGGCTTGTGGTGTTTTTCGACGCTTTGGTGGCGACTCATTCACGCCTGCTTGTCACCGAAGTACATAATTTTTATGCGGCATTTGGACTCTGTTGCGTCGGCATCACAGGGAGGATGGGTATTTAGGGGGGAATATTATTTTTATACAGTTAAGTTGACCTAAGGGCTTGTGTCTTGAAGAAAGTCCGTTCTAGAATTTTTACAGCGCAATTTTCACGGTGCGCAAGGGTCACAAGGTTCTCGATGACGGGGCCGTTGCTGTGGCCGCTTTCCAGTGACAACAACGGCAAAGGCTAACTCGCAATGAAATTTTCTATTTCTCAAAAACTGATTAATTTGTCAACTCTGGGGCTGCTGATGGCCTCGTTAACGACGGCGTCCTATGGCGCCGTTGATGTCGATGCGGCTACTTCTTTGGCTAAAAAAAGTGATTGCCTGAAATGCCACGCGGTTGACAAGGACAAAAAGGCGGCGTCATTCAAGAGCATGGCCGAGAAATGGAAAGGCAAGGCCGATGCACAAGCCAAGCTGACAGAATCCATTACCAAAGCGCCCAAAGTCAAGATGAAGGATGGTACGGAAGAGACGCATAAGGTCATCGCGTCCCAGGATGCGAATGACATCAAGAATGTCGTTGACTGGATTTTGTCCCGATAAGACTTGATCCGGGGGGCTTT
>NZ_JAMPXE010000144.1 GCF_023701345.1 Rhodoferax sp. | reverse complement strand
GAGAATCTTGCCACTGGCATCGGCAGCACAGATTTGGAAAACATCTTTTGCCAGATCAAGCCCAATTGTTGTAACCTTCATGGTGGACGCTCCTTCTCGTTGACGTGGGTTGTTAGACACACCCCACACTTTGGCACATCGATGCCGGTAAGAGGCGGGGGCGTCCATCCCATTGAGCGCAGCATGGCAATCCATCTGGTTCGGAATGGCCACGTCGCTGCGCTGACCGCAAAGACGAAGCGGCAGGCAGCGTCGCTAACGCTCTTTGCGCAAGAAGAAATGCTGCACTGCGGCGCTGGCGCGCTCACGGCTATGGCTGTCGCCACCGCGCAGTTCTGCCATGGCACCGTGCAGAATTTTTTGTGTCAGGCCTTTGCTGAGGGCTTCCAGCACAGTCTCCACGTCTTCGCCTTTGGCCAGCAGTTTGCGGGCGCGTGCGATCTCGTTGACGCGCCATTCATCGGCTTGGGAGTTGAGTTGCTGGATCAACGGCACCGTGCTGCGCTGCTCGATCCAGTGCAGGAAGCTTTGCACCCCGGCATCCACAATGGCTTCGGCTTGGGCTACGGCAGCTTGCCGATTGGCTTGGGCAGTTTGCACCACACTGGCCAAGTCATCCACAGTGTAGAGGTAGACATCCTCCAGTGCCTTGACCTCGATCTCAATGTCACGCGGCACGGCCAGATCAACCATGAACATGGGGCGATGGCGACGGCGTTTGAGCGCGCGTTCGACGGAACCCAGGCCAATCAGTGGCAGCGTGCTGGCCGTACAACTGATGACCGCGTCAAATTCATGCAAGCGCTCGGGCAGGTCGGCCAAACGCATCACCTCCGCGCCAAATTTGTTTGCCAGCTCTTCCCCGCGCGACAAGGTGCGGTTGGCTATGGCGATGCTTTTGGGATTTTTGGCTGCAAAGTGAGTGGCGCACAGGTCGATCATCTCGCCCGCACCCACAAACAAAACTCTGACCTCGCACAAATCTTCAAAAAGTTGTCCGGCCAGGCGCACGGCGGCAGCGGCCATGCTGATCGAGTGGGCACCGATTTCGGTCGAGGTGCGCACCTCTTTGGCTACCGCAAATGAGCGCTGAAAGAGTTGACTGAGCGTGGTGCCCAGGGCGCCAGCCGCCTCGGCAGCGCGCACGGCGTCCTTGATCTGGCCCAGAATCTGCGGCTCGCCCAGGACCATTGAATCAAGCCCGCTGGCGACCCGAAAGGCGTGGCGCGCCGCCAGGCCGTCGTTAAGGGTGTAGGAGTGGGCGCGCAGCAGTTCGGCAGGAACACCGCCACATTGCGCCAGCCAGGTCAGGGTGGGTTCCAGCTGGGATTGCTCACCCGCACAATAGATCTCGGTACGGTTGCAAGTCGAGATCAAGGCGGCCTCTGGCACGCGTGTCAGTGCACCGCGCAAGGCATGCAAAGTGGGTTCGACCTGGTCGATGGCGAAGGCAAACCGACCGCGCAGATCAAGCGGTGCGGTGGTGTGATTGATGCCTAATGCCCAGACTGCCATGCGTGGATTATAAAATCAGCCGCCATGTGCTTTGACCTGTATCATTTTTTCTTTTCCCCCGGGGTTCGCTGATGGGCATACTGGCGCTGTTGAACCACGTTGTCAATTTTGCCGCACCTGCCTTGTGGCTGGCGTTGTTGCTGCCTTGGGCGGTCCGATTCCTGCCAGGTAAAAAAGCCCCCGTTTTTTCACTGCCTGCACAGTTTGCGCGCATTTTTTTGGCAGGTTTGGTGGTGCTGGCGCTTGGCTTGGCGCTACTGGGTCAGGATGGCAAGATGATGACTTATCTGGCATTGGTGGTCACTGCCGCCAGCGCCCAGTGGTTCATGCGCAAGGGTTGACGGGGCTGAACAAATCCACCCGGTCGGTAATGATGCCATCGAGCCCCAGGTCCAGCAGGCGCCGGGCCGTGGCTTCATCGTTGACGGTGTAACTCAGGGTTTTGAAGCCGGCGCTTTGGGCCTGCGTCATGCTGACCTGATCCCACAAGATGTGGTCGCAGATAATGGCGACACAGCCCAGGTTTTGCGCGGTTTCCAGCCAGCCGGGCCACAGCGCATCGAGCAGCAGGCCGCGCGGTAAATCGGGCTGCGCGGCCCTGGCAGCTTCCAGTGCCGGCACCTGAAATGACGTCAGCAGCGGTGGCACGCTGGCGTTTTGCCACAGGCAAGCGGCATGGTTGGCAACCTTTTCACCGGTCTGGCGCTCCAGGCCGGGTGTCGGTTTGATCTCGATGTTTAAAAAATAAGCATTGCGCAAGCAGTAGCGGGCAATGGCTTCCAGGGTGGGCAATGGCTCACCGGCAAAGTTGCGTGAATGCCAGCTGCCGGCATCAAGCTGGGCCAGCGTTTCCCAGGGATGGTCGCCACCAGTGGCACTGCTGTCTGGCCCCAGCTTGTCCGCGGCGTTGGTGGTGCGCGTCAGGGTGTCATCGTGCATTAAAAAAGGCACACCGTCGCTGCTCAGTTTGACATCGCACTCGAACATGCGATAGCCATGGCTGGCCCCCAGCCGAAAAGCAGCCAGCGTGTTTTCAGGCGCCAGTTTGCCGGCGCCCCGGTGCGCGATCCAGCGTGGGTAGGGCCAAGGGGCTTGCGGCATGGTTTATTTTTCCTGTGCTTCGCGGCGCAGGGCAGGAAACAGGATGACGTCACGGATGCTGCTGCTGTCGGTCAGCAGCATCATCAGCCGGTCCAGCCCGACGCCGCAGCCGCCGGTGGGCGGCATGCCGTACTCCAGGGCGCGAATGAAGTCGTGGTCGTAATACATGGCTTCGTCGTCGCCATCGTCCTTGGCGGCCACCTGGGCTTGAAAGCGGGCGGCTTGTTCTTCGGCGTCGTTCAATTCGCTGAATCCGTTGCCAAACTCGCGCCCGGTGATGTAGAGTTCAAAGCGTTCGGTGACCTCCGGGCGGGTGTCATTGGCGCGCGCCAGCGGTGAGATTTCGGTGGGGTGCTCCATGATGAAGGTTGGCTGCCAGAGTTTTTCTTCCACAGTCTCTTCAAAGTACAGCACCTGCAGGCTGGGCAGGCTGCGGGTAGAAATGTGATGCTTGGCTTCGGTGATGCCCAATTTGGGCAGCATGGAGCGCAGCCAAGCCGCGCTGTCTACCTTCAAACCAGAGCCATCGTCCAGCATCTGACCTGCTTCGGTGTACTTGCAAATCGCCTCGTGGATGGTCAGACGCTCAAAGGGCTGTTCAAGATCGACAGCCTTGCCGCCGTAGCTGAGCTGCAACGTGCCCGTTGCGCGCTGGGCGGCGTCGCGAATCAGCGCTTCGGTAAAGGTCATCAGGTCCTGGTAGTCCCAGTAGGCTGCATAGAACTCCATCATGGTGAATTCAGGGTTGTGCCGCACGCTGATGCCTTCGTTGCGGAAGCTGCGGTTGATCTCGAAGACGCGGTCGAAGCCGCCCACGATCAGGCGCTTGAGGTAGAGCTCGGGCGCAATGCGCAAGAACATCTGCTGGTCCAGCGCATTGTGGTGCGTGGTGAACGGCTTGGCGTTGGCGCCGCCCGGGATCGGGTGCAGCATGGGTGTTTCAACTTCCAGAAAGTTGTGTGCCACCATGAATTCGCGAATGCCGCTGACGGCTTTGCTGCGCGCCATAAAACGCTTGCGGGTGTCCTCGTCGGTGATCATGTCGACGTAGCGCTGGCGGTATTTAAGCTCCTGGTCGGCCATGCCATGAAACTTGTCGGGCAAGGGGCGCAGGCTTTTGGTCAGCAGACGGATGCTGCTGGCGTGAATGGAGAGCTCACCCGTCTTGGTTTTGAAGACCAGGCCTTCTGCCGCGACGATGTCGCCCAAGTCCCAATGCTTGAAAGCGGCGTACACATCCGCGCCCACGTCTTCACCCTTGATGTAGATCTGGATGCGCCCGGTACTGTCTTGCAGCGTGGCAAAGCTGGCCTTGCCCATGACACGCTTGAGCATCATGCGCCCTGCCACTTTGGCCTTTGCGCCTTGTTCAATCAAGCCCTCGGGCGTTTGTCCGGCGTGCGCGGCAAACAGCTCGGCGGCATGGTCGGCGGGCTTGAAGTCGTTCGGGAAGGCAACGCCTTTGCCCTCGGCCTGAGCCAGGCGCAAGGCCTTAAGTTTTTCGCGCCGCTCCAATATCAACTGGTTTTCATCCTGCAGGACTGGCGGGTGTGTGGGAGCGGTGGTGTGGTCAGACATGTGGGCAATCCGTAAAAGCTGCATTCAATCCATCAAGTGGGCAGCAGGGCAATATGTGGTTTTGACAGAACTCAGGATTTTAAGAGCTAGTGCGCCTGTCGTTATCATTGCCGCTGCTTCTCAACCCTGCATTGGTGCCATGCTTTATCAGATTATTTCCTTGTTGCTAGAGGTTGTCGTTGGCATTGTGAGTGGTGCCTGCCTGCTGCGCCTTTACATGCAGTTCCTGCGCATCCCCATGTCGGCACGCTCGGGCAACCCCTTGGGGCGCTTTGTGTTTGCGCTGACCGACTGGATTGTGCTGCCGCTGCGGCGCGTGTTGCCGGCGCTTGGTGTGCTTGACACGGCCAGTCTGGTGGCGGCCTTTTTGCTGCAGTTGGCCCAATTTGCCATTCTGTGGCTGGTGGCCGGCGCTGGCGGCGGATTTTTTGCGGTGCCAGTGCTGGCGCTGTTTGGCTTGCTGCGCATGGCTATTTCCGGCTTGACCGTGATCGTGATTGTTTATGCGGTTCTGTCCTGGGCGCCCACGCGGTCGGTCATCAGCGGGGTGATGGAGCGTCTGGTAGAGCCCCTGTTGCGACCCATTCGTCGTGTCGTGCCCCTGGTGGGTGGCATTGATCTGTCGCCCTTGGTGCTGCTTGTGGTCTTGCAAGTGGCTGCCATTGTGCTGGGAAACTTGCAGGCAGCTGCTTTGCAGATGGCTTGAGCGACGCCGCTGCAATACTACGCAGTGCGCTGCTTATGGCGCATGAAAAAGCCCGCTGACTTTTCAATCAGCGGGCTTGGATCATTGCCTGTTTTAATTAGCGGTCGTTTTTGGCAAAACGTTTTTGCGCGTCACGCGGCACAAACACCTTGCCACCGCCAGCAGGTTTGGAAAACGCGGGCTTGCCAAAGGCAGGCTTGCGGGCAGCAAAATCACCACGGGGCGCTGCACCGGTGTTGCGGTCGCCAGCAAAGCGGTCGTTGAAACCACCCTTGCGTTCGTAGTTGAAGCCTTCACGTGGCGCACTTTCACGAGGTGCAAAAGAGCGCTCTTCACGGCCGGCGAAACCACCCCCGTTGTTGTTCTGGAAGTTGCCTGCGCCAACCATACGCGGGCCGCTGGGGTTTCGGTCGGCAAAGCCACCGCGAGGCGCGTCAAAGTTGCCACGCGGCGCATCAAAACCACCGCTGCGGCCGCCGCCGCCAAATTTGCGGTCGCGGCTGTTGAAGTCGCCACCGCCACGGTTGTCGCGTCCGCCAAAGCTGCTGGGGCGTGACTCGGGGATGCGCTGCTTGGGTTCCAGACCCGGCACAACTTCAGCCTTGATCGGCTGGCGGTTGAACGATTCAATGTCAAAAATCTTGCGGCGATCACGCAACTCGGCAAACGTTACGGCCAAGCCATCGCGGCCAGCGCGACCGGTGCGGCCAATGCGGTGGGTGTAGTCTTCGGCCTTCATCGGTAAGCCAAAGTTGAACACGTGCGTGACCGTGGGCACGTCGATGCCGCGGGCAGCCACATCGGTCGCCACCAGAATTTGCACCTGGCCCTGGCGCAGCGCCATCAGACGGCGGTTGCGCAAGCCCTGGCTCAAAGCACCGTGCAGGGCGACGGCGTCAAAGCCATCTTGTTGCAGGTCGTTGGCCAAACCATCGCATTCAATTTGCGTGCTGGCAAAAACGATGGCCTGGTTGATCGTGGTGTCGCGCAGCCAGTGGTCGAGCAATTTGCGTTTGTGCTGGGCGTTGTCGGCCCAGAACAGCACTTGCTTGATGTTGGCGTGTTTTTCTTGCGGGCTGTCGATGGTGATGCGCTGTGGCTCGCGCATGACACGGGAAGCCAGTTGCTGGATGCGCGGCGCAAAGGTGGCGCTGAACATCATGGTCTGCTTGCGGTCAATGGTGAGCTGGTTGATTTCAGCCAGATCATCCGAGAAGCCCAGGTCGAGCATGCGGTCGGCTTCGTCGACGACCAAAAACTGCACCTGGTCGAGCTTGATTTGCATCGAGCGCTGCAGATCCAGCAGACGGCCCGGCGTGGCCACGACCAGATTGGCATTCTGCAACTTGGCAATCTGCAACTGGTAAGGCATGCCGCCGACGATGTTGGCGACGCGCAGACCACGGCAATGTTGCACCAGGTCAATCGCATCGTGCGCGACTTGCTGGGCCAGTTCGCGGGTCGGGCAGACGATCAAGGCGCCCGGGGTGGGGGCGCTGAAATGGCGCGGGTTGGTGGGGTCCTTGCGCTTGGCGCGCTTCGGGGCTGCCTCGCCTTTGGCGGCGGCTTCGGCCACCGCCTGT
This sequence comes from Rhodoferax sp., assembly GCF_023701345.1. GTDB lineage: Bacteria > Pseudomonadota > Gammaproteobacteria > Burkholderiales > Burkholderiaceae_C > Rhodoferax. The sequence continues at coordinate 1,077 of NZ_JAMPXE010000144.1, read as the reverse complement.
TCGTAATCCTCGCGAGATTTTGCCTCGGCCTGTTCCTGCTGCTTCAGCAAGGTGTGCAGCACGGGCAACAGGAAAGCGGCGGTTTTGCCACTGCCGGTCTGGCTGGAGACCATCAGGTCGATGAAGCGGGCACTGTTGCCGTCATCACTGACGCCCTGCATGGCCAGCGGAATGGTTTTGAGCTGAACCGTGGTGGGCTGGGTAAAGCCCAGGTCTTTCACGGCCTGGATCAGCTCCGGGGCCAGGCCAAGGGTGACAAAACCATTGGGAATCTCTTCTGCCGCCGGGCTTGCAGCCTCTGGTGCGTCATGTGGCAACAAGTTGATCTCGTTGGAAATAATTTCGGCAGACGAAAATTCGCCCGCCGCTAAAGTAGCGTCAGTCATGGAATGTCCTCAAAACGAAGAGCGCCGCAAGGTGTGCGGCTGCTCCGTTCATGGTTAAAAAACATCAACCATCAAACGGAACCGGCTCAGACTCAGCAAAGTGAGTGCGTCTGGATGCTGGGGGTCTTTTTGAGGCAGGTTGCGAATCAACCTGGCTGCAGACCCAGTGAATGTTGGGAGATGTACAAAATACGCTGTGATTTCAGCGAAGCCACAAATTATGCCACAGATTCGGGTTTCTACTGAGTTGCCTTCTGTTTTTTCTCAGGTTGGCAATTTCAGAAAGTGCGTGCGGTAGTGTTCCAGTTCGTCAATGGACTCATGCACGTCGGCCAATGCAGTGTGCCGCTGTTTCTTTTTAAAACTCTTGTAGACCCCCGGTGCCCAGCGCTTGGAGAGTTCCTTGAGCGTGCTCACGTCGAGGTTGCGGTAGTGAAAAAAAGCTTCAAGCTTAGGCATGTACTTGGCCAGAAAACGCCGGTCTTGGCCGATGCTGTTGCCGCACATGGGGGCGCCGCTCTTGGGCACGTAATGGCTTAAAAACTGGAGCAGTATTTTCTCGGCTTCTTCTTCCCCCACTGTTGAGACCTTGACCTTGTCAATCAGGCCACTTTTGCCGTGCGTACTCTTGTTCCATTTGTCCATCTGGTCGAGCAGCGCGTCGCTTTGGTGGATCACCAGCACCGGGCCT
>NZ_JAMPXE010000019.1 GCF_023701345.1 Rhodoferax sp. | reverse complement strand
CCGGTGCACGCCACGCTGGCCTACCACTGGGCGCGCATGATCGAGATGTTGCACGCGGTCGAGGTGATTACTGAGTTGCTGGCGGACCCGGCGCTGCTGTCGGGCGATCTGCTCACCAGCGGTGTGCGCCAGCGCCACGGTGTCGGCATGATCGAGGCGCCGCGCGGCACGCTGATCCACGACTACGAGGTGGGCGACGACGACCTGGTGACGCGCTGCAACCTGATCGTGTCCACCACCCACAACAACCAGGCCATGAATGAGGCGGTACGCGCCGTGGCGCGGGACTATCTGGACGGACAGGAGCTCACCGAGGGCCTGCTCAACCACATCGAAGTTGCCATTCGCGCCTACGACCCCTGCCTGTCCTGCGCCACCCATGCGCTGGGCCAGATGCCGCTGGAGGTGACGCTGCTGGGGGCTGACGGCACATTGCTGGACAAGCTGCAAACATCATGAGCCGTCAACCCTTGCGCTCATTCACAGTGCCCACACCTCCAACCGGATCCCGTCATTGCGAACGCAGTGAAGCAATCCATGACTTCCAACCGCATGGACTGCCACGCTGCGCTCGCAGTGACGAGTCAAAACAGCCTGCCCCGCTGCTGGTGCTGGGCTGGGGCAACCTGAGCCGCGGCGATGATGCGCTGGGGCCGCTGTGCTTAGCCGCTCTGCGCGAGCAATTGCCAGAAAATTTACAGGATCAGGTCGAGTTTTTGGACGACTACCAGCTGCAGATTGAGCACGCACTGGACCTGATGGACCGTCAACGCGTGCTATTGATTGATGCCAGCCAGAGCTGCCTCGCGCCGTTTCAGGTCACCGAACTGCAGGCGGTCCAGGATGCCAGCTTTACCACCCACGCCCTGTCGCCGCAAGCCTTGCTGCAGGTTTACCAGGATGTACAGGGGACGCCGCCCCCGCCCTGTACCCTGCTGGCCATTCGTGGCGAACAGTTTGAATTGGGCGCACCACCCAGCCCGGCGGCGCTGGCGCATCTGACAAGCGCCTTGGCCTGGGCTGGCCAGTGGTTGCTGGGCACCCATTAAGCCTTTACAACATCAACCCAGCGCGTCGTTCACCTGCTCGTTGAATTCCGCCAGACTCTGTGCCGTCTGGACTTCGCGCGGCAGGGCGTCGCGCACCGAGAACACGCCCAGAATCTTGTTGTTGTCGGTGACGATGGGCAAATGCCTGAAACCGCGCTCGATCATGATCAGCACCGCGTCGGCCACCTTGGTCTCGGGCACCACACAGAGCGGGCCGCGCGTCATGATGTCGGCCACCGTGGTGGTGGCGGGGTCGAGTGACTTGGCCACCAGGCGGGTCATCAGGTCGCGCTCGGTCACGATCCCCAGCAGCGTGTTGCTGGCGTCGATGACAAGCACACTGCCGCAATTGGCCCGGGTCATGACACAGGCCGCAGAATAAACCGTGGCGGTAGGCACCACGCTGACCACATGGCGCTGGGCCATCGATTGAAAAACAGTGCGTTCGGGCATGGCAGACTCCTAGGATGTCATTGGGCTACAGGGTTCAACGCAGTGACGCGTTGATTTTTTCCAACGCTTTGGCGCCCGGATTGAGTTGCGCGGCGTTCAGGGTATTGAGCGGCACGGCACAGGTGTTCATCGCCATGTGCAGGTCGGTGGCCAGCGGGTCCACGTACAACAGGCCGGTAACAACCTCGCCGCGCGCCTGATGTTGCTGCATGTAGCCCATGGCGGCATAACGGTCGGTGGGATCGTAATCGGTATGCAGTTTGCGCAGGCGCAACACCGAACCGTCGTGCTGCTCCACCTCGACGAGCTCGCCGGGGGCGTAGTCGGTGGTGATCTCGTGCCCGGGCGTGATGAAGTCAATGCGGCTCACGGCTTCGTTGTGCTGACGCACATAGTCGTAGCTCTTGGTGCTGCCGCCGTGGTTGTTGAAGGTCACGCAGGGGCTGATGACGTCGATGAACGCGGCACCGCCATGCGCCATGGCACCCTTGATGAGTGGCACCAGCTGGGCCTTGTCGCCGGAGAAACTGCGCGCCACAAAGGTGGCCCCGAGTTGCAGCGCAATGCCCACCAGGTCGACCGGGCTGTCGCTGTTGATGACGCCCTTTTTGCTCTTGGAGCCACGGTCTGCGGTGGCCGAGAACTGGCCCTTGGTCAGGCCGTAAACGCCGTTGTTTTCGACAATGTAGGCCATGCGCACGCCGCGCCGCATGGCATTGGCAAACTGGCCCAGACCAATCGAAGCCGAGTCGCCGTCACCCGAAATGCCCAGGTACAGCAGTTCGCGGTTGGCCATGTTGGCACCGGTCAGCACCGAGGGCATGCGACCATGCACGGTGTTGAAGCCGTGCGAGGCGCCCAGAAAGTAATCTGGCGTTTTCGAGCTGCAGCCGATGCCCGAGAGCTTGGCCACACGGTGCGGCTCGATGTCAAGCTCCCAGCAGGCCTGGATGATGGCCGCCGAAATGGAGTCATGACCGCAACCGGCGCACAGGGTCGAAATACGGCCTTCGTAGTCACGCCGGGTATAGCCGACCTTGTTGGTGTGCAGGGTGGGATGATGCAGCCTGGGTTTGGCGATAAAAGTCATACCAGCTCCTTTTGCACGCTGTCGTGAATGTTGCGGATGATGAAGCGCGCGGTGATGGGCGTGCCGTCGTAATGCAGCACACGCACCAGCTTGGCGGGGTTCACTTCAAGTTCATTGATGATCATGGCGCGCATTTGCGCGTCGCGGTTTTGTTCGACCACAAACACCTTGTCGTGCGCCGCAATGAAGTCAGCCACCGATTGCGGGAACGGGAAGGCGCACAGGCGCATGGCATCCACATGGTCGCCGTTGGCTTCGAGCACGTCCAGCGCCTCGCGCATGGCGGGTGTGGTGGAGCCGTAGTAAATGATGCCTAGCTTGGTGGGCGCGGCCGCTTTTCGGAACACCGGCTGGGGCACCATGTCTGCCGCCGTCTTGAACTTGCGCAGCAGCCGCTCCATGTTGTAGATATAGTCCGGCCCGGCCTCGGAGTACATGGCCTGCGGGTTGCGCGTGGTGCCGCGGGTAAAAAAGGCGCCCTTGCTGGGGTGGGTACCGGGCAAGGTGCGCCACGGAATACCGTCGCCATCCACATCCTTGTAACGGCCAAAGGGCTTGCCGGCCTCCAGTTCTTCGGCAGTCATGACCTTGCCGCGGTCGTACTCCTTGGCGTCGTCCCAGACAAAGGGTTTGCACAGGCGCTGGTTCATGCCGATGTCGAGGTCGGTCATGACAAAAATGGGCGTCTGCAGGCGCTCGGCCAGATCCAGCGCTGCGGCCGAATGGGTAAAGCACTCGTGCGGGTCCTGCGGGAACAGCAGCACATGCTTGGTGTCACCATGCGAGGCGTAGGCGCATGACAGCAGGTCAGCCTGCTGGGTGCGCGTGGGCATGCCGGTGGACGGCCCGCCGCGCTGCACGTTGATGATCGTCACCGGAATCTCGGCAAAATAGGCCAGGCCGATGAACTCGGTCATCAGCGACACACCCGGACCCGAGGTGGCGGTAAAGGCCCGCGCACCGTTCCAGCCCGCGCCGACCACCATGCCAATCGAGGCCAGCTCGTCTTCGGCCTGCACGATGGCAAAGCGGTGTTGCCCAGTGGCCGGGTCAATGCGGAATTTTTCGCAGTATTTCTGGAACGCCTCGGGGATCGAGGTGGACGGCGTGATCGGGTACCAGGCAGCCACCGTGGCGCCACCATACACCAAGCCCAGACCGGCGGCGCTGTTGCCGTCGGTAAAAATCTGGTCGCCGACGTTGTCCGCGCGCTGCACGCGGATGCCCAGCGGCGCCTGCATGTGCTGCTTGACGTAGTCGCGCCCCATGTGCAGCGCCTTGATATTGGAGTCAAGCAGGCGCTCCTTGCCCTTGAACTGCTCGGCAAAGAGTTTTTCGAACACCTCGGCGTCCACATCGAGCAGCACCGACAGGGCGCCCACGTAGATGATGTTCTTGAACAACTGGCGCTGGCGCGGGTCGGTGTAGGCGTTGTTGGCAATCTCGGTCAGCGGCACGCCCATGGTGTGCACGTCGTCGCGGAACTTGTCGGCCGGCATGGGCCGGGTGCTGTCGTAAAACAGGTAGCCGCCCGATTCGATCTCGGCAATGTCGGCATCCCAGGTTTGCGGGTTCATGGCGACCATCATGTCGACGCCACCGCGGCGGCCGTGGTAGCCCTTTTCGCAGACACGGGCCTCGTACCAGGTGGGCATGCCCTGGATGTTGCTGGGAAAAATGTTGCGCGGGCTGACGGGCACGCCCATGCGCATCACCGCCTTGGCAAACAACTCATTGGCCGAGGCAGAACCCGAGCCGTTGACATTGGCAAACTTGATGACGAAATCGTTGATGGCTTCTATGCGCTTCATGCGGCCTCCGGTTGGGCAATGTGGGCTGCAGGGGTGGCTTTGGCATCTCTGCACTTTGGCCCCGCCTGCATGGTGTTGAGCAGGAACTTCTGCATGTCCCAGGCCCCGGTGGGGCAACGCTCGGCGCACAAACCGCAGTGCAGGCAAACGTCTTCGTCCTTCACCATGACGCGGCCGGTCTTGAGCTCGGCGGACACATACAAATCCTGCCCGGCATGGGTGGCTGGCGCCTTGAGGCGGGTGCGCAGGTCGGCTTCATCGCCATTGGCGGTGAAGGTGATGCAGTCCATCGGACAAATGTCAACGCAGGCGTCGCACTCAATGCAGGTGTTGCGGTTGAACACGGTCTGCACGTCGCAATTCAGGCAGCGGCTGGCCTCCTTGAACGCGGTGGCGGCGTCAAAGCCCAACTCGACCTCGATCTTGATGCTGGCCAGTGCGGTTTCGGCTGCGGCCCATGGCACCCTGAAGCGCACATCGTTGGACACATCGTTGCGGTAGCTCCACTCATGGATGCCCATTTTTTGCGACATCAAATTGACCGTGGGCGGTGGCCGTCGCGCCACGTCCTCACCATTGAGCAGCCGGTCGATCGACACCGCCGCCTCGTGCCCGTGGGCCACGGCGGTGATGATGTTCTTGGGTCCGTAAGCCGAATCACCGCCAAAAAACACGTTCGGCAGGGTGGACTGGAAAGTACCTTCAGTCAGCACCGGCAGGCCCCATTTGTCAAACTCGATGCCGCAGTCCCGCTCAATCCAGGGGAAGGAATTTTCTTGGCCGATGGCCACCAGCACCGTGTCGCATTCCAGCAGCACGTCGGGCTCGCCGGTCGGCACCAGGCTGCGCCGGCCCTTGGCATCGTATTCGGCACGCACGATCTCGAACCTCATGCCGGTCAGCTTGCCATTCACATGCTCGACGGATTTGGGCACGTGGTAGTTCAGGATCGGAATGCCTTCGTGCTGCGCGTCTTCCTTTTCCCAGGGCGAGGCTTTCATTTCCTCAAAACCGCTGCGCACCACCACTTTCACATCCTTGCCGCCCATGCGCCGCGCCGAGCGGCAGCAGTCCATGGCGGTGTTGCCGCCGCCAAGCACAATCACGCGCTCGGCCACGCTGGTGGTGTGGCCGAAAGACACGTTGGCCAGCCAGTCGATGCCAATATGAATGTGGGCCGCCGCCTCGGCGCGACCCGGCACATCGAGTTCGCGCCCGCGCGGTGCGCCACAGCCGACAAACACCGCGTCAAAATTTTGGGCCAACAGCGCCTGCATGGAGTCAACCCGCTGGTTGTTGACGAACTTCACCCCCATGTCGAGGATGTAACCCGTCTCCTCGTCAATCACCTCTTCGGGCAACCGAAACCGCGGGATCTGCGAGCGGATGAACCCGCCCGCCTTGGCCTCGCCTTCAAACACCGTGATCTCGTAACCCAACGGGGCCAAATCGCGTGCCACCGTCAGGGACGCCGGACCAGCACCGACGCAAGCAATACGTTTGCCATTGCTGGGTGCAATGGCGGGCATGCGGGCCGTCACATCGTCCTTGAAATCAGCGGCCACGCGCTTGAGGCGGCAAATCGCCACCGGCTCGGGCTTTTTGCTGTTGTTCTCTTCCACGCGCCCGCGCCGGCAGGCGGGCTCGCAGGGGCGGTCGCAAACGCGACCCAGAATGCCCGGAAACACGTTGGACACCCAATTGATCATGTAGGCGTCGCTGTAGCGACCCTGCCCGATCAGGCGGATGTATTCGGGTACGGGGGTGTGGGCCGGACAGGCCCACTGGCAATCAACGACCTTGTGAAAATAGGCCGGGTTGGTGACATTGGTAGCTTGCAAAGTGGTCTCCTTGCCCTGCAAACGCTTGCGAAATGGTGCTGCAGGTGTGGTTGCATCCTACGCCGATCCATCGCTTTAACGCATGCCACGCCCTCCGAATTTGCCAATTTGCTGATCTAGATCAAATATATTTCTCCGTCAAAAATCGACTGGAATCTTGATTTGGCTCAAAGATCCGGACCGATCGGCCGCCAAAATGGATTCACCAAGCCCAGGAGAAACCATGAATCCCCTACAGCACATTGAACAATTCAAGACCCTTGATGCCTGCCACCAGCAAATTCATCAGCAATTGGCCGAGTTGGCAGATCTGCTGGAGCGCCTGGACACCGAGAGCGACAGTCCCCATTGCCGTCAAAAAGCCAAAACCATCGAGGCCTTTTTTTCAGAGGTTGCACGGCCGCACCACGCCGAGGAAGAAAAAAATATTTTTCCAATGCTGCTGGCCAGCGACAACGTCGAACTGGTACAGGCGGTGCGCACCTTGCATCAAGACCATGGTTGGATTGAACAGAACTGGCTGGAACTCGCCCCCATGCTGCGCGCCATTGCCCAGGGTGAAGACTGGCCCGACATGGCCGAACTCAAGCACAACGCCGAAGTATTTGTGAGTCTGTGCCACGACCACATCATGCTCGAAGACTCGCTGATCTATCCCGAGGCCAAAGCGCACCTGATCGAAGAATTTGCCAGCCGGGCGGCACGGCTGGCGCAGAAAACAACGTAATCGCACCGCCGCGCGCCAATTAGGGCTGAACCTGTCCCACTTTAATACGTTGCCGCACAAGGACGCCGATTTGACCCGAATTGGAAGTGGCTGGCCGGCGAGTGGTCATGGATACACCTGCTTTGGGTGCGATCCCTGTTGCGCTGCGCACGCAGACCGTCGGAAACCTGACATCGCGGCAATTGGCCATTCAGAACGCGCTCGATACCTTGATACCTTGTTTGGCAGCTTTAAAATGGCAAATTCGGACCTGCGGGTCTGCACCCGCAGGTGTGCGCCGGGAGATCAGAAGCGGTGGCGAATGCCGAAGGCCAGACCGGTGGAATCTGTGCCTGCTTTTTCTGTCACACCTCCCAGGTAGCCATTGCCGCCGGGTGCCACCTGCGCCTTGTCGCTATTGTCAAAACGAACCAGCACAGCGTTCAGGTCGGTCCGTTTGGACAGCGCATAGGTGTAGGCAGCACCATAGGACTTGAGATCCGCGTTGGCCGGCCGTTTGTCGTCAAACTGGTTGTAGGCCACCGAAATGGTGTGGGGGCCAGTCACATTGCGATACCCAATGTGGAACAGGGTGCCATCTTGTTTGAAGGCTTCAACGAAGGCATTTTGTACAGGCACGGCAACACCTGCAAGCGGAGTCAAGGCCAACTTATCAGCAATGCTGTACATGCCTGTTGGATGGTCATCCTTGATGGTGGCTACCAAAGTACTGATCTTGCTGCTCCCCATGTTCATGGACGCACCCAACACGGTTGTCGTCAAAGCCTTGTCGCCCAGTTCATTATTCTTGGTGTTGTAGCCAATGCCCACCGAGAACTTGTCGGTTTTATAAGCCGCGTTAATGCCAAGCAGGCGCTCCTTGCTCGCACTGTCCTTCTCGCCTAGCGCATACATCAGGGCGCCCGAAAAGTCATTCTTGACGATGCGATAAGCCAGCGCATTGGACGCGCGAATTTCAAAAACGGCCGGGAACTGCACGATCTGACCCGCCGACAAAGCTGACTGCGTCTCCATAATGTCGAAGGTGCTAAAGGTTTCATATCCGGGCGTATATTGACGCCCCGCTAACACAGCGCCCACTGGCGTGATCAATCCGACCCAGGCTTGGCGGTCAAATGCGCGGTTGCCGCTGGCACCCACATTCACACCATACTCGTTCAGCAAGCCGGATACGCCAGCCGCGCCAAAAACAGCGGGCACAGCCAAGTTGTAGGCACCTTGTATCGCGGGGTTTACGGAAGTAAGGCCCAGCGCAGTTGCAGTTGTCATACGGTCATACACCTGATTCCCCGAAATCGGTCGATTGTTATTCGCCCCCGTATCCAGTTCCACCCGGCTTTCCAGCGTAAAGATCGCCTTGTATCCGCCGCCCAAATCTTCAGTACCCTTCATACCCCAGCGCGAACCTTCCATGATGCCGCTCGCCACTTGGGTGACCGTGCCGGTCTTCAGACCGCTGACCGAGGTGACGCCGACATCGGCCAAGCCGTAGAGCGTCACGCTCGAACCGGTTTGCGCCTGCGCCAAACCTGCGCAGCACAGCGCACTGGCCAGCGCCACATGACGAAGACCCAATGCCATCGTTTTTGAAGTAGATTGTTTGTACATGATGTTTAAAAGAAGTGAGGGAACACCTAGCAAAGAAAAAGAACGACCGTGCCTATTTTGTAGGGACCCATTCACCACGACAAGGCACCCGAATCAAACAACGCACCTGATTAGTGGTTTTCCCCACAGGGGTTTTCCCTTATTTGGTGCAAATGACAAAACCCAACCCAATGCTTGTCCGCATGGCAAGCATCAGCGGCCGGGATACCAGCCTGGATCACGTTGCCATGACCGTCTTGCCGGGGTACTGACCGCTATCTGTCGTGCAGCGGCAACAAAATAAGCCCAAAAAAGGCATGTAACTTGCTTGCCCCCAACCCGAATGACACTTTTGAGTGTCTTCATGGTGAAATAAATCCTGTGGTGTCCTATCCACCGCTTCAAAACAAACAGGAAAAAGTGTTTTGATTTTTAACTAAGGAAATTTTTATGAAAAAGAGTCTGATTGCTTTGGCAGTTCTCGCTGCTTCCGGTGCATCTTTTGCACAATCTGTAACCCTGTACGGTCTCGCGGACGTCTGGTTTGGCAGTGTCAAACACGAAGACGGTGTTGCCGGCACCAGCCAGAGACAAACCAAACTCGACAGCGGTGGCGTCAATACTTCACGCTGGGGCCTGAAAGGTTCCGAAGACCTGGGCGGCGGCTTGAAGGCCAACTTCAAGCTGGAGCAGGGCTTTGCCATGGACACTGGCACAGCAACTGCTGGTCAGGCTTTTTCTCGCGAATCGTATGTTGGCTTTTCTGGCGGCTTCGGTGAAGTCAAGCTCGGCAAGGTCTGGACCGCCTATGACGACGTGAGCGGCGCTTCCAATGCCGTGTTTGACTCCGCACTGTCCCCCATGAACCATGTGTTCGCAAGCACGGGCTACTCCGGCAATCCCGGCAACACCATTTATTACGCAACCCCGGCCATGGGTGGCTTCGGAGCTGCAGTTAGCTACAGCCTGGATGAAAACGTTGTCGGCGCAGCCAAAGTCGCCAGCGTGCAAGTGTCCTATGGCGCTGGCCCCTTGAACGCACATTTGGGCTACCAAGTGGAAGATGTTGGCACTTCAGCTGACACCAAGTTCACCCGCCTGGGCGCGTCTTACGACTTCGGCGTTGCAACCGCCAAGGCCACTTACGGCAAGGTAGACAATGTGGGTGGCGTGAGCGGTGCTGATGCAACCGACTACCAACTCGGCGTTGATTTCCCTGTGTCCGCTGCCCTGACCGTTTCTGCCAGCTATGCCCAGTCCGATGACAGCAATGCCGGCTTCGAACAGACCCGCAAGGGGTTCGGTATTGGTGCCACCTACACGCTGTCCAAGCGCACCTTCCTGTACGGTGGCTACGAGGCTGACACGGCCACCAACAACGCTGCTGCCGATGACAAGCACAGCCTGTTCGCCGTGGGTGTGCAACACCGCTTCTAACCTGATGCTGACGCAAGTCAGCTGACGGTTGATACCTGAAAACCCCGCCCGGGCAACCCGGCGGGGGTTTTTTCATTGAGACGCGCCAACCAGGCAAGCACCCTCGCTCACCTTGCTTCATCTGTTGCAAACCCACAACGGATGCACCCGGTTTACATAGGTTTACAGGGTCTTTTAGGGCCAAAGCGGCTGGTGTCTGTTTCAATACGTTCAACTTCCTGAAACAGGAGGTTGGCTCTGGGTTCTGAATCAAGTTGGGTTCAGCACCTTATGTTTAACCTTGGAGAACTTTGAAATGAAAAAATCCCTGATTGCCTTGGCCGTTCTGGCTGCTTCCAGCGCCGCTATGGCCCAATCTTCCGTGACTCTGTATGGCCGTCTGGACGCCAGCATTGGCCAGAAGACCACCGAAACCACCGGTGCAAATCCAGTTGCCGAAAACGACCAAACTGCCATCGATGCCAGCAACCTGAATACCACCTTCTGGGGCCTGAAAGGCACTGAAGACCTGGGCGGCGGCTTGACAGCCAATTTCAAGCTGGAAAGCAACTTCAACATTGACACCGGCACCATCGGTTCTGGCAGCACCCTGTTCGAGCGTACCGCTACTGTTGGCCTGGCCGGCGGTTTCGGTGCTGTGAACCTGGGTCGTCAGTACACCGCTTATGACTCTCTGCGCGGCGCAACGAACAACGTCTGGGACTCCAACCTGGCCACCACCGGCGCCGTATGGGCCACTGGCGTGAAAGATTACACCAACCGTATCCACAGTTCCGTGCGTTATGACTCTCCAGTCTTCAGCGGCTTCAGCGGTTCCGTTGCTTATGGTTTCGGTGAAAACGAAGCTGTAATAGGCAACGTTGGTGACGCAACCGACAGCGTTAGCGTGCACGTCAAATATGCTGCCGGCCCGCTGCTGGTAGGTTACGCACACCAGGAAGAGAAACTTGCGCAAGCTGCACTGACAGCTGCACAAGTCACCAACAAGTATGACTTGCTCGGTGCTTCTTATGACTTCGGCGTTGCCAAGTTGACCGGTAGCTACAACCAGGCCAAAGACGGCACCTCCAAAGACAAAGAATACCAAGTGGGCGTGAGTGTTCCGTTTGGTGCCTTTGCCGTGGCCGCTGGTTACAGCAATGCCAAGAGCGAGCGCGGTGGTTTTGCTGATCTGGAAGGCGAAGGCTACACCCTGGTTGGCACTTACGACTTGTCCAAGCGCACAACTGTGTATGCTGGCTACAAGAACACAGAAGTTGAGTCTCGTGCCACCAACGGCGTGAGCGAGACGGAGTCTTCCGTTTTCGCCCTCGGCGTTCGCCACACGTTCTAATCTGACGCTGATGCAAGTCAGCTGACGGTTAAAATCTGAAAACCCCGCCAGGGCAACCCGGCGGGGTTTTTTAATTCCGGTACTGACAACTGACGCGAGGCAGATTACCGTCTTCATCATGATTAAAAGCTGCAAGCACAAGGGATTACAAAAGTTTTTGAAGCCGGGAGTGCTGCCGGCATGCAGGCGACTCATATAACTCGCCTGCGTTTGCAGTTGGCTGCACTGCATGCGGCTCATGATCCGGATGACCTGAAAACGCCGGTTGGTTGGCGCTTGCACTCACTTCACGGTGATATGAAAAACCGCTATGCCTTGGTGGCTCTGCGTATTGGCGTATCGCGCCAAGCCTTTTCGAAACTTCTCAACGGCAAAGCTGGCGTCAGTGCCGAGATGGCTTTTCGGCTAGCCGCCGCACGCCAGACCAGTGCCGAATTCTGGCTGGGTCTGCAACAAGCCTTTGACCTGTGGCAGGTTCGCCAGTCAGGGCCGCCTAAAGTTCAGCGACTGGCGCGTGATTGACCCACTCACCGCACCGGATGCTCGATGATCCGCCCGATGTCGGGCCAGCGGTGGTGCAGCCAGATCCAGGCAAACAGGCCCACTGACAGCATGGCCAGCGAGGCGGCTGCCAGCGCCACGGTGGAGTGCATCACCAGCGGTGCAATCACACCCGCCACCACGCCATTGGCGCTGGCGCCAATGAAAGCCTGCAAGCTCGATGCCATGCCGCGCCGATCGGGGTGCAGGTCCAGCACCAGCAGCGTGATCACCGGCACCATCATGGCCCAGCCCAAGGCAAACAGGGCCATAGGCAACATGGCCCATGCCACATGCGCGGTAAACAGCGCATTGGCCAGCAGGTTGACCAACGCGATGCCGAGCATGATTAAAAACCCATACTTGATTTGCTGCTTGGGCGCCAGCCGACCCGCCATGCGGCCACTGACAAAAGCACCGCTCATGATGCCGCCGATGTTGAGCACAAAAAACCAGAAGAACTGCGTCGGCGCCAGCGCCAGGTGCTCGCCTAAAAATACAGGCGCGGACAGCACATACAGAAACATGCCGTTAAAGGGCACACCGCTGGCCAGCGCCAACAGCAAAAAGCGCGGGTCCAGCCCCAGTTTCCAGTAGCCCTGCAACAGGTTGCTGAGCTTGAGCGGCTGGCGCTGGGTGACATGCAGGGTCTCGGGCAGCAGCTTGTAGTTGGCGCCCCACAGCACCACCCCCACCAGTGTCAAGAACCAGAACACACTGTGCCAGCCAAGGTGGGCAAACAGCACGCCGCCCACCATGGGCGCGATGGCCGGGGCAACACCAAAGAAAATGGTGATTTGACTCATCACCCGCTGCGCCTGTGCCGGGGGAAACATGTCGCGCACGACGGCGCGCGACACCACAATGCCGGCCCCGGTGGTGAGGCCCTGCACCGCCCGGAAAAACACCAGTTGCCCAATGCTTTGCGACAGTGCGCAACCCATGGAGGCCAGGGTGAAAGCCGCCAGCCCCCACAGCACCACGGGCCGGCGTCCGATGCTGTCAGACAGCGCGCCATGAAACAGGCTCATGAAGGCAAACCCGAACAGGTAGGCTGACAGCGTTTGCTGCATCTGCAAGGGCGTGGCGTCCAGTGAACTGGCAATGCCGGTAAATGCCGGGATATAGGTGTCTATGGAAAACGGCCCGAGCATGCCGAGCGTGGCCAGCAGCACCGCCAGCGCCCAGCGCGGCGCGCGCCACAGTTGCTTGGCGTCCGGGTTCACCCGCGACCCTTAGCGCGGCACACCGAGCAGGGTGACCAGCACAATCAACACGCCCAGGCTAAGGTTCACCAACACCCAAGTGCGGATTTGCGCCAGCACGGCAGCCCCTGCCGGCCAGTCCGCGGCCTGCGCCACACGGCTCAGACGCTGGTAGAGGACGAAACGGATATGACCAAAAATCAGCATCATCAGGATGCCCAGCGTGGCCATGATTGTCCACTCCAGCGGCATGCTGAAATGTGCTCCGGCCTGCACCATCTGCTTGGCCACCTGGCCAATCATCCACAGGCCGCTGACCAGCGTCACGGCCATGGCAGCCAGTACCGCGCTGAAAAACCGTCCGAGCACCGCGTGCATCAGGCGCACCCGCACGGCAGACTCAAACGCCCCCAGGGATGGACGTAGAAAGAAATGGGCAAACACCATGCCGCCAATCCAGACGATGATGGCCAACAGATGAAGGGTTTTGAGGACGGAGTAGAGCATGTTCAGGATGTGTATTTTGTGGTCAGGTGACAGAGTGTGCCTGAAATAGCTGATTATTTCCGAACCACAAACTATTGCGCCGGCGCGCCGCAAAAATCACAAAAATTAAGCCCTTCCCCTTGAAAGTCTTGCAAACGGCCTTATCATTAGCACTCGAAAGAGATGAGTGCTAACAAACCGGTTGGCATGCACTCCGACAGTTACAAATCACCAGATTTTCTATTCTGGTGATTTTTTGTTAACCCCTGTTTCAAACTTTATAGGAGTCCCCATGAAACTTCGTCCCCTGCACGATCGCGTGATTGTCAAACGCGTAGAAAACGAAACCCGCACTGCTTCCGGCATCGTCATTCCTGACAGCGCCGCCGAAAAGCCTGATCAAGGCGAAGTACTGGCCGTTGGCCCAGGCAAGAAAAACGACAAGGGCGAAGTCAGCCCCATGGCCGTCAAGGTTGGCGACCGTGTGTTGTTTGGCAAGTACAGCGGCCAGACCGTCAAGGTCGATGGCGACGAACTCCTGGTCATGAAAGAAGACGACCTGTTTGCAGTTGTGGAGAAATAAAGCTACTGCGCAGGCGCCATGCGTCGTTGCGCGGTGCTCGCAATCCTCACGTACAGAAGTACGTTCCGGTTGCTGTGCTCCGTGCGCCTAGCCTGACACCTGCTCGCTACGCTTTCTTCCCCCACAACCCGTTTGTAATTTATTGAAATATCTGGAGAAATCATCATGGCAGCAAAAGACGTAATTTTTGGCGGCGAAGCCCGCGCTCGTATGGTTGAAGGCGTGAACATTTTGGCCAACGCGGTCAAGGTCACGCTGGGCCCCAAAGGCCGCAACGTGGTGTTGGAGCGCTCTTTCGGCGCCCCCACCGTGACCAAGGACGGTGTGTCCGTGGCCAAGGAAATCGAGCTCAAGGACAAGCTGCAGAACATGGGTGCGCAGATGGTCAAGGAAGTCGCTTCCAAGACCTCTGACATCGCTGGCGACGGCACCACCACCGCCACCGTGCTGGCACAAGCCATCGTGCGCGAAGGCATGAAGTACGTGGCCGCCGGCATGAACCCGATGGACCTGAAGCGCGGTATCGACAAGGCTGTGACCGTGCTGATCGGCGAACTCAAGAAGGCCTCCAAAGCCACCACCACTTCCAAGGAAATCGCGCAAGTTGGCTCGATTTCTGCCAACTCTGACGAAACCATTGGCAAGATCATTGCTGATGCGATGGACAAAGTGGGCAAAGAAGGCGTGATCACCGTGGAAGACGGCAAGTCGCTCGAATCCGAACTCGAAGTCGTCGAAGGCATGCAGTTTGACCGTGGCTACCTGTCACCCTACTTCATCAACAGCCCCGAGAAGCAATCCGCGCTGCTGGAAAACCCCTTCGTGTTGTTGTACGACAAGAAGATCAGCAACATCCGTGACCTGCTGCCCACGCTGGAGCAAGTCGCCAAGTCGGGCCGTCCGCTGCTGATCATTGCTGAAGATGTCGAAGGCGAAGCCCTGGCAACTTTGGTGGTCAACACCATCCGTGGCATCCTGAAGGTGGTGGCAGTCAAGGCGCCAGGCTTTGGCGACCGTCGCAAGGCCATGCTGGAAGACATCGCCATCCTGACCGGTGGCAAGGTCATTGCTGAAGAAGTGGGCCTGACACTTGAAAAAGTGACTCTGGCTGACCTCGGCTCGGCCAAGCGCATCGAAGTGAGCAAGGAAAACACCATCATCATCGACGGTGCCGGCCCGGCTGCTGACATCGAAGCCCGCGTCAAACAAGTGCGCGTGCAAATCGAAGAAGCCACTTCCGACTACGACCGTGAAAAACTGCAAGAGCGCGTGGCCAAGCTGGCCGGCGGTGTTGCCGTGATCAAGGTTGGCGCTGCCACCGAAGTCGAAATGAAAGAGAAGAAAGCCCGCGTTGAAGACGCCCTGCACGCCACCCGCGCTGCTGTGGAAGAAGGCATTGTGGCTGGTGGTGGCGTGGCGCTGTTGCGCGCCAAGCAAACCGCTGGCACCATCAAGGGCGACAACGCTGACCAGGACCACGGCATTGCTTTGGTACTGAAAGCCATCGAAGCGCCGCTGCGCGAAATCGTTTACAACGCCGGTGGCGAAGCCTCTGTGGTGGTGAACGCGGTCATGGCTGGCACGGGCAACTACGGCTTCAACGCTGCCAACGACACCTATGGCGACATGATCGAAATGGGTATTCTGGACCCAACCAAGGTGACCCGCACGGCGCTGCAAAACGCAGCGTCTGTGGCTTCGCTGATGTTGACCACCGAGTGCATGGTGTCTGAGTCTCCAAAGGATGACTCAGCCGGAGGCGGCATGGGCGGCGGTGACATGGGCGGCATGGGTGGTATGGGCGGCATGGGCATGTAATACCCGGCTGGCTCGCGCCTCCAAAATCCGAAACCCTGCAGGGCGCGAGCCTTGCAGGGTTTTTTTATGTTTTTGACCGGCGTCGCGCGCTCAGCGGCGCAATCCTGCCAGTAAACCTGCCGTGGAGGCATCGAGGCCAACGACATCGCCGCTCAGCAACCGCGCTTCGACGTCCTTGGCCAGCACCTTGCCCAGCTCCACACCCCACTGGTCAAAACTGTTGATGCCCCAGACCGAGCCGCTGACAAAAACGCGGTGCTCCTGCAAGGCAATCAAGGCACCCAGGCTGGCAGGATTGAGCTTATCGAGCAGCAAAAAGGTGCTGGGGCGATTGCCGGTAAAGTGCTTGTGGCCACCGGCGTCCGCCTTGCCCAGCATGAGCGCCTGCGCCTGCGCCAGCACGTTGGCCAGCAACAGCGTGTGGTGGCCGGGCAGATCATGCCGGGGTGTCTTGACCGCGACAAACTCCACCGGAACCACGTCGGTGCCCTGGTGCAGCATCTGGAAATAGGCGTGCTGGCCGTTGGTGCCGGGCTCGCCCCAGATCACCGGCGCCGTGCCATAGGGCAAGGCGTCGCCACTGGCATCGACCCGCTTGCCGTTGCTTTCCATTTCCAGCTGCTGCAGGTAGGCCGGGTAACGCTTGAGCGCGCTGTGGTAGGGCGCCACCGAGCGGCTGCTGAAACCATGAAAATTGCGGTACCAGACGTCCAGCAGGCCAAGCCGAACCGGCAGGTTGTGCGCCAGCGGGGCGCTGCGAAAGTGTTCGTCCATGGCGTGGGCACCGGCCAAGAAGTCCCTGAACCCCTGGGCGCCTATGGCGATCGCGAGCGGCAGGCCGATGGCCGACCACACCGAATAACGCCCGCCCACCCAGTCCCAAAAACCAAAAGTGGTGCTGATGCCAAAAGTCCTGGCCGCCGCCACGTTGGTGGTGAGCGCGGCGAAATGCCGGGCAATGTCGCTGCCGCCATTGGCCTCAAACCAGGCCTTGGCAGACAGCGCGTTGGTCATGGTCTCGATGGTGGTGAAGGTTTTGCTGGCCACCAGAAACAGCGTGCTCGCTGGCTTGACTTTTCTGAGCACCGCGTTGAGTTCGTGCCCGTCCACATTCGAGACAAAGTGAAAGCGTTTGCCGGTCAGCACGAATTCGTCAAGCGCCAGCACCGCCATTTGCGGGCCCAGGTCCGAGCCGCCAATACCAATGTTGACAATGTCGGTGATCTGCGCATCAGAACGCACTGCTTCAGCAAACGCCAGCATCGCGTCCAGCGTGGTGTGCACCTCGTGTAGCGTCTCGGCCATATGCCGGTGCACGGACTGCGCCGGCATGGCGGGGTCCAGCGGTGGCGTCCGCAACAACCAGTGCATCACGGCGCGCTGCTCGGCGTTGTTGATGGCTTCGCCCGCAAACATGGCATCGCGGTGCGCCGCCAGCCCGGTCTGCTGCGCCAGTTCCAGCAGCAGCGACTCTGTAGCCGCATCGATCCGGTTTTTGGACAGATCGGCAAACACATGGGGCGCGCTTTGGCTGAAGGCCTCGAAGCGCGCCGGGTCAGCAGCAAAGGCGCTACGCACATCAAAAGTGCGTCCCGTGGCCTCAAACACGGCCTGCAATTGGCCCCAGGCGGGGGTGTGGTCACAACGGGTACGGTTCATCAATCACCTCATTGGTAAAACATGCGCGAATGCCATGGAAAAAAGCGCAGCGGCAGATGTCTCACGCGGCGAGCAACATCTGATCAAGCTTGCCGGCGTCGGCACAAAATGCGCGAATGCCCTCGGCCAGCTTTTCGGTGCCCATGGCGTCCTGGTTCAGCGCAAAGCGGAAACCGGCTTCATCAAAGTCAACGCGCGCCAGGTCCAGCGTTTGGACGGCCTGGGCATCGAGCGCGCGCACCAGCGGTGCCTTGCTGTCAGCCAGTTGCGCCAGCAAGTCCGGGCTGATGGTCAGCAGGTCACAGCCGGCCAGCGCCGTGATCTGGCCGATGTTGCGAAAACTCGCGCCCATGACCTCGGTGGCAATGCCAAATTTTTTGTAGTAGTTGAAAATTTGCGTCACCGACCGCACGCCGGGGTCGTTGGCGCCCGCATGGTCGGCCTCGACCCAGTTGGCGCCGGCTGATTTTTTGTACCAGTCGTAAATGCGACCGACAAAGGGTGAGATCAATTGCACCTTGGCCTGGCCGCAGGCGACCGCCTGGCAGAACGAGAACAGCAGCGTCAGATTGGTGTGAATGCCGCGCTGCTCCAGCCGTCTGGCCGCCTGGATGCCTTCCCAGGTGGCGGCCACCTTGATCAGCACGCGGTCAATGTGAATACCCTGCGCCTGGTACAGATCGATGAGTCGCTCGGCGCGGGTATAGGTTGCATCGGTATCAAAGCTCAAGCGGGCATCGACTTCGGTGGAAACCCGCCCCGGAATGAGCGAGAGGATCTCGCAGCCAAAACGCACCAGCAGACGGTCGGTGATCTCATCGAGCGCACGGTCACGGTACTGGGCCACGGTTTCGGTCAGCAGGGAGCGGTATTCGGGCTTTTGCACTGCCTTGAGAATCAGCGACGGGTTGGTGGTGGCGTCGGTGGGCTGAAAGGCTTCAATTTGCCTGAAGTCGCCGGTGTCGGCCACCACGGTGGTGAATTGTTTGAGTGTTTCGAGTTGGTTCATACATCCATTATCAGCCGACAAATCAGCATGAAATACATGACAGTTACATGATTATGCAAAAACAATGAAACTAAGTTACATTACGGGTTCATTTTTTTGGCTCTATCCCTTAACCCCAAATCTGATTTTCCATATGAGTTTTGACCTTGTCCTCTTTGGCGGCACCGGCGACTTGTCCTGGCGCAAACTGATGCCCGCGCTGTTCCAGGCCTTCAAACACGGCACCCTGCCCGAGGGTGCCCGCATCATTGGTGTTGGCCGAGATGACCTCAGCGACGAGCGTTACCGCGCCCTGATCCTTAGCCGCTTTGACCAGGTGGATCTGGCCAAACGTCCGAGTCCAGAGGAGTTCGAGCGCTTTTCCAGTTTGCTGGAATTTGTCAGCATGGACCTGTCCAAACCCGCGCATTACGCTTACCTCGGCAACAAGCTGGCACAGCGCCAGGCCGACACCGTGGTGATGTACCTGGCCACCGCGCCCACGTTGTTCACCACCATCGTCGAGCAATTGGCAGCCGCCGGCCTGAACACACCGCAGACCCGCGTGGTGCTGGAAAAGCCGCTGGGCCATGACCTGGCCAGCAACCGCGCCATCAACCGCAGCGTGGCCCAGGTGTTCAGCGAGAAACAGGTGTTTCGCATCGACCACTACCTGGGCAAGCCTGCGGTGCAAAACCTGTTTGCGCTGCGTTTTGGCAACGCCCTGTTTGAGCCGCTGTGGCGGCGCGAGCACATTGCCAACATCCAGATCACCATTGCCGAAGAACTGGGCGTGGAAAAGCGCGGGGTTTTTTACGAGACCACCGGCGCGCTGCGCGACATGGTGCAAAACCATGCGCTGCAACTGCTGTGCGCGATTGGCATGGAGCCGCCCATCAACTCGCACGCCGATGCCATTCGCGATGAAAAGCTCAAGGTGTTGCGCTCGCTCAAGCCCTGGACCGCCGAGACCCTGGTGCAGGACGTGATTCGCGGCCAGTATGGCGCCGGCGCCATTGGCGGCGCCGCGGTGGCCGCCTACCGCGACGAGTTGGGCGTCAACCCAAGCAGCCAGACGGAGACTTTTGTCGCGCTGCGCACCGAGATTTCCAACTGGCGCTGGGCCGGCGTGCCGTTTTACATCCGCACCGGCAAGCGGCTGGCCGGGCGCGATGCGCGCATCGTGGTCAATTTCAGGCCCACGCCACATGCCATTTTCAACTCGCAAATCGGCATGGCCAACCGGCTGGTGATCAACCTGCAACCCAAGGACGGTCTGGAGCTGCACCTGCTGGCCCAGGGCCAGGACAACCGCAAAAACTCCCACACGCTGGCACCGGTGCAACTGGACCTGGACTTTGACAAGCGTTTTGGTGGCGAGCGCGTCGGTGCCTACGAGCGCTTGCTGCTGGACGTGATCGACGGTCGCCTGAACCTGTTCGTGCGCAGCGACGAGCAGGAAGAAGCCTGGCGCTGGGTCGAACCCATGCTGACCCACTGGCAGACCGATACCCAGGGCCCGCGCCCCTACGCCGCTGGCACCTGGGGCCCCAGCGCCACCAGCGCCATGATTGCCCGCGACGGCTTTTGCTGGGCGGAAGAATGTTAGACCGTATCAAAGCCTCCATGCCTTCGCTGGCCCCGGCTGAACAGCGCGTGGCCAAACTGGTGCTGAGCGACCCGCGCAGCTTTGCCCTGCTGCCGGTGAGTGAGCTGGCCGACCGCGCCCATGTGAGCAAACCCACGGTGGTGCGTTTTTGTCGCAGCGTGGGCTATGACGGCCTGAGCGACTTCAAGCTCAAGCTGGCCGGCAGCGTCAGCGAGGGCGTGCCTTTTATTCACCGCAGTGTCGATGTGGACGACAAAACCAGCGACATCATGGTCAAGGTCATCGACAACACCGTGGCGGCCTTTCTGAAATACCGCAACGACGCCTCCTCCGGCGCCATCGACAAGGCGGTCGCCGCCCTGCTCAAGGCCTACCATTCTGGCCGCCGGATTGAGTTCTTTGGGGTCGGTAATTCGGGTGTGGTGGCACAGGATGCGCAGCACAAGTTTTTCCGGCTTGGCATCAACGGCGTGGCCTACAGCGACGGCCACATGCAGGTGATGAGTGCCTCGCTGTTGCAACCGGGCGACTGCGTGCTGGTGATTTCCAACTCGGGGCGCACCCGTGATCTGATGGACTCCTGCGACATTGCACGCAAGAACGGCGCCACCACCATCGTCATCACCGCCAGTGGCTCGCCGCTGGCTTCGGCGGGCGATATTCATGTGGCTGCCGACCACCCTGAAGGCTATGACCGCTACAGCCCGATGGTGTCGCGCCTGCTGCACCTGATGATCATCGACATTCTGGCCACCTGCGTGGCACTGCGCATTGGCAGCGACAAGCTGCAGCCGCTGTTGCGCGACATGAAAGACAACCTGCGCAGCAAGCGTTACACCTGACGTCAACGCCTATCTTCATTGTTAACATGTGGTTTCAGGACCGGACCCATTCCGGCCCCGGCAGACCAACATGAGCAAGCTCAAACAACTCGAAACCTTTGTCGCGGTGGCGACGCGTGGCGGCCTGACGGCTGCGGCCAAGGCCGAGGGCGTGGCACCGGCCATCATCGGGCGACGCCTGGATGCGCTGGAAGAGCGGCTGGGCGTGAAACTGCTGGTGCGCACCACCCGGCGTGTCAGCCTGACACATGAGGGCGGCGCATTTCTGGAAGATTGCCAGCGCCTGCTCACCGACCTGGCCAATGCCGAGGCCAGCGTGTCGGCAGGCGGCATCAAGGCCAACGGCCATTTGAGCCTGACCGCCCCGGCCGGCTTTGGCCGCCGCCATGTGGCACCGCTGGTACCCCGCTTTCGCGCGTTGCACCCGGAAGTGAGCATTTCACTGAACCTGAGCGACCGCGTGCTGGACCTGGCAGCCGAGGGCTTTGACTGTGCCGTGCGCGTGGGTGAGATGCCCGACTCATCGCTGGTGAGCGTGCGCCTGGCCGATAACCGCCGCCTGTGCGTGGCCACCCCGGGCTACCTCAAGCGCCACGGCACGCCACGGCAGCCGCATGACCTGACCCGCTTTGACTGCCTGACGCTGTCCAGCGAAGCCTCGCAAAACCGGGGCTGGGCCTTTTCTGTGCCGCAAAGAGAAAGAGTGGAGGTAGTGCACGTCAAAACCGGGGGTCCGCTGAGTTGCTCCGATGGCGAGGTCTTGTTTGACTGGTGCCTGGCGGGCTACGGCATTGCCTGGCGCAGCACTTGGGAAGTGCAGGCCGAGATCGCTTCAGGCGCGCTGGTGCCGGTGCTGGAAGACTTTGCCGCGCCACCCAACGGGATTTACGCCGTGTTCCCGCAGCGCAAGCATCTGCCGCTGCGCGTGCGGCTGTGGGTGGACTACCTGAAAGAACAGTATGCCGGCCCGGGGTTCCGGCAGTCGCCGGCCTGAATCCAAGCCGTCAAGTCGCCCCGGCTGTGAACGATTGAGCCACCCCGGCGGGTGCTGGCCGCACGGCAGCCCCCCGGGGCCAGCGAACGCACACCTGCAGGCCGCCCTGCGTGCTGTCGCCCAGGCTTATGCGCGCAAAGTGCAGTTCAACGATGCGCGCCACAATGGCCAGGCCAAGCCCGGCCCCCTGTGCCGGGCCCTGGCGAAAAAATGGCTCGAAGACCTGGCCGCGCAGTTCGGCCGGAACGCCCGGACCGCTGTCTTGCACGCACAGCGTCACGGCATCTGATTCAGCTAGCAAGGAGACCAAGACCTGACCGCCCTCGGGCGTGTGCTGAACGGCATTACTGACCAGGTTCTGCAGCAGCACATCCACGCAATGCGCATCGGCAAGAAGGTGCCAGTCTTCTGGCCCGGACGCCTCCAGCGTCAGCTCCTGCTGGCGGCCCAGCGCCAGCGGCGTCAATTCTGCGAGTTGCTCGCGCACCCGCACCAGCATATTGATGACTTGCAGGTCCAATTCGGCGGCGCCCGGCTCGAGTCGCGCCAGGGTCAGCAGCTGCTCCACCACGCGGGTGGTGCGCAACACGCTGCTGTCAAGCTGCTTCAAGGCCTCGCTCCGATCGGCGGCATCCGGCGCCTGGGCCGCGTTATGGACCTGGATACGCAGCACCGCCAGCGGGGTTCGCAGCTCGTGCGCGGCATACGCCAGAAAGCGCCTTTCCCGGGCCAGTAATTCGTTGACATGCACCAACAGCCGGTTGATCGAGGCCACCATGGGGTCCAGCTCGATCGGCACCGGCCCCACAACCAGCGGCAACAGACTGTCGGGCGCACGCGATTTCAGCAAGCGCACCATGCCTTCCAGCGGGCTCAGGCCCCAGCCCACGGCCAGCCAGACCAGCAACGCCACCAGCGGCAGGCCAAGCAGGTCGGGCACCAGGCTGCGCCAGGCAATTTTGGCAGCCAGCTCGCCCCGCACATCGGTGCGCTCACCCACCAGGATCCAGAGGTCATCGGTCTGGTCATGCAGCAGAAACAGGCGCCAGTCATGCTGGCCCAACTCGACATCTCGAAAACCCGCCGCGACACCGGCCAGCGCGGGCACAGCGGCACCCGAGACCGGCTGGGGCGGCGCGGCCTGCCTGAACTGCGCCAGAGGCAACTGGGCAAAGGAACTGACCGGTGAACTGACCGAATGCAGCAAGGTGGCACCCTGTCCATCCATCACCAACACACCCAGCTTGCCTTCGTACTCGTGCGCGTCGATGCCCCCCTGGCCAACGCCGGCTTGCCCACCGATCGCCTCGTCGAGCGTGGCCTGCAGCGCCAGGCGTTCGGCTAACCCCATATCCCGGCCAATCAAGCCAGCCACCAGACGCGCGGTTTGCAGCAACTCGGCGTCGAACACTTCTTCGACCTCGTGGCGGGCGTCGCTGTAGCTCCAGTAAGAAATGAACGACAAGGTCAGCCCCAACAGACCCAGGACCAGCAACAGGATGCGCCGGCGGATCGAGTTCATGCCTTGTCCACCATGTAACCCACGCCTCGCACGGTCCGGATCAGGTCGGGATGAAGCTTCTTGCGCAGGTGGTGAATATGCACATCCAGGGCATTGCTCTCCACCTCTTCGTTCCAGCCGTAGAGCACCTGCACCAGCTTGTCACGCGTGTGCACTCTGCCCGGCTGGCTCAGCAATTGGTGCAACAGCAGGTATTCCTTGCGCTGCAGCACCACGGGCTGTCCCTGGTAACACACCCGATGGCTGGCCGGATCCAGGCTGATCTCGCCATGCACGAGGAGGGGCTGGGGGCGTTGAAAGCTGCGCCGCAACAGGGCCCGCATGCGGGCCTGAAGTTCATCCACGTCGAAGGGCTTGACCAGATAATCGTCGGCACCGGCGTCCAGTCCGGCAATCCGATCGCTGGTGCTGTCACGCGCTGTGAGCACCAGCACCGGGATCGGATTGTGGGCAGAGCGCAGGGCCTTGAGCACCTCCAGACCCTCCATCCGGGGCAGTCCGAGGTCAAGCACCGCCAGATCGAAACTCTCGTGCGTCAAGGCGTGCAGGGCGCTCACGCCATCCTGCAACCAATCCACGGTGTAACCCTCGGGCTTGAGGGCAATGCGTATGCCATCGCCCAGGGCGACGTCATCTTCCACCAGCAGAATGCGCATGTGCTTCCGTTCTCTCGATGTATTCAGAGCTTTTCCTGAACGACTTTGAGCAGTTCACGGGTCTCGGCACGACGGCCTTCGTCGGCGATAGCCCGCCCGGGCCGGTCAGCCGCCCTCAAGGTTTTTTCCAGGAACGTCTTGGCCTCTTTATAACGCTTCTTGCGCTGCAGGAAGTCGCCATAGAAATAATTGGGGTCGATGCCGTCGGGATTGAGCGCGAGCGCCTGCTTGAGCAGGGCCTCGGCCTTGGCATCGTCACCGAAACCGAGCGACCACCCCGGCACCTGGTAGTACAGGCTACCCAGGCTGGTGTAGGCCGAACCCCCGAGAACCTGGGCATCGAGCTGGATGGCCTGCTCCAACTCGAGCTTGGCCTGCTTGACCAGGTCGAGCGCACCCAGCCCCCCCTTGGCGCCCGCGTAGGTGCCCAGCACAATGCCGTGCCAGACCCGCAGTTCAGCCGCCGCAGGCTCGGCGGTCACGGCACTGGCCGCGAGTTGCGCCAGTTCGGCGAAGGCACCCTCGCGCTGTTTGGCCGGGAGCTGGTAATTGACCTCGGCCCAGCGGCCCTGGATATGTTCGAGCCTGAGGCGGCTGGCGTCACTGAGTGCCAGCGCAGGCAGGCTGCTCAGGACCAACAGGAACATAACAATACGGCGACTGAATTTCATCAAATTTTCCTTGAGGTTAGGGTTTCACACGGGCCAAACGCTGGATCAGCGGCAACTGCTTGCGCAGCGCCTGATCGACCATGCGCGGCAGCAAGCTGTTGAGACGAACAAAAAATTTCTCGGGCCAGCCAAGGTAAAGCTCTTCGCGCTCCCGCTCAATGGCCCTGACGATCTGACGCGCCACTTCCTGCGGATCATCCATGGTCACCTTGAGCTGGCGGTTGAGCTCAACCACCGGCGCGGCGTTCATGCTGGTCTGGGTGGCGCGCGGCGCCACATACAGCACTTTCACATGGGTGTCGGCCAACTCGCGGCGCAAGGCCTCGGAAAACCCCCGCACCGCAAACTTGGTGGCGCAATAAGCTGCAAAGCCCGGGTAGCCGATGGAGCCGAAAGTGGAGCCCACATTGACCAGCAAGGCGTTCTCCTGCTGACGCAGCAGCGGCAACACATGGCGGGTCAATTGCAGGGTGGCGGTGACATTGAGTGCCACCATGTCGGCGATGGCCTCGTCATCCTGGTGTTCGAGCAAGCCGAACTGGTTGACCCCGGCCAGATTGATCAGGCCATTCAGACCACCAAAATTGCGGGCGGCCGCCAGCACGGCGTCACGCCCTGGCCGCTCGCGCAGATCGGCAAAGACCAGCTGCACCTGGCCAGGAAACCTGTGCACCAGCGCCTGCAGTGCCGCGCTTTGTCGGCCCACCAGAAGTAAATGGGCGCCGCCGGCGCAGAGCTGCTCCACCATGGCCTGGCCGATGCCGCCACTGGCGCCCGTCATCAAAAAGCGGGAGGTTCTCAATTGCATGGATGGCCTTTCAGTTTGACAGGGGCAGCGTGCGGAACATCTCGCCATAGAGGCGGTAGACGACCCGGGCGGTGTGGACCACGGCGGTCTTGTCGTCCTCGCTGTCAAGTCGATTCATCAGGTTCTCAAACAACTTGATGTGCTCCAGGTCGAGGCTGCCATGCGAGGCGAGGTAGCTGAAGGCCTTGTTCGGCAGCCCCAGGCTGGTCTGAAGGGTGCCGGCCGCGCGGGTGGCCAGGGCGATGCTGGTGCCCTCAAGCACGTTGACCATGCCGAAGAAGCTGACCGGGTTGTGCCTGGCGATGCGGTCGTAGACGTAGCTCACCATCAACTCGGTTGGCATGGCCGGCAGGCTGTGGCGCACCGCATCGGCATCGGCGCCGCAGGCGGCAATGTCGTTGAGGATCCACTCGTCATGGCCATACTCCTCGTCGATGTACTCGGCCACGGCCGCGCGCAGCCATTCGAGTCGATCAGGCAAACGCGCGCCGCACGCCATGAGCAAAGGCACGGTGTGCTTGACGTGGTGGTAGGCCTGGGTCAGGAAGGCCACGTAACTGGCGCGGCTGACCTGGCCGTTGATGGCCTGCGCAATGATCGGGGCGCTGAGCAGGTACTCGCGTTCTGTGGCGGATTGCGTCTGGATTTGATCGAAAAATTTCATCGGTCTTCACTGGTTTAGTTGGTTTCAGCTGTGGCGGCAAAATGCCCCTCGTAATGCGCCCAGAGCGCGGCACGGCGCAAGCGGCCGTTGGCGGTGGCCAGGCCATTGGCCGGGCTGAAAGCGTGGTCGGCGCGCAACCAATGCTGTACCCGCGCATAGTCCGGCAGACTGGCGTTCACGCGCACCACCGCAGCGCCCAGTTCGGCGTCGCTGAGCGCCGCATCACGCGGCACCAGCACCGCCAGGTTGCCGGGAAGCGCCTCGCCGTGGACCCAGGCCTGGGCAATGGCGGCTTGCTGCGTCAGCTCGGCCTCGACCCATTCGGGATTCACGTTGCGGCCATAGGCGGTGATGAACTGGTGCTTCTTGCGCCCGTGCAGCACCAGAAACCCGTCCTCGAAATGCCCCAGGTCGCCGGTGGCAAGCCAGTCGTCGCCGGTCGCTGCCTCCTCCAGGTAGCCGAGCATGCGCGCGCCACGTACCAGTACTTCACCATCAGCCGCCAGACTGACCTGCAGGTGTGGCAAGGGTCGTCCCACGGCCCCGATGCGTCGATGCTGCGGTGTATTGAGGCAGACCACCGAGGCACATTCCGACAAACCGTAGCCTTCGAACACCGGCAAACCCAGGGCCTCGGCCCGCAGCAGCAGTTGCTGTGCCACCCGGCCGCCGCCCACTGCGACGAAGCGCAGGCTGGCAGGCAAGGCCATGCCGCGCTCGGCCGCACTGACCAGCGCCATCAGCAGCTGCGGCACCAGAATCAGGCTGCTTGGCGCAATGGCGAACACACTGGCCAGCAAACGTGGCAAGTCCAGCCCGCTGGCGCCTTGCAGCCCGATGTCGGCCATGGCACGCAACTCGACGCGGGCACCGGCCAGCAGCGGGGTGTAAATGCCGGCAATATTCTCCAGCAGGGTGGCCAGGGGCAACACACACAGGTGGCGATCGGTAGCGCAAGCACCAGTGGCCTGGCGCAGACTCTGCGCCACGGCGAGCTGCGCCCCGGCATCCAGGCAAACGCCCTTGGGCTGGCCAGTCGTGCCCGAGGTGTAGGTGATTTTCCGGGTGCCCTCGGCCAAGAGCGGCACCGTAACCAGCGCGCGCTGTGCGATGTTTGGGCGGCAGGTGGCAAAGCCGCAGCGGCTGGCCAGTGCCTCTGGTCCACCGATCAGGGTGTCGACGCCGGAGCTTTCCAGCACGTGGGCCTTCTGGCTTTCTGAAAAAAAGTCGGGCACAGGAACGCAGACCCGTCCGGAGAACAGCAAAGCGAGGTCCCACAGCACCCAGTCAATGCTGTTGTCCAGACAAAGCGCCACACGTTGCGCCTTGAGCTCGACCAGCTGGGCCATGCGTTGCTGAACATCAGCCAGCAGTTCGACGTAGCGCAGCGTGTGGCTGCCATCGGACAAGGCGACGTGGCTGCCATGGGCGGCCAAGGCCTGCCAGAAAGCGCGGAGCTCAGGCCGCATGCTGTAGCCCTCGTGACGCGGAATGCAACGGAAATATGTCTTTAGCTGGCTGCGCTTCGGCCAGTTGCCGGTGCGCCGGCAGGATCTCGCCAAACACCACCTGGGGTTGGCTGTCGTAGTAGCGGCCCCACTCGGCCAATGACTCACCCATGCGCGCCGGATCGGCCAGCCCCAGCGATTGCGGCGCCAGTCCGAGACGGTAAAAGCTGTTGAGCAGTTCCCGGGTACCGGTGAACGTCACCCAACGAAAACCCTGCAGGGCCAACAGGCGCGTCAGCTTGACGATCAGGGTGCGGGCCGTGCCCACACCCTCGGCTGCCAGGTTGCCCACCTCCACGATCTGATGGCGTTTCACCTGAACGCCACTTCGCGCAAAGATGGCCTGCTCGATCGGGACATCCAGGTAGCGCTCGAGAAACAGCACGCCACTGGCGGCCGGACGGCAGCCTGCGGCACCGTACAGGGTCCCGTCGTCGGACTGCAAGCCGAACAGCTGAGGCATGAAATGCGAAATCTGCGCCCGGTGCGTCTGGTTAAAACGGCGCCGGATGAAGTCCATCGCTGCCCGTTGCTCCGCTTCTTCGCCCAGCGGCACCAGTTCTAGGCGACGCCTGGCCTGATGCCCTGCCCGCCACAACGACAGACCCGGTCCGGGCCTGGACCATTCTGAAAAATCTTTTACTGATGTCATGGCGCCGATATTGGCAGGCCAGCATTAGCAGAAGATTAACCCGGGCGAAATAGTTGGAAATCCTGCGCCTCAGGCGCTTGCCTGGTGCTGCCATGAAAAAACCCCCTGAACATTTTGGGTTCGAGGGGGCAGCAGGGATGCTGACAACCGGGATTTATCACCTCAAGTGGCCCCCGGCATCGCGCCACTGGCGGCTTTTTTGACCGACTTTACCGGACGGCTCAAGTCTTGTTGCTGAGGCAGCTTTTCATGAAGGCTTTGCGCTCGTCGCCCTTGAGTTTTTTGTCACCAGCTGCCTTGTTGCAGGTCGTCATTTTGTTCTGTTGGGTACTTTTTGCCGCAGGTACCGCAGGTACCGCCGGTGTAGCCGGTGTAGCCGCACTAGCAGGCTTGGCAGGGGCAACCGGGCTTGCGGCAAAGGCACTGCCCAGGGACAGGGACAGTGACAGACTCAGACCCAATAGTGACAGAAACTTTCTCATGCTTACTCCTTTGTTAAAGTGAACAACAAAACCCCGGCCGGGGTTCCTGCTCACGGCGCATCATGGAACCTGTTGGTTGACACCACGCTGACACGCCAATGTCGGGCGGCCTCAATCTGTCAACCAGGTTTATGTGGCGCAC
Organism: Rhodoferax sp.; assembly: GCF_023701345.1. GTDB lineage: Bacteria > Pseudomonadota > Gammaproteobacteria > Burkholderiales > Burkholderiaceae_C > Rhodoferax. The sequence continues at coordinate 6,986 of NZ_JAMPXE010000019.1, read as the reverse complement.
AGGCCCGGCACAGGCGCAACGCCAACAGCTGCAATGCCTGCCAGGGCTCGACAGGCCAGTCAGGCCGCTTGAGACCTTTGACCACACCATCCACCTGGTGGGCATCTTGCAAAAAACCGGTCAACATCGCTGCGCTCAAGCGTGGCACCACCCGTTCGAACAGGCGCTCCTTGTTGCCCCAGACCCGCTGTTCGCGCAAGGCCATGGGCAGCGGACTGCCGCGGCTGATGGCATCCTTGACGCGTTTCAGGGCGCGAATGTCTTCTGCCAGCGTGTAGTGCACCAGCACCTCGGCCTCGCCTTCGGCCTGCAGGCCATCGAGCATGCGCTGCACGCGCGCGGGCTGGCCTGCGAGCACCGCCTCGCTGAGCTTGAAAACGTCATAACGGGCCACGTTGAGCACGGCACCCTCGATTTGCTCAAAACTCAATTCACCCGCCGGATGCAACAGTGCCAGCTTCTGAATTTCCTGGTGCGCAGCCAACAGGTTGCCCTCGACCCGGTCGGCAAAAAATTGCAGTGTGCGCTGACCTTCGACACCCGCCACCACGCGCTGTCCCTGGGCCGCCAGGCGCTGGGCAATCCACTGCGGCAGCGCAGCACGCTCGATTGGGCTCACTTCGAGCGTGACACCGGCTTCGAGGGCGACAAACCAGGCGCTGGATTTGGTCGCGCGGTCAAGCCGGGGCAGGATCACCAGCGTCAGCATGCTGTCGTTGCCCTGTGCCGCTTGCGCCAACTGTTGCAAGGCAACGCTGCCTTCCTTGCCAGGCTTGCCGGACGGGATGCGCAATTCAAGAATTTGCTTGTCGGCAAACAGGCTGAGGGACCCCCCTGCTGCCAGCACCTCGCTCCAGTCGAAGTGGGCACCCGAGACGGTGTGGGAACTGCGCTCGGTAAAGCCCTGGGCGCGAGCTGCCAGACGAATGGCATCGAGCGCCTCCTGGATCAGCAGCGGCTCATCACCATGCAGCGTGTACAGGCTTTTCAGGCCTTTTTGCAGGTGCGCGGCAAGCGAGGCAGTCTGGATTTGCATGGGGCCAGGTCAATCCAGTTGACCCGGTTGAATGGCGGCCAGCCGGCGCAGGATTTGTTGCACGATATCGGACTGCATGTCGCGGAACAGCAGCGCTTCTTCGGCTTCTTTGGCCAGCGCCGCCGACTCGTTGTAGCTGATGTCGCGCTGTTGCACGATGTCGTCGCCCTCAATGATTTCCTTGCCCAGGGCGGTTCGCAGCTGCAAGCGCACCCGCATGCGCAGCTGCAGTTCACGCACTTGCCCCGAGGCGTTGACGCCGACCACGACTCTATCGCGCTGCTCGTTGGCCACATTCAGCACCAGTTGCGCTTGCGCGATGGGTGCGTCAGCGGCCAGCACCTGCACGGCCGAACCGAAGGCGCGGCGCAGCTCCTGCACCACGCCACCGCCGGGGTGGGGCAGGATAGCGATGCGTTGAAAGGCAAAAGCCTGACTGCCGCGCAAACGGAAGCCGCAGCCTGCCAGCCCGACGCTGACGGCCGCCAGGCCGGCGGATTGCATCAGGGCACGACGTGTCGTGCAGATCGAAACAGCCATGGAGGTGCGGGGCAACATGGCTTAAAGCACCAGATTGATCAGGCGCCCCGGCACCACAATCACTTTTTTGGGGGCCGCACCGTTGGCAAATTTCTGGAACATCTCATGGGCCAGGGCAGCCTGTTCGATGCCGGCCTTGTCGGCCGTGGCGGGGACCAGAATCGAGCCGCGCAGCTTGCCATTGACCTGCAACATGAGTTCGATCTCGTCTTGCACCAGCGCGTCAGGATCGACCCGGGGCCAGGGTGCATCGAGCAGATCGCCCAGGGCTGCGGCATAACCCAGCTCGGACCACAAGGCGTGCGTGATGTGCGGGGTAGCCGGGTACAGGCAGCGCAGCAAGATGCCAAAACCCTCGACCAGCGCGACCTGAGCGCCGGCCGACTCGACCGCCTTGACGACCGGCGACGGGCCGCCCCTAGCCGGGAGGACTCCCTCGGGGGGCAGCGAGGACACGCCAGTACCAAGCGTGGGGGCAAAATTCTCCAGCGCATTGATCATCTTCATCGCGCCACTGACCACCGTGTTGTACTGCATGCGCTGGTAGTCGTAATCGACCTGTTTGAGAACGGTGTGGATCTCCAGGCGCAAGGCTTTGGCCTCCTTGCCAAACGCCACCGTTTTCAGGCTGCCGTCGGCGTTCAGGCTGGCATTGACAGCATCCCTCGCGCTGGTCGACAGCTTGACACCGAAGTTCCAGACCCGGCGCAGGAAGCGGTAACTGCCTTCGACCGCCGCGTCGTTCCACTCCAGCGTGGCCTCGGGCGGCGCGGTGAACATGGTGTACAGGCGCGCCGTGTCGGCACCGTATTTCTCAATCAGGTCCTGCGGATCGACGCCATTGTTCTTGGATTTGGACATGGTGCCGACGCCTTCGTAGTCGATGGCCGTGCCCACCTGCAGATCGCCCACCGCGTTCCTGAGCCTGGCGCCGGTCACCTTGCCGGCCTCGTCGAGCACGTTTTCAACATCAGACGGCCAGAAATAATCCTTGCCGCCCTTGTCTGTTCTGCGCGAGTAAATGTGGTTCAGCACCATGCCCTGCGTCAGCAGCTTGGTAAAGGGTTCGTCAACCTTGACCAGCCCGAGGTCGCGCATCACCTTGGTCCAGAAGCGCGCATACAGCAGGTGCAGGATAGCGTGCTCGATGCCGCCGATGTACTGGTCCATCGGCATCCAGTAGTCAGCGCCCTCGGCCACCATGTTGTCACGGTTGGTCGGGTCGCAGTAGCGCATGAAGTACCAGGAACTGTCGACAAAAGTGTCCATGGTGTCGGTTTCGCGCCGCGCCGCCTTGCCGCAGATCGGGCAAGTGACACCGGCGTGGAAGCCTTCGTGTTTCACCAGCGGGTTGCCGGAACCATCCGGAATGCAGTCTTGCGGCAGCACCACCGGCAGGTCCTGCTCGGGCACCGGCACGGCGCCATGCTCGACGCAATGGATGATCGGAATCGGCGTGCCCCAGTAACGCTGACGCGACACGCCCCAGTCGCGCAGACGCCAGGTCACTTTTTTCTCGCCCAGGCCAAGCGCCACCAAGTCGAAGGCCACGGCGTCGACACAGTCTTTGAACTTCAGGCCGTCGTACTTGCCGGAGTTGATGGCGACGCCCGCGCCTTTTTCGGCATACCAGTCGTGCCAAACGGTCGTGTCGAAAACTTCTGAATTAGCCGCCACCACCGGCTTGATCGGCAGGTCATATTTCAGGGCGAAGGCAAAGTCGCGCTCGTCGTGCGCCGGCACGCCCATGACGGCGCCGTCACCGTAGCTCATCAGCACATAGTTGCCGACCCAGACTTCGACCTGGTCGCCGGTCAACGGATGCCTGACAAACAGGCCGGTGGCCATGCCCTTTTTCTCTTGTGTGGCGAGTTCGGCCTCGGTGGTGCCGCCGTGCGCGCATTCCTGGATGAAGGCGGCCAAAGCTGGGTTGCCGGCGGCCGCCTGGGTGGCCAGCGGGTGCTCGGCCGCCACGGCACAAAAGGTGACACCCATGATGGTGTCGACCCGGGTCGTGAACACATACATGCGGCCATCGCCAATCAAGGCGCCGGAAGCGTCCCTGATGTCATGGGTGAAGGCAAAGCGCACGCCCTCGGACTTGCCGATCCAGTTTTCCTGCATCAGCTTGACACGCTCGGGCCAGCCCGGCATGCTGTCGCCGGTGACGTTGGCCAGCAGTTCTTCGGCGTAATCGGTGATCTTGAGGTAGTAGCCCGGAATTTCGCGTTTTTCAACAACGGCGCCGGTGCGCCAGCCCTTGCCGTCGATCACCTGCTCGTTGGCCAGCACGGTCATGTCGACCGGGTCCCAGTTGACGACCTGGGTCTTGCGGTAAGCAATGCCACGCTCCAGCATTTTCAGGAACAGCCACTGGTTCCATTTGTAGTACTCGGGTGTGCAGGTAGCCACTTCCCGGCTCCAGTCGATGGCCAGGCCCATGGCCTGCATCTGCTGTTTCATGTAGGCGATGTTCTCGAACGTCCATTTCGCCGGCGGCACACCGTTTTTGAGTGCCGCGTTTTCAGCGGGCAGGCCAAAGGCATCCCAGCCCATCGGCATCAGCACATTGAATCCCTGCATGCGCAGCTGGCGCGTCAGCATGTCGTTGATGGTGTAGTTGCGCACATGGCCCATGTGCAGCTTGCCACTGGGGTAGGGCAGCATGGAGCAGGCGTAGAACTTCTTTTTGGGCTTGCCGTTGACGTCGACTGCGTTTTCAGTCACGCGGTAAGCGTCGAGGGCACCCCAATGGGCCTGTGCAGCGGGTTCAACATCAAGGTGCGTGTATTTGTCTTGCATGGCGATCTGAAAATGCGGCCGCTGGGGCCGCTATGGCGTGAAATAGGGCTTGATTTTAGGGTTTGGCAGCCGCTGCAGGCGCATCTGCGACGAAGCCGATGCGATTCAAACCTGCGCTCTGGGCCGCACCCATGACCTCGACGATGCGGCCATAGGGCACGGTTTTGTCGGCGCGCAGCAGGACTTCGGTCTGCGGATTGGCCTGGGCCGATTGCTGGAGTTGGCGCACCAGCACGTCCATGGCCACGGCCTGGTCTTGCCAGAAGGCCTGCCCGGAGGCGTCCACGATCACGGTCACCGACTGGGGCGCATCGCCCGCCTTGGCAGCCTCGGTGGTGGGCAAGTCAAGCTTGATGGAACTGGCCAGCAGCGGCGCGGTGATGATAAAAATCACCACCAGCACCAGCATCACGTCAATCAGTGGCGTCATGTTGATGTCGCTCATGGGCTGCGCACCCAGGGAACGGTCCAGACGGCCAAATGACATGGCCGGCCTTAGCGCGCGAGCGCCCCGCTGCTGCCGAGCTCGCGCAGGTCGCGGGCGAAGCCTTCGAGCTCGGCCTCAAGCCGCGCCACCGCCCGGCCCAGCACGTTGTAGGCCAGCACGGCCGGGATGGCGACGAGCAGGCCCGCGGCCGTCATGATCAGCGACTCGCCCACCGGACCTGAAATTTTGTCGATCGTGACCTGGCCCACGCTGGCGATGCCAATCAGCGCATGGTAAATGCCCCACACGGTGCCGAGCAGACCGACGAATGGCGCCGTGGCACCGATGGTGGCCAACAGGACCTGGCCGTGCTGGAGCCTGGCGAGCGCGGCATGCAGGGCATTGCGCAGCACGCGGGTCAGCTGCTGGGCGCGGTCGCCCTTGCTGGCCAGGGTTTGATTGGCTTCAAGGTGGGTCGAAAGCACCAGCGGCAGGATCAGCGACTCCCGGTCAAATGCCCTGATTTTCTGGACGGCATCAGCCACCGAACCGGCTTGCCAAAAAGCGGCAATGCAACGCACCACGTCGGCATTGGCGCGCCGCAACAACCATGTTTTCCAGAGAATGACGACCCAGCTCGTCACCGACATGGCCAGCAGCAGCAGCGTGACCGCGCGCGCCAGGGCATCGCCTTGCAGGAATAGCTGCGCCAGATTCATTTGAGCTTGAGCACGTCGGACATGTCAAACAGCCCGTTTTTGCGGCCACTCAGAAAACGCACCGCGCGCAAACTGCCCTGGGCGTAAGAGACCCGGCTGGAGGACTTGTGGCTGATCTCGATGCGCTCGCCGGTGCCGGCAAACAGCACGGTGTGGTCGCCCACGATGTCACCGCCGCGGATGGTGGCAAAACCAATGCTCGAGGGATCGCGTTCGCCAGTCACCCCATGGCGGGCATAAACGGCACATTCCTTCAGGTCGCGGTCGAGCGCCCCGGCAATGACTTCGCCCATTTTCAGGGCAGTGCCCGATGGCGCGTCGACCTTGTGGCGGTGATGCGCCTCGATGATTTCAATGTCATAGCCGGCATTGAGCGACTTGGCCGCCATTTCCAGCAGTTTGAGCGTGACGTTCATGCCCACGCTCATGTTGGGCGCCAGCACGATGGCGATGTCTTTGGCGATCTCGGCAATTTCCTGTTTTTGCGCTTCGCTGAAACCGGTGGTGCCAATGACGGCATTGACGCCCAGCTCGCGACAGACCTGCAAATGCGCCAGCGTCCCTTCGGGACGGGTGAAATCGATCAGGGCCTGGGCATGGTTCAAGCCGGTGTGCAGGTCAGCGCTGATGGCAATCCCGCTGCTGAGTCCGAAAGCAGCCGCCGGGTCCAGGCCGACGGCAGGGCTGGAGGCGACATCGAGCGCGCCGCTGAGCTGGCAATCGTCTGAACGGCAAATGGCCTCGATCAGCATGCGGCCCATGCGGCCGCTGGCACCGGCCACACAAATGCGGTGAAGTGGGGAGTCAGTCATGGTCAGGAATCAGTTGGCGCTGCTTTCCAGCGGCGGGTAGCTCGCTGGCAAGGGCGGCAAGGGTTTGAGTTCAGGTTGCACGGCAACAGCCGTGGCCTTGAGGCTTTCTTCGGACATTTCCAGCACAGGAACCTTGCCGGTTTTGCGGCCGGAGTCCAGCGAGGCAACAAACTCGGCCTCGCTTGGCAACACATCCGCTTCAATCTTCACCAGACGATCGCCATCGAAAAACACGGTGACCCGGCGCGATTGCGGCTCAACGCCCTGACGCTTGAAGGTAAAGACATAGTCCCAGCGATTGGTGTGAAACACGCTGACCAGCAGAGGCGTACCCAGAATGTCTCGCACCTGCAAGCGGCTCATGCCCTCCTTGAGCGCATCAGCTTGCTCACGCGAGACAAAATTGCCTTGCACAATGTCAATTTTGTAAGGTGTGATCACATTGACCATGCGGTTGCTGGCTTGATCCAGACTGCCACACGCGGTCAAACCGACAAGCAAAAAGCCTGTCAAACTCAAGCAAAAAGGACGAACCAGAGATTTGGACATGGGCTAAGTGGGTAGCAAAGAATCGTTGCATTGTACTGGTTACCCCCTCGGGGACGTGCGCGCCAGACCAGCCCGTGCGTCCTGCTGTCAGCCAGGATCAT
>NZ_JAMPXE010000018.1 GCF_023701345.1 Rhodoferax sp. | reverse complement strand
CGCGGGTTTCAGCATCCCGGCTGACCGCAAGTTCATCATCGTGCGCGGTGACGGCATTGGCAAAGAGTACCCCTACTCGGGCGAAAAGCTCACCACGCTGCTGGCGGTGTACAAGTACGGCACCTTTGACGAAGCCCTGAACATGATGCGCGGCATCTACAACGTGGGCGGCAAGGGCCACTCCTGCGGCATCTACTCATTCAACCCCGAGCACATCCACCAGCTGGCCATGGCCGCGCCGGTGAGCCGCATGATGGTGCGCCAGCCGCAATCCAAAGCCAACGCCGGCGCTTTCAACAACGGCATGCCGATGACGTCGAGCCTGGGCTGCGGCACCTGGGGCGGCAACGTGATCTCTGAAAACGTCAGCCTCAAGCACTACATGAACACCACCTGGGTGTCGGTGCCGATTCCGGAAGACCGCCCCTCTGACCAGGAGCTGTTCGGCGAGTTCTATGACCCGGCGCTGGAAGAAGGCGAATTCACCGCCGAGGACATGGCCAGCGCCTGCTGATCAGGCCCTGGAATGGCGTAAAGTGCCTGCCTGTGCCCTCGTGGCGCTGGCAGGCTTTTTTATTAACGGAGCAAAACATGCAAACATCCAGACCCATTGAATTACATGGCCAACCCATCGCAGGCGGCAAATTTCCGCTGATCTGCACGCCGCTGGTGGGCCGCACACTGGACCAGCTTATGGCTGAACTGGCCGTGGTGCTGCCCAAGCAGCCAGACGTGCTGGAATGGCGCGTTGATTTTTTTGAAGCCATCGGCGACACCGCCGCCGTCATTGCCGCAGCCAAGGCGATCAAGCAGGCCGCCGGCAGCATCCCGTTGCTGTTCACCCGCCGCTCCACCCTCGAGGGCGGTGAAAAAATTGCCATCAACGAAGCGCAAGTCATCGCCATGTACACGGCGGTCTGCGAGAGCAGGAGCATTGACCTGATCGACTATGAAATGGCCAACGACACGGCCAACATCGCTCTGGTGCGCACGGCGGCCAGGGCCAACGACATCAAGCTGGTGCTGTCGTTCCACAATTTCTCTTATACGCCGGGTCTGGAAACGCTGGCGAGCAAATTCCTGACCGCCGACCAGTTGGGGGCCGACGTGGCCAAGGTGGCGGTGATGCCGCGCGATCTGGACGACGTGCTGACGCTCCTGACCGCCACCCGCGAAGCCAGCAAAAAGCTGCGCATCCCGCTGATTTCCATGTCGATGGGGCCTTATGGCGCCATGACGCGCCTGTTTGGCTGGACCTTTGGCTCCGCCCTGACCTTTGCCGTGGGGGCCAGCAGCTCGGCACCCGGTCAGGTGCCGATCGAAGACCTGAACACGGCGCTGGCGATTTTGCAGAAGTCGATGGGCGGCAAGTAAGCGTTGATTAACGTTCGGACCCGTTGTTGGCCATGGCCCGTCCGCTGCCAACAGGCTAGTCACGTCTGCTAAAATTCGCCTGTCACTGGGGAGTAGTCTCCCTTCGAGCAATTCGGAGGGGCTTGCGTCAACATACTTGGTCATCGTTTGACCATGGCGCAAGCGGTTTCAAACTTGACAAGACCTTTGACCATGTTGCTTCCGGTTTGGCTGGGGGGGCTTCATGGTCATTGTTTTTGTCTGGCCTTGGAACCCCCTCATGGAAGCTCTATTTATCTCTACGGGTGTCGTCGCCCTCGCTGAAATCGGCGACAAGACCCAACTTCTGGCATTCATCCTGGCGGCACGCTTCAAGAAGCCCGTTCCCATCATTGCCGGGATCCTGGTTGCCACGCTGGCGAACCATGGATTGGCGGGTGCGCTGGGTGCCTGGATTACCTCGGTTGTCAGCCCGGACGTCATGCGTTGGGTTCTGGGCGGCTCATTCATTGGAATGGCCATCTGGACGCTGATCCCCGACAAAATCGAGGAAGAGGAGACTCAGGTGGCCAAACATCTTGGCGTCTTTGGTGCGACCCTGGTCACCTTCTTTCTGGCAGAGATGGGCGACAAAACGCAGATTGCGACGGTCGCCTTGGCGGCCCACTATGGCGCGCCCCTGATGGTGATTGCCGGAACCACATTGGGGATGTTGTTGGCTGACGTTCCGGCCGTGTTTGTTGGCAACAAGTTTGCCGCCAGGATCCCGATGAAGTTGGTTCACGCCATCGCGGCAGGCATCTTCGCCGTCATGGGTTTGCTCACCATCTTCCAGGTGGACAAATTGTTTCAGTAGCGACTGACCGGGTCCAGCTTTGAACCGCTGCCTTGCCCGGCAGCGCCAGCAGGCGCTACGACCCGGACAGGGGCACGGTCAATTGCGCAATGACCGGTCGGGTGTCTGGCCGCACGCCACGCCACCACAAAAATGCCTCGGCGGCCTGCTCGGCCAGCATGCCGACACCATCGGCAAGAGGTGCCGCCCCTGCGTTTTTTGCCAGCCGCAAAAACGGCGTCAGACCCTTGCCATAGGCCAGTTCGTAAGCCAGACAGCCCGGTGCAAAAACAGTGGCTGGAACCGGCGGCAACTCGCCACGCAGGCTGGCCGACGTGGCGTTGAAGACCAGATCAAACGCTTGCCCTGCCAGACCGACGTAGCCACAGGCCGTGACCTGCGCCTGGGAGGCGACCTCTGCCGCCAGCGTCACCGCTTTGGACAGCGTGCGGTTGACAATCGTCAGGCTGGCCGGCTGCTCGTGAAGAAAGGGCAACAAGGCCCCGCGCGCGGCACCGCCGGCACCCAGCAGCAGCACGCGCTTGTTGCGCAGTGCAATTCCCAGGTTGTGCGTCACATCGCGCACCAGGCCCATGCCGTCAAAGTTCTCACCCCAGACCTGGTCGCCCTCGAACTTCAGCGCGTTGACCGCACCGGCCAGGCGCGCCCGCTCGGACAGCGTGGTGGCATAGGCGCAGGCGTCCATCTTGAACGGCACGGTCACGTTCAGGCCGCGTCCGCCCGCGGCGCGAAACGCATCGACGGCGCCGGAAAAACCGCCAAGCGGCCCCTCCAAAGCGGTGTAGGCCATGTCCTGCCCGCAGGCTTTGGCGTACAGGCCATGGATGAACGGCGACTTGGTCTGGCTGATGGGGTTGCCGATCACGGCATAAAGGTCGGTCATGACGATGTGGCGTTGGCGGTAAACAAATCGGCCGGCATGACGGCCAGCGCGGGGCCCAGGCGCGGGACAAAATCCATCTGGTCCAGCACGTCGCGCTGCAAGTCTACGCCCGGGGCAATTTCAAACAGCTCGACGCCCTGGGCGGTGAGCCGGAAGCTGGCGCGTTCGGTCAGGAACAGCACGGTTTGACCGCGCTTGAGCGCCTCACTGCCGCTGAAGGTGATTTGCTCCACCTGGGGCAGCAGCTTTTTGATGGCGCCTTGTTGCAGCACTCGCATCTGACCGTCGCCGGTATGGAGCTTGACGCCCTTGGCGGCCATGGTGCCGCAAAACACCACTTTGCGGGCGTTCTGGGCAATGTCAATGAAGCCGCCAGGCCCGACCGTCAGCCCGCCGAGTTTGCTGACGTTGACGTTGCCCTGCGCATCGAATTCACCAAAGCCCAAAAAAGCGACGTCGAGGCCGCCACCGGCATAAAAGTCGAACTGCGTGGCGGCGTCGAGCATGGCGGTGGCATTGCGGGCGTAGCCAAATAACACGCCGTCCATCAGGGTGCCGCCATAGGTGCCGTGTTCAATGGTCTGGTAAATGCGGTGCTGTTCACCGCGCGCGGCAATCAGCTTGGCCACCGCGTCGGGCACGCCGACACCGTAGTTGACGACCGGGCGGGCCTTGCCGGTGTTGAACAGCTCCAGCGCGGCACGGCGGGCCACCGCCTGGCGTTCACTGAAAGCGATGTTGGCCGCCGCAATTTCAGCCTGATGGTCGGCCGCCTCGCTCCGGTAACGCGCTTCCCCTGTCAGCTCGCCGCTCAGGGCCGGATCGAAGTCAATGTCGTAGCTGGCTTTTTGCTGCGGATCGACCACGATGGCATCGACCCAGGCCGAAGGAATGCGCACCTCGCGAGCCTTGAGCGCACCCTTGGGCAGGCGCTCCCTGACCTGCACTATCACCTTGCCACCGCTGTTGCGCGCGGCCAGCGCCAGCGACTGGGCGTCCACATTGGCGACTTCATGCTCGAAACTGATGTTGCCGTCTTCGTCGGCGGCGCTGGCGCGTACCAGCGCCACGTTGACCGGAAACGGCTTGTAGCGCAGATACTCGCGCCCGTCCATCTGCACCACTTCCGCCAGATCGTCCCTGGCCGAGGCGTTCATGCGGCCACCGCCCTGGCGCGGATCACACACCGTGCCCAGCCCCACATGGGTGAACAAGCCCGGCCGGCCGGCACCGATTTCACGCAGCAGCTGGCTGGAGACGCCGCCGGGCAGGATGTAGGCCTCGATCTTTTCATCCTGCGCCAGTTGCTGCATGGTGGGTGACCAGACCCAGTGCCCGCCGATGACTTTCCTGACCAGACCCTCGTGCGCAAAACAGTTCATGCCCTTGGTCTTTTTGTCGCCGATGCCCAGCGCGTGCACCACCGTGAGATGGCGCGGCGTTTGTGTATCCAGAAAGCGCGCCTGCACGGCTTCGAACAGGCAGGTGGCCTCCATCAGCCCGCCGCCACCGCCCATCAGGGCCACGGTGTCGTTGTCGTTGATGAGACTGGTGGCCTGTGCCGCGCTCATGAATTTGGGGTTGCTCATGGTGTGCCAGTCCTGTGCTTAACGATGCACATCAAACAACACGGCACCTTTTTTCATGGCCATCTTGGCCACCACCGTGCGGTGGATTTCGCTGGTGCCGTCAAAGATTCGGTAGACACGCGCGTCGCGGTAGTAGCGTTCGATCGGCAGTTCCTTGCAAAAGCCCATGCCACCGAAGAGCTGCACCGCGCGGTCCACCACTTTGCCAAGGGTCTCGGCGGCAAACACCTTGACCATGGCGATCTGTTCACGCGCATCAAAACCCTGGTCCAGCATCCAGGCGGCCTGGTAGACCATCCAGCGTGCCGCGTTGATCTCGATCACGCTGTCGGCAATCTGCTGCTGCACCATCTGGAAGTCGCCAATTTTTTGCCCGAACTGTTTGCGCTCGTTGACGTAGTCCACCATCAGCTCAAGCACATGGCTGGCCTTGCCCACCGCGCGCGCGCCCACCTGCGCCAGCCGCACCACATTGAGCGCACCCATGGCCAGCTTGAAGCCCTGGCCCTGCGCGCCCAGCAGCGTCTCGTTCTCCAGCACCACATCGTCAAAATACAGTTCCAGGTGCGGCGTGCCGCGCAAGCCCATCATCTTCTGGTCCTTGCCGATCTTGAAGCCTGGCAGGCCCTTGTCGACCATGAACATGGAGATTTCCTTGTCGCCGGTCTTGGCCGACACCAGGAAGAAGTCGCTCCACTCGCCGTCGCTGATGAAACACTTGCTGCCATTGAGCACCCAGCCGGACCCGGTCTTGCGGGCGCTCGTCTTGATGCCCGCCGCATCGGAACCCGCACCGGACTCGGTGATGGCGATCGAGCAGGTGCGCGCACCCGACACCGTAGGTTTGAGCCAGCGCTCCACCTGCGCGCCCTGGCATTCCAGCAGGGGTTCGTACACGTTGCCAAAGGCGCGGCGGATCAGGTAGTCGGAGGTATGGCCAAACTGCTCTTCGCACATGATGCGGTCCAGCGCCGACAATCCGCCGCCGCCCAATTCAGCCGGAATGTTCAAGGCATACAAGCCCAATGCTTTTGATTTCTCAAACACAGCCAGTGCTTTTTCCCTGGCCAGAAAGCCCTGGTCTTCCAGTTCATCTTCGAGCGGGTGCAGTTCTTCGGCGATGAAGCGACGGATGGTGTCGATCATCATTTTTTGTTCGTCGTTGAGGGAAAAGTCCATGGGTGTCTCCGGTTGGTTTGTGATACTTTGCGGGTCAGACCACTCGCGCAGCGACGTGCTCTGACCCCAACTGACTAAGATGAATGGTCTGGCCGGTTTTGGCGGCATTGGCAATGGCTTCGGTGATGCGCAGGTTTTCCAGGCCATCACGGGCGCTGACCAGGGGCTCGGCCTCGCCGCGAATGACGGCACAGAAGTGCTCCAACTGGTGTGTCAAAGGGTCGTCGCGCACCATGCCCACGGTACCGACTTCGAATTCCTTCCACCAGGAGCGGTCCTCGGGGCGGGGGTAGGTCTTCAGGCGCATGGTCGGTACCGACAGACTGCCGTTGGTGCCGGTGATGACGTAGCAGTCTTCGTCGCTGTAGCTCGCGTAGGCTTTGTTTTCCTGCGAGGTTTGTTCCCAGCTGCGGGCGCAGGCAGCGGTGTCGGACAGCATGAAGGTGCCCAGCACGCCACTGGCAAAACGCAGGTTGATGGCCACGCTGTCTTCAACCACAAACCCGCGCGTGGCGTGGCTGGCGAAAGCCTGCACCGCCACAATGTCGCCGCACAGCATGCGCAGGTTGTGCACCTCGTGGATCATGTTGATCAAAATCGGGCCCGCGCCCAACTCGCGCCGCCAGGGCGCGCTGTCAAAATAGTCATCCGGCTTGAAAAATGTGGCGCTGCCCATCACGGCGACCAGTTGCCCCAGTTGGCCGGAGTCCACCACCTCTTTGGCCTTGCGCATGATCGGGCTATGGGCGCGGTGGTGGCCGATCAGCACCCTGGCACCGGTGGCATTGACCACTTTCAGCAGTTGCTCGCCCTGCGCCACCGTGGTGGCAATGGGTTTTTCCAGCAGGATCGGCAGACCTGCCTCGATGCACTGCAGGGCCTGCGGCACATGCAGGTGGTTGGGGGTGGCCAGCAACACGCCATCCGGGCGCTGTGCGGCCAGCATGTCGTCCAGCGAGGTAAACAGGGGCACATTCGCCGCCTTGGCGACCGCGACCGCCGCCGGGGACGGATCAACGATGGCGCTCAACGTGCAGCTCGGGCTGCGTAACGCCACGGCCATATGGGCCTGGCCGATGATGCCGGCGCCTGCAATCGCAATACGGGTTGGGGTCATGAACGTGTCTCTCTTGGTGATTGGGTTTGAATGTACTGTGATCATTAACAAATACAATGTATCTAAATCTACATTAACAATTTACCATTAATGAATAATAAATGGGACATGACCGACTTACGCGTGTTTTGCCAGGTGGCCAGGCGCTCCAGCTTTGTCGGCGCTGCGACCGAGCTTGGCATCTCACCCGCTTATGTCACCAAGCGCATCGCCAATCTGGAGAAAGCGCTGGGCACCACCTTGTTTCACCGCACGACGCGCCGCGTGCTGATCAGTGATGCCGGGGAAACCGCCTACGCCTGGGCGCGCAAGGTGCTCGATGCGGCGGAAGAACTGAACCAGGGCGTGGCCGGAGCCAGCATCTTGCCCAAGGGGCCGCTGCGCATCAGCACCAGCTTGCGCCTGGGGCGCAACCACCTGGCACCGATCCTGGCCGACATCGGCCAAAGGTATCCCGAGCTGGAAGTCTGGCTGGAGGTGATGGACCGTCGGGTGGATGTGTTGGGCGAGGGCTTCGACATTGACGTGCGCGTGGGCGAGGTGCATGAGCCGCACCTGATCGCCCACCATGTGGCGCAAAGCGCGCGCGTGTTGTGCGCGGCGCCGGCGTATCTGGCCCGACGCGGTCACCCCAAAACCCTGGCCGATCTGACCGGTCACGATTGCCTGATGTACCGCGAACGGCACCAGACGTTTGGCGTCTGGCGGCTGCAAGGGCCCAATGGGCCTGAGTCGGTCAAGGTGACTGGCGCGATGGGCTCCAACCAGAGCGATATCGTGCACCAGTGGGCGCTGGCGGGTTTGGGCATCATCCCGCTGTCGAGCTGGGATGTGGCCGGGCTGCTGCGTGAAGGTGTCCTGGAGCGCGTGCTGCCGCAATACCACCAGAGTGCGGATGTCTGGGCCGTCACAGCGGCCCGGCTGGACCAGTCGGCCAAGTTGCGCATTTGCACCCAGTTGCTGATCAGCCAGTTGCAGTCCGGGCCGTATGCGCTGGACACTTCGGTGGTCTGACCCGCAATGTTTCTAGACCACCATCGGCGTCAGGCCGCCGTCCATCGACAACACCGCGCCATTGATGTAGCTCGCCCGTGAAGAGGCCAGAAAGACCACCGCATTGGCAATCTCCCCGGGCTCGGCAATGCGTCCCAGTGGCAAGCGCTCATTGGCCAGCGTCAAGGCCTCTTCGGCGCTGATGTGCTGCAGCCTGGCATCGGCGACCATGCCTTCCTGCAGCCGTTCGGTCAGCGTCAGGCCCGGGTTGACGACATTGACGCGCACCCCCTGGCGCGCGTAGGCGTTGGCCAGGCCGACACTGGCCAGCATCAGCGCGGCGTTGGCCGAGCCGCCCGGCAAATGAATCGGGCTGGCGACCTTGCCGCCCATCCCGACCACGTTGACGATCACCCCCTTGCCGCGCTGGGCCATCTGTTTGATCAGCGGATCCATGACATGGATGTAGGTGAAGTATTTGGCTTGCATGGCATCGAGCCAGCGCTGCGCATTGAGTTCGGCCGGCGGTGTGCGCTGTGCGGCACCGGCGCAATTGACCAGCACGTCAATCGGGCCACCCATGTGCCGGGCCTGCTCCACCATGGCGCTGGCCTGCACCGGGTCTTTCAGGTCCGCGCTGACAATGCCAATCCGGCCAGCGGCATCGGGTGCGTCGCGCAACAGCAGCGCCCTGGCTGCCTCCAGGCGTGCCGTGTCGCGTGAAACCAGCGTCACTTGGGCGCCTTCCTGCAGGAAGAGCAGGGCACAGGCCAGACCGATGCCTTTGCTGGCGCCGGTGATCAGCACATGCTGGTTCTGAAGTTTTAAATCCATGGTTTTTGATCCTGAGTCAAGGGTGCTTTGTGGTGTTGGCCGCGGCGAGCTCACGCACCACCTGGTCCGCATGGCTGCGCAATTCCAGTGCAATGCTTTCGGCCAGATGGAGACGGCGCAGCAGCCACGGGCTGAGGTCGCCGTCAAAAGGGTCGCCCAGCACCGACCATTCGAGCGCGGTGGTGACGGCTTGTGCGGTCTGCAGTGGCGCAGCGTGTGTGTCCAGTGCAGCTTCGATGGCGTGTGCCGCCTGTTGCAATGGCCGGTCAACCTCATGCGGTGTCAGGCGGCCACGTTGTTGCAGCAGCATGGTCTTGACGGTGGTCAGCTGGGCCAGAAGCTGGTAACTCAGGGCCAGCAAGCGCCCCAGCGGTGCCAGCGGCGGGCGCACCGCACGCGGCTCGGACAAGGAGCGCTGGGTCGCCTGCACCAGGGCCGACAGGCTGTCAAAAGCCTCGCGCCGCGCCAGCCGCCATTGCAGCTCGGGCGCGTTGTCCACCGCCTGCAACTGCCACAGGCCCAGCGCCTCGCGCGCGTGCCGTGACTGCGCGGTCAGGGCGCGCTTGACCAGGGCCGCAATCTGGCCACGCTCCCAGGACGGCAGCACGTAGCTGAAAGCCCAGGCAATCGTGACCCCGATCAGGGTGTCCAGCATGCGCTCCACCACGTCAAAAACCGGGCTCGGCCCGGCGTTGAGCATCTGCACCTGCAGCAGGCCCAACACCGTGGCGGCGATGGCCGTGACCAGGTATTTCCTGATCGCAAAGGCGTGGGCCAGCGCCTGTGCCAGCGTGGCCATGAGCAGCACCAGCAGTGGTGTGATGTGGGCGTAGAGCAGCAGAGCCGCCAGCACACAGCCGATCAGCGTGCCGAAGGCGCGGCTATTGCGCCGCTCCAGCGTTTGCGCCAGGCTGCCGCGAAGCACCACCACGATGGTGACCAATATCCAGTAATCATGGCTGCCCCAGGGCAGCGCCAGTGAGACCGCGTAGGCCGTGCCGATGGCCAGTGCCGCCCGAATGGCGTGGCGCAGGGGCGGTGCGTTCCAGCGCCACAGCGCATAAAAGGGTTCCCAGGACCAGACCGTGGGGCTGACGAACAATTGCCAGGTGGTGCGCACCAGGCCCACATTGGGCGCCACTTCGCCGCGTGCCAGGGCCAGCAGGCGCAAGCTGTCGTCATTCAGGTGGCCAATGCGGCTTGACATGCCCATGGCCAGGATGGCGGGCGCGGTGCAATCGGCTGGCACCGCGCCGTCATGGCCCCATTGCAGGCTCTCCAGTTGCGGGCGATGGCTGGCAAACAGCACAGGCGTGCGCCCGCGCAGCAGGGCATCGGCCAGGGCATCAATTTCCTGTGCCAGCGCCTGCAGAATGTCACGCAGGGCGCGCAGCACCGGTTCATGGCCGGGGTGGTGTTTGAGCGTGTCGAGGTCCAGGTTGCAGACCAGCATGTGGTCGCGCATGTCCAGCACCCCCATCAGCATGTCGGCCAGTTGCTGGCGGCGCGTGGTGCTGGGTGACTCCAGCAAAATATTGCGTGCTGCCTGCAACTGGTCGGCCAGCGCCGCCTGCTGCTGCAGCAGCGTGCCGATCAATGGCGCGCGCCTGGTTTTTTCAGCCTCCATGGCGGGGGTGAATTGTTGTGCCTGGGACCGCATCAGCTTGGCCAGGGCGAACAGGGTGTCGGCCAGCATTTGCACGCGGTAGCGGGCATTGAGTGCCGCGTTGGCCAGTGTGGCCCAGATCAGGTACGACACCGCACCCAGCGTGAAATAGAGGCAGGTGGCGAGGTTGGTGGCACTGTTGGTGTGGTCCGGCACCGCCATCGAGAACACCATGGCAAACATGACAGAGACCGAAATCGGCAAGCCGCGATTGCCCCAGCCCCCCGCCAAAAAAGCCAGAAAACTGGCCGGCACCAGCAACAGACCCAGCAGGATGGGGGCGGCGTGCAGCACCTGGACTGCATAAAAGAGCGGCAAACCAATCACAAAGGCCGGCAGCAGTTGCCAGAACTTGCCGCGTTTCGGGGCCGGTTGATCCGGTGGAATACACACCACCACGCCCACTGACGCGGCGGCTGCGGCAAAGGGTCCCAGCAACAGGTGAATGCTGCCCGAGATCAGCAGCAAGCCCAGCGCCGCCGACATTCCGATGGTGACGTAATGGCTCAGCGCGATGCGCATGGCATCACGCTGGTAGCGTTCAAAGTTGCTTTGTGGCCGCATGGTTGAAGGGGAGGATGCCGGGCTTGCGCCGGCTTGTCAAATCAGATTGCGCATGGCCCGCGCGGTCTCCATCAGCACCGGCAGCACGCGCGACACCGCGTCTTCACTGCTCTCATGACCCATCGGCATGGTCACATTCAACGCCCCCACCAGATCCCCCTTGCGGTCAATCAGCGGCACAGCCACGCCGCGGTAGGTCAGCTCCAGTTGCTGCTCTGAAATGGCCCAGCCGCGCTGGCGGATACGCGCCAGCTCGATGCGCAGCCGGTCTTTGTTGTTGATGGTGTAGCTGGTGTAGGCCTTGAGTTCGTGGTGGGCCAGCCAATTCTCCAGCCACTCGGGGTCGCGCAGCGCCAGCATCAGCATGCCGGCCGCCGTCACCTGCGCCTGCACCCGCGAGCCCAGCACCACACCGGTGTTCATGGCACGGGTGGAGCCGTTGCGGGCGATGTACACCACGTCGTCGCCGTCCATCACGCTGACGTAGGCAATCTCCTGCGTGCCTGAGGTGACACGCTGCAAAAAGGGTTGCACGATGCGCGGCAGGCGGGCGGATTCCAGGTAGGACTGGCCCAGACGCAGCACGCGCGGTGTCAGCCAGAACATCTTGCCATCGGTGGCCACATAACCCAGGTAGACCAGGGTCAGCAGGTAGCGGCGCGCCGCAGTGCGCGTCATGTCGCAGCGCACACCGGCCTGGCTGGCGGTCATGCGCGGGTTGGCATCGTCAAAGGCTTCGATGATGGACAGGCCTTTTTCCAGGCCGGCGATCCAGTCGCGCTTGTCGAGTGCGGCACCGGGTGCCACTTTGGGGGAGGAAACAAGGCTTGTCATGCTGTTTGCTGGTCGGTTGGCGAAAAGTAGACTAAGTAGTTACCCGTATTGCGTGCGTTTATCAGTTATTTAAGTTCATTTATCGCACAAAAACAAGATTTTTTGTTTCTAGAAGTTGCTCTAAGTGGCTAAAGTCCAGCCAGAAACAACATTATGAACGATCAGCGCATCAATCCTCTCACCAAAGTGGCATCCATGCCGCCTGTCCATGGCGATACCGATGTCTATCTGATTTTGGGCGACCCCATCGAGCAGGTGCTGGCCCCCGAGATATTCAACCCCTTGTTTGCACGCTTTGGCATGGATGCCGTGCTGGTGCCGGTTCAAGTGGCACCGCAACACCTGCATGCCTTCGTCAAAACGGCCTTTCTGGCGAAAAACATCAAGGGCATGTGGCTGACGATTCCGCACAAGGTACCGGTCATGGAGGTGCTTGACGGCTACAGCGAACTGGCCCGTCTGGCAGGTGCCGTCAATGCCATCCGGCGCAATGACGACGGCACCCTCGAAGGTGGTTTGTTCGATGGCGAGGGCTTTGTCTGTTCGCTGGATTATTTTGACATTCCTTATGCGGGCAAAAAAGTGCTGATTGTGGGCGCTGGTGGCGCTGCCGCGGCCATTGGTGCCTCGCTGGTGCAGTCCCGCGCCAGCGGCAGCGCATCCCGTGTGGCTTTTTTTGACCCCACCCCCGGCAAGGCGGCCGAAGTGGCTGCCCGGCTGCAGGCGGCCCATGCCGCGCAGCTTGTTGCGGTCACCAGCAGCGACCCGGCCGGCTTTGACTTGGTGGTGAATGCCTCGCCGCTGGGCCTGAAGGCCGCCGACCCGCTGCCTTGCGACGTGGCGCGCCTGGAACCGCATGCCGCGCTGGTGGATATTGTGATGAAAAACTACCCGACCCCGGTGGTGCGTGCTGCCCGGGCCCGGGGCATACACGCCGAGCCGGGCTTTGAGATGCTGATCCAGCAAGCGCACCTGTACCTGGATTTTTTTGGTTTCCATGACATCGCCGCTGCACTGCGGCAGGACACCGTTACCATCCGGCAACAAATCTATCCACAGGCTTTGCTGGATGAAATAACCCAGGCTGCCAAGCCATTTTTTGCAACCCCGTGAGGCAACCGCCCACATTTTTTAACCAGAGGAGACACTTCCATGAACTTACGTCGTCAACTGCTGGCCAGCGCTGCACTGGCCCTGATTTCAACCCTGGGCATCGCCCAGACTTACCCCGACCGCGAGCTGTCCGGCATCATCCAGTGGGGCGCGGGCGGCGCCACTGACGTGGTGGCGCGCTCGCTGGTGCCGCTGGCCGAAGAAGCCCTGGGCAAAAAAATTGTGTTGCAGAACAAGGCCGGCGGCGTGGGTGCCATTGCCACCAACTTTGTCAACCAGCAGGCCTCTGACGGCTACACTCTGCTGATCGGTGCCGAGAATCCACAGATTCACCCCATCCTTGGCATCAGCGACCTGGACTACTCCAAGTTTTACCCGGTCAACATCATTGGCCGTGGCAACGTGTATGTGGTCACCACGGTTGACAAGCCCTGGAAGACGTTCAAGGACCTGCTGAACGATGTGCAGGCCAATCCCGGCAAGATCAAGCAGGGCCACACCGGCACCGGTGGCTTGCCCTTCACCGTGAGTTCCATGATCTCCACCGTGGCCAAGTTCCCGACCACCGCTGTGCCATTTGCCGGCGACGGCCCCGGCGTCACGGCTTTGCTGGGCGGCCACGTTGACTTCATGTTTGTCGGCGTGGGCGCTGCAGCCGAGCACATCAAGGCCGGCCGTCTCAAAGCCCTGGCCACCATCGGTGCCGAGCCGTTTGAGGGCGTGCCGCCCATCACCAACGACTTGCCCGGCATCGCCAAATACTTTCCCTGGGGTCCGTTCTATGGCGTGTTTGTGAAAAAAGACGTGCCTGAAGCGGCCAAGGCCAAGCTGACCGCCGCCTTCAAGAAAGCCGCCAGCGACCCCAAATTCATGGCTTTCATGAAAGACCGCGGCAATGTGACGATGAACATCTCGGGTGCCGAGGCTGAGGCATTCCTGAAGAAATGGCAATCCGTCACCGCCTGGACCTACCAGGAAGTCGGTGTCGCCAAGGTTGATCCGGCTTCGTTGGGCATTGCCAAGCCGTAAGGGTGTGAATCCGGGCTGGCCTCGTGTCGGCCCGGTCCTCACCAAGTAAGTACAACAGGAGACACCATGCACACAAGCCGTCGCCGACTCCCCGGGGAGCTGGTTTTTTCGATCGTGCTGATCGCGTTCAGCCTTTTCATGCTGTGGCAGGCCTACAGCATCTCGAAATTCGAGTCGTTTACTTCCGCCGGCGCTTTTCCGATGTTTGCAGCGGCTGTGATGTTGCTCTCCGGCCTGATTGCGGCAGCTGAAACCGTTCGCATGGCGCCCTTGCCAGGTGTCGAGGGCGAGTCGATCTGGCGGCAATTTGTGCGCCAGATCACCCCTGGCGTGCTGGTGCAGTTTGTCATCGCGATTGCCAGCTACATGTTTATCCTGGAACGCGCTGGTTTTGTGCTTTCATCGTATGTATTTTTGGTGGTTTCCATGTGGCTGCTGGGCAGCCGCAAATGGGTGCTTAACCTGTGGGTCAGTGCCCTGAGTCTGGCCGTGGTGTACCTGATTTTCCAAACCATTTTTTCTGTTGTGTTGCCGTCGGGTACCCTGCTGCAGGGGTTGATCAAATGAATGAAGCACTGGGTTACTTTTTCATGTCCTGGGTCGACCCCAGGCTGCTGGGTCTGATTGCAGCCGGCACCTTTGCCGGTATTTACATCGGCGCCATTCCGGGGCTGTCGGTCACCATGGCGGTGTCGATCCTGATTTCGTTCACCTTCAAGTGGGACATCAATTCGGCGCTGGCGGTGATTGCCGGCATTTATCTGGGCGGTGTCTATGGTGGATCGCGCAGCGCCATTCTGCTCAACATACCCGGTGCGCCCTCGGCCATTGCCACCGGGCTCGACGGCTATCCGCTGGCCAAACGCGGCGAGGCCGGGGCGGCCATTGGATTGACCACCGTGATGTCGGTCTTTGGCGGCTTTGTCGGCATCCTGGCTCTGGCCATTGCCGCACCTGCTGTGGCCACCCTGGCGCTCAAATTCGCGCCGCGGGATTATTTGATGCTGGCCATCTGGGGCATTTTGCTGGTGGGCAGTTTGTCGGGTGGTTCGCTCGCCAAAGGCATCTTTGCGGGTGCGTTTGGGGTGTTGATTGGCTCGGTGGGACTGGACCCGATGACGGCCGAGCCCCGTTTTACTTTTGGCAGCCTGCAACTCACTGCTGGTATTTCGTACGTGGCCGCCATGATCGGCTTTTTTGGTGTGGCCGAAGTGCTGGTGCAGTTGCACGAAATGCACCTGAAAGCGGTCAAACAAAACGTGAGCAAAATTATTCCCCCTTGGCATCTGGTCAAAAAGTATTTGCCACTGGCCACCCGCACCTCCGGCATTGGCGTGGTGGTGGGGGCCTTGCCGGGTGCCGGTGGCGACATTGCTGCGCTGATGGCGTACGACCACGCCAAGCGCACCGTCAAAAACCCTTCCAGCCCTTTTGGCGAAGGTGCATACGAAGGCCTGGTGGCGCCCGAATCGGCCAACAACGCCGCTGTGCCGGGCGCATACATTCCGATGATGACGCTCGGCATCCCGGGCGACGCGGTGACCGCCGTGATCATCGGCGCCATGTACATCCACGGCCTCAAGCCCGGCCCCATGCTGATGATTGAAACGCCGCACCTGTTCTGGTTCCAGGTCGGTGCACTGACGCTGGCCAACTGTTTCCTGCTGGTGTTTGGCCTGACCGGCATCAAGATCTTTGCCAAGATTGTGGAAACCCCCAAACCGCTGCTGCTGCCGCTCATCCTGATGCTGTCGGCCGTCGGTGCCTACGCCATCAACAACAACCCGGCGGATGTGTACTGGATGCTGGGTTTTGGCGTGGTGGGCTACATCTTCAAAATGTATGGCTTCCAGGTGGGTCCCATCATTCTGGGCATGATTCTGGGGCCGTTGATGGACTCGTCCTACCGCCAGGCCATGATCTCGGCCGAGGGCAATGTGGGGCAGTTTGCCGGTGAATTTTTCACCTCACCGCTGTCGGCCATCATTTTGGCCGCGTTGACATTCACCATCGTCAGTCAAACCGCCTGGTGGCAGCGTCTGCGGGGTCGGGTATCGGCATAATGGCTGTGATTCATCATTGAGGAACACCACCATGACGGCAGCCAACCTGTTCACTCCCAGCCCAGACCGCGAGCAAATCGTCGAAGGCGACAACCCGCTGGGTCTGGAAGGCCTCGAGTTCATCGAGTACGCCACCGCCAAGCCGCAGGCACTGGGTCAGGTGCTGGAGACCATGGGCTTCAAGCCGGTGGCCAGGCATCGCTCGCGCGAGGTGCTGCTGTACCGCCAGGGCGGTATCAACGTCATTGTCAACGCCCACGCCAAGGGCTCACCGCTGGGCGACATGCCGATTATTTCCGCCATTGCCCTGCGCGTGCGTGACGCGGCCGCCGCCTACCGACGCGCGCTGGAGCGGGGCGCCTGGGGCGTGCCGACCCATGTCGAGGTGATGGAGCTCAACATTCCGGCCATCCACGGCGTCGGCACCAGCCGCATTTATTTTGTCGACCGGCACAAGCAGTTCTCGATTTACGACGTCGATTTCACGCCCATTCCCGGCGTCGACCAGCACCCGCCGGCCACTGCCGGACTGCACTTTTTTGGCATCGTGCAGTACATCGGCAATGACCGCTCCGAAGACTGGACCGAGTTTTACCGTGAACTGTTGGGCTTTGCGCCACTGCCTGTCGAGCAGCGCTTCGGCATCCTGCCCAAGGGCCGTATTTTGCGCAGCCCATGCCCACCGGAGTCGCGCTTTTACATTCAACTGATCGAGCCCGAAGCGGGCGTGCTGGATGTGGAGGACGACGAAGGCCTGCACCGCATTGGCCTGGGCAGCGCCGACGTGCTGGCGGCCGTGGCCGAACTGAGCCGGCGCGGTGTCGAGTTTGTGTCGTCGCCCAGCGTGCAGACCAGCGAGCGCGGGGCTTTGAGCAAAACCTGGCTCGGCAGTGTCAGCTTCGAGATTGTTCACGACCAGCGCGGCTGACCGTCATGAACAGCGCCAACATGAACGATTTCAGCATGGACTGCCGCGCGCTGGCGGGTTCATTGACTGACAAACTGCACGCTGTGCGTGAGGCCGGGTTTTCACAGATCACGCTCTGCGCCCAGGACCTGGTGAACCACCCGGACGGGCTCAATGCCGCCGTCGCCAGCGTGCAAGCCAGCGGCCTGTGCGTGTCCGCTTTTCAGGCCGATTGCGATTTTGAAGGCCAAAGCGGCCCGCTGCATACTTTCAAGCTCGACCTGGCCCAGGCCATGCTCGGGCTGTGTCAGGCGCTGGACTGCCCGCTGCTGGTGTTGCCGTCGTCGCGTCTGGCACCCGCCACCGACACGGGCAGCACCCTGGTGCGTGGCCTGCGCCAGTTGGCCATGCTGGCCATTCCCCTGAACATCAAAATTGCCTACCAGGGCTGGACCGGTGCTGCCGTGGTGCAAACTTATCTGCAGGCCTGGGATCTGGTGTGTGAGACCGACATGCCCAACCTGGGTTTGAGCCTGGACAGTCAGGAGGTGTTGGCTGCCAACTTGCCGCAGGACGATCTGCTGGCTGACCTGGAAATGCTCGACGCCGACAGGCTGTTCTTGGTGCAATTGACCGACCTGTTGGCGCAAGCCAGGCTGCCCGCCCAGCCTCTGCGCGTACTCCCCGGCGATGGCACGCATCGCGAGGCACTGGCCGCGCTGGTCACCAGTTTGCACGGCCTGGGTTACCGGGGCAGCTACAACCTGGCCGCTTTCAATGGCGATTACGCGGCCATGCCGCCACACCATGTGGCGCAGCGTGCCAGGGGCTCAGCCTTGTGGCTGGGCCAGGACGTATTGCAACGCTCGGTACCCCTGCCCAACCAGATCCGCTTGCGCCGTACGCTGACCGTTTAACTTTGGGTTTTGATGAGCAGTCTGTTCGAGAGCTTTGTATCGACCCCGGAGGTTTCCGAGGCACTGGGTGACCGCGCCGTCATAGAGGCCATGTTGCGCTTCGAGGCTGCGCTGGTGCGGGCACAAGCCAGTGCCGGTTTGCTGCCGCAAGACGCAGCCCAGTCGATCATTGGCACCTGCAAGGTCGAGTTGTTTGATGTCCCCAAACTGGTGCGCGAAAGTCGCCGCACCCTTTGCATGGTGACGCCGCTGGTGGCCAGCCTGCGTGAAACGGTGGCCTTGTTCAACCCGGACGCGGCGGCCTGGGTGCATTTTGGCTGTAGCGATCAGGAGCTGCTGGATACCGCCCTGGCGCTGGTCATGCGCGATGTGCTCAAACGTATTGAAACGGACCTTGGCAAAACCGTTGAGGCGCTGCTGGCACTGGCGGTGCGCCATGAAAGCGATGCGATGCTGGCGCGCAGCCCGTTGCAGGCGGCCACCATCACCAGCTTTGGCCTGACCTGCAGCCAATGGGCGGTACCCCTGGTGCGCAGCCAGCAACAGCTGCAATCTGCCACCGACCAGGCCTTGCGCCTGCATCTGGGTCACGCCGTAATCACGCTGGCCGACATGCAGGGCAAAGGCCTTCAGGTGATGTCCTTGATGGCCACCGAGCTGCAACTCAAGGCGCCGCACTTTGCCGGCGATAGCGCGCACGACCAAACCGTGGCACTGGCCTGTGCTCTGGGGCTGTTGGTGGGCAACCTGGGCAGAATCGCGTTTGAGATCGCCCAGATGGCACAGTTCGAGTTTGGCGAGCTGACGCAGGGTAACGTCGCGCCGGCCGAAGTACCTGGTGCCAAGCCGGTGTCACCCGTCGCCAGCAGCCTGCTGTGCATGGTGGCGCAAGTGGCCGAGCAACGGGTGCCACATCAGGTGTCCGCGTTGTTGAGCACCTTGTCATCGCAACATGGCAATGCGTTGGGCAACTGGCAGACCCAACTGGTGCAATGGCCCGCCTTGCTGTCGGCCAGCCAAAGCATCAGCCACGCTGTGGCCCAACTGGTGGCTGGTTTGCGCGCCGAGCCCCAGCGCATGCGAGCCAACCTGGAGGCGGTGCGCGCCAGCCTTTCTGCCAAAGAAGCCAAAGTGCGGTTTTCCCCGGAACTGCTGCATCAGGCAACCGAGTTGACCCGCAGCCAGGTCAAGGCCTTGCGTGATCCGCTGTGATCCCCATCCTGGCCATCACCGGCCCCATCTACATGGCGATTGCGCTGGGGTATATGACCACCCGCGGCGGCTTGTTCGCGCGGGCCGATATGCGCGTGTTTGGCCAGTTTGTCATCAAGCTGGCCTTGCCTGCCATGTTGTTCAACGCCTTGTCACAGCGCCAGATCGGCGAGATTCTGAATGCCAGCTATGTGCTGGCTTATCTGGCGGGCACGCTGGCGCTGATTGGCCTGGGCCTGCTGTGGGGCAAGCGAAAGGGACTTGGCGCGACTGACAGCGTGGTGGCTGTCATGGGCATGACCTGCTCCAACAGCGGCTTTGTCGGTTACCCCATTTTGCTGCTGCTGGTAGCCCCGGTCGCTGCCGTGGCGCTGGCGCTCAACATGCTGATTGAAAATCTGCTGGTGATCCCGCTGCTGCTGGCGCTGGCCGAGCGCAGTCGCGGCGATGCAGGCCATTGGACGGTGGTGGTGGGCCAGTCGTTGAAGCGGCTGGCCGTCAATCCGCTCATCATCGGGCTGGCGGCCGGGGTGCTGGTGTCGGTGATGCGCTGGCAGTTGCCGGAGCCGGTGCTGCGCGCCGTCAACCTGTTTGCCTTGTCCAGTGCCGGGCTGTCGCTGTTTGTGATTGGCGGCACGCTGGTTGGCCTGCCCCTGGCTGGCATGGGTCAGCAGATCATGCCGATTGCGTTTGGCAAACTGGTGCTGCATCCGCTGGCTGTTCTTGCGGCGGTCATGGCTTTGCCGCTGCTGGGCCTGGCCGCGCTGGAGCCTTCTTTGCGCTTGGCCGCCGTGCTGCTGGCCGCCATGCCGATGATGGGCATCTACCCGATCCTGGCGCAAAGCTACGGCAAGGAAGATTTGGGTGCCGCTGCGCTGCTGGTGACCACCATTGCGTCGTTTTTCAGCCTGAGCGGCTTGATCTGGCTGCTGGGCTAAGTGCGTCAGGCCTGGTTTTTTCACCCCAGATTTTGTCAGTGGATCATGCTGGCTTGCCAGCTCCGTGCAGGAGCTGCACATGGATAATCCATGGCACGATGAACCTGAACCTCGATTTTCTAAGCCTGCCCTTGCTCGGCGCTTCTGCGCTGATTTTTATCAGCGTGCTGGTGGGCGTGTTCTCGAAAAAGGTCGGGTTTTCGTTTTTGCTGGTTTTTCTGGTGACCGGGATTCTGGCCGGTATCGATGGGCCGGGCGGGTTGGAGTTCAACGACTACCGCCTCAGCTTCTGGGTTGGCAATATTGCGCTCGTCATCATCTTGCTTGATGGCGGTCTGCGCACCGATTACCCGAGATTTCGCACCGGCCTGAAGCCGGCCCTGGTGCTCGCATCGCTGGGCGTGCTGCTGACGGCAGGCTTCACTGCCGTCGCCGCGGTCTACCTGCTCAAGCTGAGCTGGACCAATGCCCTGTTGCTGGGCGCCATCGTCGGTTCGACCGACGCGGCGGCTGTTTTTTCTCTGCTCAAGACCTCTGGCGTGCAATTGAGCGAACGGGTTGCCACCACGCTGGAGATCGAGTCGGGCATGAATGATCCGATGGCGGTTTATCTGACGCTTACCCAGATCGGTCTGGCGTCAGTTGCAGCCACTGGCGCCGCCGCTGATCTGACGTTCAGTGTCATCGCCTGGTCGCTGCTCAAGCAGTTTGTCTGGGGCGCGTTGCTCGGCATGGGGATTGGACGGGTTTTTGCCCTGGGCCTGCCCCGCATTTACCAACTGGAGGCTTCCGGTGCCATCATTGCCCTGCTGCTGGCCATGGCGGGCCTGGCGACCTTCGCCTTTGCCACCTGGATTGGCGGCTCGGGCTTTCTGGCCGTTTACCTGCTGGGTATCGTCTTGAACCGAAGGGCACCGGACATCGTTCAATCGGCGCTGTCCGCGCTCGACGGCTACGCCTGGTTGTCCCAGGCGCTGATGTTTGTGCTGCTGGGTTTGCTGGTGACGCCCTCGGAAATCGAAGGCTTCGTGTGGCCGGCGCTGGGCGTGGCCGCCGTGCTGATGTTCATCGCCCGGCCGCTGGCGGTTGCCTTGTGCCTGGCCCCCTTGCGCTTTAGCCCGAAGGAAATCGCCTACATCGCCTGGGTCGGCCTGCGCGGGGCGGTGCCGATTGTGCTGGCGATCTTTCCCTTCATGGCCGACTTGCCCGAGGCACGGATCATCTTCAACGTGGCTTTTGTGGTGGTACTCGCTTCGCTGCTGTTGCAGGGCAGCACGATCGGCTGGCTGGCCCACAGGATGGGCGTGGCGCTGCCCGATCAAGACGATACGTCTGCGGTGCGGGCCGTGTTTGGCGACTTCACGCTCCAGGCCAACACCAGGGTGGCAGATATTTGCGATTTTTACGGTCTGCCAGCACCGCATGATGCTGAACTGAGTGTCGATGCCTGGCTCACCCAGGCCATCAAACGGCCGTTGGTGGTGGGTGACCACATGGCGCTCGGCAGTGCTGAATTGAGTGTGCGCACGATGTCAGAGGGTGTTGTCAAAAGCGTTGGTCTGAAGCTGCCAATGCCAACCGAGCAGGTCAATTGAAGTTACCCGCCAAAACCAAACGTCGGTGGCTCGGGTCAGGTCAAGCCGAGTTGGCTCTGCACGGCATTGAAAATGAGTTTGAGTGACACCGCGAACAAACTGATCTGGACGATCCGGTAAAACCAGACTTCAGCAATGCGCCGCGTCAGATAGGCGCCGCACACCGTTCCGATCAGGGCAAACGGAATCAGCACGGCAGCGCTCCAAAGGGTCTCGCCCGAATAGGGCCGCAAATTTTGATAAGGGAGAATTTTGGCGGCGTTGATCACGGCAAAGACGATGGTGGCAGTCCCGGCGAATTCTGTTTTAGGCAATTTTTGCGGCAGCATGTACACCTGAAAGGGTGGGGCGCCGGCGTGCGAAATAAAGCTGGTAAAGCCTGCCAGGCTGCCCCAGAACCAGCCTTTGACGGCATTTGCGGGTTGTGCCGGCGCATTGCCTTGTTTGCGCAGCCACACATTCAGGCAAAACGCCAGGCCCACAACACCAATCATGAAGGTGATGGCTATCTCCGAAACGATGGACGCCGTCAGCCATCCGACCAGCACACCGACGACGCCTGCCGGGATCAGGATGCGGAGGTTGGCAGCACTGTAGTCACGCCGGTACAGCCAGATGCCAACGACGTCGGAAATGACGAAAATGGGGAGCAACAAAACGGCAGCTTTCACCGGAGACATCACCAAAGACAAAACCGGAACCGCCAACATGCCCACAGCTGGCAGGCCGCCCTTGGAAAGACCAACGAGCAGGGCCGCGCAGCCCGCCAGCCAGAAATACAGGTCCGGATTCATCGGCCAGTTTCCAGAAAATTCAATTCGGTCAAATTCTTGATGAGGTGAATTTGTTGCAAGACGTCCGGACTCAAGGCATCAGGGTGAATCAGCGCATAGACCTGCATGCCGGCCGCCAGACCCGCCAGTATTCCAGGCAGGCTGTCCTCGACCACGGCACAGTATTGCGGCGCCACGCCCATGACCCTGGCAGCATGCAAAAACAGGCCCGGATCGGGCTTGTAGCTCCCCACTTCGTAGGCGCTGAACAGGCGGTCTGGAAAATACTTTAACAAACCCGTCAAACCCAGCGTCAGTTCAACTTTTTCCCGCGGTCCGTTGGTCGCCACGCAAAACGGGATCGTCAGCCTTTCCAGCAACTCGAATGCGCCAGGGATGATCGCCAGACCTTCATTGAAGCGCTCGGCCTGCGCAGTGCGGACACTACGCGCGAAATCCACCTCAAAACCATCCGGCTTGTGCTGCAGTTGCGCGCCAATCCAGGCAATGCAATCGGCCATGCGCACACCGCGAAACTGCTGGTGGGCCTGTTCACGCGTGAAGTCAAGACCCAGTGCAAGGGCATGGGCGTGCAACACGTCCATGCCCGGCACTTCGCTGTCGACCAGTGTGCCGTCGCAGTCAAAAATGACGGCCTGAATGTTGTTTTTCACAATTTGAATTCGGCAATGCTGATCTGGACTTTTTGCCATCGACAGCTACTTTCCAAACCCGAACAGCCGGCGCGGTGTGTCATACCCAATGGCCTGGCGGTCGGCAGCATCGGGCACCAGCTGCGCAAACAGCGCCAGCAGCGGGCCGTAGTCGATGCGCGCCGGTGCCCTTAGAAACGGCCAGTCCGAGCCCCACACCAGCGCTTGCGGTGTGTAGGCTTCGAGCAGCGCCTGCACATAGGGCCACGCATCCGGGTAAGGATAAGGCTGGGCAGAACATTTGACCAGGCTGGACAGCTTGACGCAGGCACGCCCGGTCTCTGCCAGCGACAGCAAGGCTGCAAAGCCGGCCTGGCCCACACCCGCCTTCGGGTCAGGGCGGCCGCAGTGGTCGAACAGCAGTTGGGCGCCGCTGTCTTGCAGCAGAGGTTTCAAGGCCACCAGTTCATCGGCCTGCACCTGCACCTGCGCCCACAGGCCCAGATCGCGCATGTGCTGCAGCAGTGGCCCGGTGTCGCGGTAAAAATCCACACCGAGCAAGGCCGCGTTCATGGCCACGCCCACCACACCGGCGGCCTGCAGGTCCTGCAACTCGTCACGGCTGGCGTCATTGCGCACCACGGCCACGCCCTGGTAGCGGCCCTTGCCCTGGGCCAGCGCGTCCAGCAGACAGCGGTTGTCCATGCCGTAGCCCGAGTTGGGCCCGACGATCAGCGCATGCGACACGCCGTGGGCATCGAGCACCTGTCCGAGCTGGGCCGCCGTGCCGGTTTCACCACCGGCGGGGCGATACCAGGTGTCTGGCGCATAGGGAAAGCGGTCCGGGTCAAAGATGTGGACGTGGCAGTCGATCATGGGTGTGTGCAGGGAGGTCATGGGCGTTGAAAATCAGGCAGGTTCCGGGCCGGTTCGTGTCGCGGCAAAACGCTGTTCCATCTCGCGTCGCATTTGCTTGCGCAGTTCAGCCGCAGTGTGACGGCGCAGTTCGTCAGCCGTGGTGGGTTGCAGCGGGGTCACATGAGCCGGTTTTTTGTCGTCATCGACCGCGACCATCGTGAAGAAACAGCTGTTGACGTGGCGCACCACGCGGTTCTGGATATTTTCGGCAATCACCTTGATGCCGATTTCCATTGACGAAGAACCCGTGTGGTTCACCGACGACAAAAACGTGACCAGCTCGCCGACATGGATCGGCTGGCGAAACATCACCTGGTCGACACTGAGCGTGACCACATAGCGCCCGGCGTAGCGGCTGGCGCAGGCAAAGGCCACCTGGTCCAGCAGTTTCAAAATGGTGCCGCCATGCACGTTGCCGGAAAAATTGGCGGTGTCGGGGGTCATCAGCACCGTCATCGACAGTTGGTGAATCGGCAAATCCATGGGCATCAGCTCCGGTTACAGGCGCAGCGCGAGCGCCAGGGGAATAAAAAACAGCGCCGACGCATTGCCGATGATGACAATGCTGGCCACCTTGTCGGGTTCCTGCTGGTAGCGTTCGGCCAATATAAAGCCGGACACGGCCGGCGGCAGCGCGCCAAACACAAACAGCATATTTTGCTCAAGCAGGTTCAGGTTAGCCATCAGGCCAAACCCCCAAGCCACCAGCATGCCCGTGATCGGCGTCACGCAGGCACCCACCACCCCGATGCGCCAGGCACCCAGGTGGGCAGTGGACAAACGTACCCCGAGAGAAAAAATCATCAAGCCAATTGAAATGTCCCCCATCAGCTTGATGGCCACCATCAGCGGCTGCCACACCGTCAAACCGCTCAGGCTGAAGAAAATCCCGGCACCAGCGGCCGCCAGCAATGGTTCGCGCCAGAGCATCGATGGCTCGAGGCGGCCACTGAGCAGCCAGATACCCACGGTGAACTGCAACAGCGTCACCACCAGCATCAGCACCACGGCGGCGCCCAGGGTCTGTTCGCCAAAGGTCAGCAGCAGCAAGGGCAGGCCCATGTTGCCGACATTGTTGAACATCGACGGTGGCACCAGCGTTTTGGGATCCAGGCCGAGCAGCCGGGCGACAACCCAGGTGAGTGCGCCAGAGCCCAGCACCACCACGGCACAGCCGAAAGCAATGGGAATGTTGTCTGCCAGATTGAAGGCTTTACCGGCCAGCGCCGAAAAAAACAGCGCCGGCAAAAACACCGAGATATTCAGGCTGTTGGCCACCTGCATGTCTGGTCGGTGCTTGCGCCCATAGGCAAAGCCGACCATCACAATGATGAAAATCGGGAAGACGATGCTGACGATGCGAAACAACATGGTGTTATTTCACCTCAAACCGTCGCGGCATGGGCGCCGCTCCTACAGCAAATCAAGCTGCCAGTTTCCAGTTCTTGGGCAATCCTGCCAATGGGGTCATGCCATAGACTGGCTCACCCGGCAGACCGGCCATCAGGGGTTCCCGGGCGGCGATGAGTTTTTCGATGTCGACGCCGGTGCGGATGCCCATGGCCTCGAACATGAAGACCAGGTCTTCGGTCACCACGTTGCCGGAGGCGCCCGGCGCATAAGGGCAGCCGCCCAGGCCACCCAGCGATGCGTCGAAGGTGCGCACCCCCACGTCATAGGCAGCCAGGCAATTGGCCAGACCCAGGCCGCGCGTGTTGTGCATGTGGGCGGCCCCGGTCTTGTCGCCAATGGCGGCGCGGACTAATGTGAACAGGCGGCGCACCTGTGCCGGGTTGGCCATGCCGGTGGTATCGGACAAACCGGCTTCGTCGACGCCGGCCGCCACGACCTGCTCGGCCATCCAGACCACGTCGTCATCGGTGACTTCACCCTGGATGGTGCAACCAAAGGCGGTGGATAAACCCGCTTCGATCTTGACACCCGGCGCGATCTCGTCGCGCAGGCGCACGATGGCGCGCACTTCTTCGACCATGTCCTTGCGGCTCTTGCGCACATTGGCCAGGGAGTGTGCTTCGCTGGCCGAGCACGGAATGGTGAGCTTGTGCACGCCCGATTGCAACGCCGCTTCGGCGCCGCGCAAATTGGGCACCAGCGCCATCACCGTCACGCCCGGGTATTGCAAGGCGTGTTTGACCACCTCGGCGGCATCGGCCATTTGCGGCAGCAGTTTGGCGGGCACGAAGGAGCAGACCTCGATTTCGCGCAGGCCAGCGGCCACCAGCGCGTCGATCCAGCGGAATTTGTCTGCGGTGGGCATGGTGGCCTTGACCGACTGCAGGCCGTCGCGCGGACCGACTTCAGAGATCAGGACATCTGGGGTGGTGGCTGTGGTCATAGTTTTGCTTTCAATACGTTTAACGAATGTATCTCGTCACTGCGAGCGAAGCGCGGCAGTCCATGGGCTCATGGATTGCTTCACTTTGTTTGCAATGACGAGTCTAGCTTTGCGCCACGGCACGCAGTTCTTCGGGTGTGGTGCTGGGGTAGCCAAAAAATTCCAGGTAGGCGGGAATCTGCTCAAACAGCATGTCCGAGCCAATCTGGATGCGGCAACCGCGCGCTTGCGCGGCTTTCAAAAAAGCGGTCATGTCGGTCTTCATGACCACTTCACCGACAAAAGTGGCGGGGTCAACCCGTGACATGTCCACCGGCAGCGGGTCGCCGTCGTTCATGCCCATCGGTGTGGCGTTGACCAGCAGTTCGTAACCTGCCGGGTCTTTGCTGCCGGTGCGCACCGTCATGTTTGGGTAATGCTGCAGCAGGCGCTGGGCCAGGCCGGCTGCGGCCTCAATGTTCATATCGAACAAGTCCATCTCCAG
Source organism: Rhodoferax sp. (assembly GCF_023701345.1). Lineage (GTDB taxonomy): Bacteria > Pseudomonadota > Gammaproteobacteria > Burkholderiales > Burkholderiaceae_C > Rhodoferax. The sequence continues at coordinate 9,448 of NZ_JAMPXE010000018.1, read as the reverse complement.
CACGCCGGCGGCGGCCAGCGAGGCGGCAATGGCGCAACCCACACCACCGGCGCCCACCACCAGGGTGCGGCGGCCTTTGGGGTCGAAACCCTTGCGTTTGAGGCCGCGCACAAAGCCTTCGCCGTCAAACATGTCGCCCTGCAAGCGGCCATCAGGCAGGCGGCGCACCGCGTTGCACGAGCCGGCAATGGCCGCCGTGGGCAAGACCTCGTCGAGCAGGCCCACGGTGGTCACCTTGTGCGGCATGGTGATGAGGGCACCGCGGATGTTGGCCAGCTTGAAGATGGCGCGCAAAAAGTCGGGGTAGTCGGTCGCCTGGCAGCCCATGGGCACCACGATGGCGTTGATGCCGGAGGCTTCAAACCACGGGTTGTAGATTTTCGGAGCCTTGAAAGCGAAGGTCGGAAAACCGATGTGCGCAATGATTTCTGTATTGCCGTCGATCTTCATTTTTTTGCAACCTTTGCAGCTGACACGCCCGCGCGCAAGGCCAGCAGGTAACTGTCCACGCCAAAGCCGCAAATCTGGCCCATGACGATTTCGCCAAAGACTGATTTGTGGCGGAATTCCTCGCGCGCATGGATGTTGGACATGTGCATCTCCACGATCGGGCAGGTCAGGATGGCCAGCGCGTCGCGAATGCCATAGGAGTAATGCGTCCAGGCGCCGGCATTGATCAGCACGGCATCGACACCGTCCTGGTAAGCCTGGTGGATGCGCTCGCACATCTCGCCTTCGCAATTGGTCTGGTAGGCCTCGACCTCGACACCCAACTCCATGCCCAGTGCGGTCAACGAGGCATTGATTTCATCGAGCGTGATGGTGCCATACTGCTTGGGGTCGCGCTTGCCAAACATGTTGTGGTTGATGCCGTGCAGCATGAGAACTCGCATGAAATCTCCTGTGAATTTGCAAAAAAATGAAGATATGGGTGACCAGCGCCCCTAGGGACGCTGGTCACAACACGCTTACTTGCGCATCTTGGCCAATTCGGCCTGGACTTCGGTGACGGTCTCCTCGCCCACGTTGGCGCTGAACTGGGCAATCACCGGCTTCATCTTGTCGCGCAGCTTGGCCACTTCAGTCGGTGCAAATTCCGACACGGTCATGCCACCCTTCTTCAGTAGCTCCAGGTTGACTGCCACGGCGGCTCGCGCCTGCTCGCGCTGGTATTTGGTCGCCTCGTCGGCCGAGTCGTCCAGAATCTTGCGCTCGGCAGGACTCAAGGCGTCCCAGACCTTCTTGCTGAAGATCACCGACTGCGGGTTGTACTGGTGGTTGGTCATTGTCATGAATTTCTGGACTTCCCAGAACTTGCTGGTGGCAATCACCGACACCGGGTTTTCCTGACCGTCAATGGCTTTTTGCTCAAGCGCGCTGTACACCTCGGGGAAGGGCAGCGGTGTCGGGTTGGCACCCAGCGCCTTGACCCAGGCCACGTTGATCGGGTTCGGGATCACGCGCAGTTTCAGGCCTTCGATATCTTCCACCTTGACCAAGGGGCGCTTGCTGTTGGTGATCTCGCGGTAGCCGAGTTCCCAATAGGCCAGACCGACCAGACCCTTGGCTTCGAGTTTCTGGTGCAGCTTCTTGCCCACCGGGCCGTCCACCAGCGCGTCAGACTCTTTGTTGTTGGCGAACAAAAACGGGAAATCAAAAATCGCCAGTTCCTTGGCCACACTGGCCAGAATGCCGGTGTTCATCACAGCCATTTCCAGCGTGCCGCCCTGAATGGCCGAAATGTTGGCCTGGTCACTGCCGAGAATGCCGCCGACGAACATCTTGACCTGCATCTTGCCACCGGACTTGGCAGCCACCAGTTCAGAGAACTTTTTCATGCCGGCCACGGAAGGGTGCTCGCCGGCGCCGTTGGTGGCGAATTTGAAGGTGCGCTCCTTGATGTCCTGAGCCGAAGCCATGCCAAAAGCGGCCAGGGCCACGGCGGCGACGAGTGATTTCAGTACGAGTCGTTTCATTTGTCTCTCCATCTACAGTGCAATCGGGACGCCGTTAAAAGGGTTGAAGCGGTGGCGTGCCCAGTGCCGCAGCAGCCCGGAAAAATCATTTATAAAAGAAGTCCAGCGGAACCAGCACGAGGGCCGGGAAGAACACCAGCAGGAACAGGACAATGATGTCGGCGATCAGGAACGGCATCACGCCACGCGCCACCTGGTCCATTTTCATTTTGCCGACACCGGCCACGACGTTGAGCACGGTGCCCACTGGCGGTGTCACCAGGCCAATCACGCCGACCAGCACAAACAGCACGCCAAAGTACACCGGGTCGATGCCTGCGGCCCTGACCACCGGCACCATCACCGGCGCCAGAATCAGGATCGTGGGGGTCAGGTCCATCACCATGCCGACCAGCAGCAGCACCAGCATCAAAATGCAGAGCAAGGTGGTCGGGCTTTGCATGAACGGCTCCAGGATGACGATGAGTTGCCCCGGCAGGTCGGCCACGGCAATCAACCAGGCACTGACTGCTGCCGCCGCCACCATGAACATGATGATCGAGGTGGTTTTGGCCGAAGCCGCAAACACCTCGTACAACTGCTTCGGGCTCAGTTCGCGGTACACCACGGTGGCCACAAAGAAGGCATAGACCGCCGCCACCACGGCGGCTTCGGTCGGTGTGAAGACACCAAACTTCAGACCGACCAAGACAATGAGCGGTAACACCAGCGCCCAGGTGGATTCACGAAAGGCCTTGACCAAGGTGGCACGGGTCGCTTTGGGGGGGGTCACCACGGCCTCGGCGCGTGCTGTGAGCCACCAGGCAATCGCGCAGGCAATGCCCATCATGAGGCCGGGCACGATACCCGCCAGAAACAGCTTGCCGATGGACACGTTGGCAGTCACACCGAAGATCACGAACGGGATCGACGGGGGAATGATCGGCGCAATGATGCCGGCCGAGGCAATCAGACCGCCCGAGCGCGCCTTCTGGTGGCCGGCGCGCACCATCATGGGCAGCAACAAGGCGGTCAGCGCGGCGGTATCCGCCACCGCCGAGCCCGACAGTGAGGCCATCAGACAGGCGGCGATGATGGTCACGTAACCCAAGCCCCCGCGCACATGGCCGACCAGCGCAATCGCCAGGTCCACAATGCGCCGCGACAAGCCGCCGACGTTCATGATTTCACCGGCCAGCATAAAGAATGGCACCGCCAGCAAGGGGAAGCTGTTGGCGCCTTCCAGCACGTTTTGCGCCAGAATTTGCGCGTCAAAATTGCCCAGATGCACCATCAGGGCAACACCGGAAAGCAACAGCGAATAAGCAATCGGAATACCGAGCGCAACCGCGCCGATCAAGGCGGCTAGAAAAATGGCAATGGTCATGGATGGCTCCGTATTAGTGGGTGGTGGCCGACTTGCCAGCCTGTTGTTCAGCGGCACGGGCATCGGCTTCAAACTGCTCCAGCTCGGCGGCGTGGTGCGCTTTGCGGATCTGCACCGGAGTAAGTTGGCCGCGCAGCGTGAACCACAGGTCGCTGATCTGCATGAGCCCGGTGGAGACAGCAAACACCACGCCGGTGCTGTAGACCCAGGCCATGGAGTATTCGGTGACGGGGGCCTGGACCTCCCAATTGATCCTGGTTTGCGCCAGGCTGCCAGAGAAAATCAGCCAGGTCACCCACAGCATCAGCAATTGACCGACCACCACGGCCACTTTTTGCAGTTTGGGTGGTAGCAACTCGACCACCATGTCGCTGCCCATGTGGGCCTGCTCATGCACCGCAACGCTGGCTCCCAGGAAGATCAGCCACAGGAACAACCACCGGGACAACTCTTCGGACACCGAAATGCCGGAGTTGAAGGCGTAGCGCATCACCACGTTGCCAAACACCATCAGCACCATCAGCACCAGGCAGATGACGATGATCATGGTCAGCAACTGGCAGTAGCGCCCAATCAATTTTTGAACCATATTTGTCTCCAGAACATTCGGATGTGTTAATGTACTAACTGGTTAGTTTTTGATAATTAGGGTTTACCCTAATTTACGCAAAAAAATCCAGCTCACCGGGCGATAAATTGAATGTGCTCAGGCGAGCATGAAGCGCAACACCATGTCGATGATGTTTTTTCGGCGCACGGCAATGGCTTTGGGAGATGCTGGATCGTGATTGAAAATCAGGCCAAAGGTATGCTGATTGGACACATTGAAAAATGTCAATGCCGAGATGGAGGCATGAATATCGACCGGGTCGAGTCCGGTACGAAACACCCCGGACGCCACACCCCGGTCGTACAACTCCTGGATGGCTGCAATGGCCGGTACATTGAGATCCTGGATGCTTTTGCTTTGCGACAGGTAGGCGCCGCGCTGCATGTTTTCTGACATCACCAGGCGGATGAAGTTCTCGTTGTCATGGTGGTGGTCGAAAGTGAAGCCCACCAGCTTTTGCAGCGCTTCCACGGGCGGTAAATCGGTCAGATGCAAGCCAGATTCGATGCTTCGCATGCGTCGGTACATGTCCTCCAGAACCGCCCGGTACAAACCTTCCTTGCTGATGAAGTAGTAGTAAATCATGCGCTTGCTGGTTTTTGTGGCTGCGGCAATCTCGTCGATGCGCGCACCGTCCAGCCCTTTTTTGGCGAACTCGACCGTGGCTACTTCCAGAATCCCCGCCATGGTGCGCTCCGGGTCGTTGGTCCGGGTGAGTGCTCGCGCCGTTACTTTGGCGTTGGTCGTTTTGGTTTTCTGTGTTTTCTTGGGCGATAAATGTACGACTTGGTTCATCCGCAAAGTATAGGACAGTACGTTGCATCAGCGCCAGCTGAGTCCTTGCTGTAAGGCCTCAAATCTGTCTTGCAGCAGACGGGTGTTGGGCGTGCATATATGGCCAAGCGTTGAGAAAAATCAGTTGTGATTGTTTTGTTTACGTCCAGGCGGGGGTTTCCCCCCTTGAACAGCAGCGCGCATGTTGTTAGATTGAGCGTTATCAAAGCTATGTCGTTGCGTTCATAAGTATTTCACCCGAGGAGACTTTTCATGCCTTCATCCCCCTCCAAACTGTCACGGCGCACCCTGTTTGCCGGCGCAGGTACCGCGGGTGCGCTTGCCGCCGCGGTGAGCGTTTTACCGGCAATTCAAGCGGTTCCTGAAGCCGCTGCGCTACCCCGGCCCAAGCCTGAAAAGGGCGGCGGCTACGTGCTCAGCGAGCACGTCAAGCAGTATTACAAGACCACGCGCGTTTAATTTTTCGGAGACTCCCATGTTGTTAACCAAGAAATCTGGTGCCCCAGGTGCTGCGCGTGCGCCCTTTGTTCACAGTTTGCGCCGTGGCCTGAGCCAAGCCCTGCCCACCATGGACCGACGAGCTTTTTTGCGCCGATCGGGTTTGGGAGTCGGTGCCGGGCTGGCGGCTTCGCAACTGACGCTGGTCAAAAAAGCCGGTGCCGCCACCGGCAAGGTGGCGGTGGGGGAAGGCAAGATCGAGATCAAGCGCACGGTTTGCACCCACTGCTCGGTGGGCTGCGCGGTGGATGCGGTGGTTGAAAACGGTGTCTGGGTGCGCCAGGAACCGGTGTTTGATTCGCCCATCAACCTCGGCGCGCACTGCGCCAAGGGCGCCGCCCTGCGCGAGCACGGTCATGGCGAGTTCCGCCTGCGCTACCCCATGAAACTGGTCAACGGCAAGTACCAGCGCATCAGCTGGGACGCGGCCTTGAGCGAGATCAGCGCCAGAATGCTGGAGCTCAAAAAAGCCAGCGGCCCGGACAGCGTTTATTTTGTCGGATCAAGCAAACACAACAACGAGCAGGCCTACCTGTTGCGCAAGTTTGTCAGCTTCTGGGGCACCAACAACTGCGACCACCAGGCGCGCATTTGCCACAGCACCACGGTGGCTGGCGTTGCCAACACCTGGGGTTACGGCGCCATGACCAATTCGTACAACGACATGCAAAACAGCAAGTGCGCCTTGTACATCGGATCCAACGCGGCCGAGGCGCATCCGGTCAGCATGCTGCACATGCTGCACGCCAAGGAAACCGGCACCAAGATGATTGTGGTCGACCCACGTTTTACCCGCACGGCGGCCAAGGCCGACGAATACGTGCGCATCCGCTCGGGCTCCGACATCGCCTTTTTGTTTGGCGTGCTGTACCACGTGTTCAACAATGGCTGGGAAGACAAGCAGTACATCTTTGATCGCGTCTATGGCATGGAGAAAGTGCGCGAAGAGGTGATGACCCAGTGGACGCCCGACAAGGTTGAAGAGGTGTGCGGCGTCAAGGAGGATCAGGTGCTGCGCGTGGCCAAAATGATGGCCGAGAACCGCCCCAGCACACTGGTTTGGTGCATGGGCCAAACCCAGCACACCATCGGCAACGCCATGGTGCGCGCCTCGTGCATCTTGCAGCTGGCGCTGGGCAACGTCGGCAAGAGCGGTGGCGGCACCAACATCTTTCGTGGTCACGACAATGTGCAGGGTGCCACCGACGTCGGCCCGAATCCTGACTCGCTGCCCGGCTACTACGGCATTGTTGAAGGCTCCTGGAAGCACTTTGCCAAGGTCTGGGGCGTGGACTATGAGTGGATCAAAAAGCAGTTCGCCACGCCGGCCATGATGAGCAAGCCCGGCATCACGGTGTCGCGCTGGATCGACGGCGTGCTCGAGAAAAACGAGCTCATCGACCAGGACAGCAACCTGCGCGGTGTCTTCTACTGGGGTCATGCGCCCAACTCTCAAACCCGTGGCCTGGAAATGAAACGCGCCATGGACAAGCTCGACTTGCTGGTGGTGGTCGACCCCTATCCATCCGCCACGGCAGCCATGGCCGCCATGCCCGGCCAGCCCGAAGACCTCAACCCGAACCGTGCCGTGTACCTGTTGCCGGCGGCCACCCAGTTCGAGACCAGTGGCTCGGTGACGGCGTCGAACCGCTCCCTTCAGTGGCGTGAAAAAGTGATCGAGCCGCTGTGGGAAAGCCGATCGGACCACATGATCATGCAACAGTTCGCCGACAGGCTGGGCTTTGGCAAGGAGCTGTCGGTCAACTACAAGATGCAAAAGGTCAACGGCATGGACGAGCCGGCACCGGAAGACATCCTGCGCGAAATCAACAAGTCCACCTGGACCATCGGCTACACCGGCCAGAGCCCGGAGCGTCTGAAAGCGCACATGCGCAACATGCACTTGTTTGATGTGAAAACGCTGCGTGCCAAAGGCGGCAAGGACAAGGAAACAGGCTACGACTTCACCGGCGATTATTTTGGTTTGCCCTGGCCCTGTTATGGCACCCCCGAACTCAAGCACCCGGGCTCGCCCAACCTGTACGACACCTCCAAACACGTGATGGACGGCGGCGGCAACTTCCGCGCCAACTTTGGCGTGGAAAAAGACGGCGTCAACCTGCTGGCCGAAGACGGCTCGCACTCGCTGGGCGCCGACATCACCACCGGTTACCCCGAGTTCGACCATGTGCTGCTCAAGAAGCTTGGCTGGTGGGACGATTTGACCGACGCTGAAAAAACCGCCGCCGAGGGCAAGAACTGGAAGACCGACCTGTCTGGCGGCATTCAGCGCGTGGTGCTCAAGGTGCACGGCTGCCACGTGTTCGGCAACGCCAAGGCGCGTGCCGTGGTCTGGAACTTCCCCGACGCCATTCCCAAGCACCGCGAACCGCTGTATGGCATTCGCCCCGATCTGGTGGCCAAGTACCCGACGCACGACGACAAGAAAGCCTTCTGGCGCCTGCCCACGCTGTACAAGACGGTGCAGGACAAAAACATCGTGGACAAGGTGCACGAGAAGTTCCCGTTCATCATGACCTCGGGGCGCCTGACCGAATACGAGGGCGGTGGCGAAGAAACCCGCTCCAACCCCTGGCTGGCCGAGTTGCAGCAGGAGATGTTCATCGAGATCAACCCCAAGGTGGCGGCCGACAAGGGCATTCGCAACGGCGAGCGGGCCTGGGTGTCGACCCCCACCGGCGCACGCCTCAACGTGCAGGCGCTGGTGACCGAGCGTGTCGGGCCCGATACCGTGTTCATGCCCTTCCACTTCTCCGGGCGTTGGCAGGGTGCCGACATGCTGGCCCATTACCCGGCTGGTGCGGCGCCCATTGTGCGCGGCGAGGCCATCAACACCGCCACCACTTATGGTTATGACAGCGTGACCATGATGCAGGAAACCAAGACCACGGTCTGCAACGTCGAGAAAGCATAAGGAGAACAACATGGCCCGTATGAAATTTATCTGCGACGCAGAGCGCTGTATTGAATGCAACGGTTGCGTGACCGCGTGCAAGAACGAGCACGAAGTGCCCTGGGGCGTGAACCGCCGCCGGGTGGTCACCCTCAACGACGGTGTGCCCGGAGAAAAATCGATCTCGGTGGCGTGTATGCATTGCAGCGACGCACCCTGCATGGCGGTGTGCCCGGTCAACTGCTTCTATCGCACCGACGAGGGTGTGGTGTTACACGACAAGGACGTGTGTATTGGGTGCGGCTACTGCTCTTATGCCTGCCCGTTTGGCGCGCCGCAGTTTCCCAGCCAAGGCACGTTTGGTGTGCGCGGCAAGATGGACAAGTGCACTTTCTGCGCCGGCGGCCCGGAGGCCAACGGCAGCCAGGCCGAGTTCGAGAAATATGGCCGCAACCGTCTCGCCGAGGGCAAACTGCCGGCCTGCGCCGAAATGTGCTCGACCAAGGCGCTGATCGGCGGCGATGGCGATGTGGTGGCCGATATCTTCCGCAACCGCGTGTTGCGCCGTGGCAAGGGCGCCGAGGTCTGGGGCTGGGGCACTGCTTACGGGTCCAAACAGGCGGGCCAACCCGGCGTGGCCGCACCGGAAGGAGCAAAGTCATGAAAAAGCTCATTTTTGCTGTCGTCCTGGCGGCCGGTTTGAGTGCCTGTGGCGACAAGCCACAAGAGCTTGAGACCAGTAAAAAAGACAGCGCAGCTTTCACCGGCACCGGCAAGCCGTTTGCCAATCAAGACTGGAAGCAGGGCGACAAGGCCAGTTGGGAGTCACATCTCAAAGCGCGCAATCAGTACGGCCAGAACGACTACACCCGCATGAATTGAGCAGGAGGCCGAACATGATCAAAGCCTTTTCAGTCGTTGCCACACTGGCCCTGTGTTGGGGTGGTGCCGTGGCGCAAACCGCACCGGCAACCGTTGCAGCACCACCAGCTGCGCCCGCTGCCGCCATGCCTGGCATCCAGAGCCAGAACATCCTGGACGTCAAGCCCGATGCCAGCGAGGAACCCGGCTACGCCAGCCAGACCAACGGCGAGCGCGCCCGCGTGCAGCCCGGCAACAACGCGCCCATGTGGCGCCAGGTGAACTCGGGCGTGGCCGGCTACAGCAGTTTGCCAGTGATGCAGGCGCCTGAAGCCGGGGTGCTGATCCAGCCCTTCGTGCAATACCCCGGCTCACGCCTGACCAATGCCGGCGAAGCCTGGCGCCAGGTGCGCAACAACTGGCTGATT